>JAQYWF010000110.1 GCA_030145105.1 Desulfosarcina sp.
AGCGCCCGTCAAGGTCAGGGTATCACCATTCGGGCTGGTGTTTTGCACTCCGCCGTGATAGGTGACTATTTGGGACGCTGGATCAAACATGGTGGGTGGTATCCGGACCGCAAGGTTCGCTTGGTTCGAAGCGGTGCGGGAAAATGGATCGGCGACGGCATTCACGAACGATTGGCAATCGACGGCCATGTTCAGGCCCTCGACTCCCCCTTTCATCACCGGGTCTATCGGAACATCACCGACCACGTCAACACCGCCAATCAGTTTTCCGATGTATATGCCAAGCATCGCGGTGGCGCCGGTGCGTTATTCCTGTTGGGCGGCATTCCCCATACCCTTGGAAAGTTTTTGGAATGTTTCCTGTGGAAAAAAGGCTTTCTGGATGGCTGGCCTGGACTCATTATTGCCATGGTCTCCTCGGGTTACGTCTTTTTAAAGCACGCCAAGGCCTGGGAGGCGGGACAAGCCTTTGCACCCATTGACCATCCATCGGCCCTGCCGCCCGATCATCCGCCACCGGGTTAGTACTCACGTGAGTGTAGCCGCATTGCCCGTGTTCGGCAGCGCAATGCCAGGTGATGATTTTTGAAGCCTCCCCGTGACAAGGCGCAGGGAGTGCGCTCGCTGTCGCGGTTCAAATCAGAAATCGTAAACGGATGAGACCGGATCCAATGCGCGCTTCAGATCAGTTGCTTTACCATATTGCCCGAGGACTGCTGCGCCTGCTGGGTCGGTTTCCCAACAACATGCGCCGACGCTGCGCCGTTTTGCTCGGTCGTTTCTTTTTTATCGTGGACCGCAAGCACCGCCGCATCACCCTGGACAACCTTCAGCGGGCGTTGGGCCGTGAACGCACGGCTGACCAGATCCATGTCATTGCCCGGCTTGTCTTTGAAAACCTGTTTCACATGGTTTTTGAAATCGGCTGGTCTCTGCATTTATCGGATAAAGAGCTGGCCGATCATGTCACCCTTCATGGCCTCAATGATTATCACAACGCCATGGCCAAGGGCAGAAGCCTCCTTGTTCTGACGGCTCACTTCGGCAATTGGGAGTTACTGACCATTGTCGAATATTTCGTCAATAATCCGATTCGAATCGTCTACCGCCCCCTGGATAAGCCGTTTCTCGACCGCTTTTTCAAAGAGAATCGCTCCCGCTTCGGCGGTAAACCGATTGCCACCCGGCGCGGCGCCATGCGGCAGATTTACAAAGCCCTAAAGCATGGTTACCCAGTGGCCATGTTGATGGATCAGAATGTGGATTGGTACGAAGGTGTTTTTGCAGACTTTTTCAACCACCGGGCCTGCACCAGCAATGGCATGGCGATGTTAGCGCTGAAAAGCGGTGCACCGGTATTGCCGCTTTTTTTGATCCGCACAGGCAACGGGTTTCAAGCGGTTGTGGGACCTGAACTGCCAACCATCCGGACCGGCGATGCGAGAAAAGACGTGGAGTTGAATACGCAGATGTACAACCGGGTCATCGAAATCTATGCCAGACGATATCCGGATCAATGGTTCTGGGTTCATCAGCGCTGGAAAACCCGCCCCTATGAAACTTGGCCGAGAAGAAAAATCCATGCACATTCTTATTTTTGAACCGAGACTTGAGGGCCATCACCTGAGCTGGTTGCGTTATATCGCGGAAGACTTTCTCTCCTCAGGTCACCGTCTCACCCTTGCCATAGACGGCCGCGATCAGGCTGTGGAAAGGTATCAGAAGCATCTGGGTGATCTGTTGAATCAAGTCTCGGTCAATTCTATTTTCGATTCCGATCGCCGTATAAAAGGCGGTTCAAAATTAGCAGCCCTCAACCACTGTTTCGTACAAAGCCAAGCTGATCAGGCGTTTGTAAATAATTTGGACGATATCGCCTCATCCATGCTGAGACGTGCATCGGTGGGTGTGTTGCCTCCTCGCCCTCTGCAGGGCAAGCTTAGCGGTGTCTATTTCAGGCCCCGATTTCTCGCTAACCCCCTGTGGCCCGTCGGTAACATCCTCAAACAGATCGGATTCAACCGTTTGGCGAAAGGCGGATGGTACCATCGGGTTTGCCTGCTGGATGAATACCTTTACGCCAGGCACCACCGACGGTACGCCCGTGCCGGACTGACCTTTTTGCCCGACACATGGAGCGGCAGTTTTAACATGTCCAAATCCCAGGCACGTGACCACCTGGGCATCTCTCCCAACAAATTTGTCCTGCTCCACTATGGTATCGGCACGCGGCGCAAAGGTTTACATCTGGTCATTCGTGCCATGCTGTCGTCAACCCGTCCGGAGCGATGGCATTTGCTATACGCCGGTCAATTGTCAAATGACAAAGAGATCACCAATGGCATGCGCAACCTATCCCAACGGGGAAATGCGACGGTTTTTAACCGTTATGTATCCAAAGCGGAAGAACACACCTGCTTTGCTGCCAGCGATATTGTGTTGCTGCCCTATGTGGGCCACTTTGGCTCAAGCGGTGTCCTGGCACTATCCGCAGCGGCAGGGAAAATGGTTGTCGCCTCAGACGAAGGGCTCATCGCGCACCGGGTCCGTAAAAAGGGCTTGGGCATCTGTTTCGCGTCAGGGAATACCCAGGCATTAAAGAACGCACTCAGTATGGCAGAACAGATACTGGGTGCCAATCCGCATAGATACTCAGACGCTGCCCAAGCGTTTGCCCAACAATGTGACCGGGAGGCATTCAGACGCGCATTGACAGCAGTTTATTCTGATGGCCAGATGAAATCATCTTCGGGGAGGACAGCAGTGAGTGCAGATGGATCATAGATCGGTACAAAATGCACAGACTATCCGTGTTGCCGTCGTCGTGCCCAAATACGGGCTGGTCGGCGGCGGCGAAAAACTGGTTTACGAACTGACCGAACGTATCGCCGCGGATCAGCGCTGGGAAATCCATGTCTTTGCCAATCGATGGCGCAAGGGTTCGGATTTGATCCATTTCCATCATGTACCGATCCTTGCTTTTCCGCGATTTATGGCCCCACTGAGTTTTGCTCTTTTTGCGCGCCAAAAGATCAATCGTTTGGGCGTAAACTTCATCCACACCCATGAGCGCATTTTGGAAGCTGACATATACTCCGTTCACGGCATTCCGCACCCCATCTGGGTTAAACAGGTTCGCCATAAAAAGGTAATGGGCCTTTTTGATCATACGCTGGCAAATATTGAAAAAAGACTTATAGACCACCCAAAATGCAAGCATTTATTAGCCGTTTCCAGCATCACGGCGGAGAAATTGAATCTGGCATTCGATGGGATTGATGACCGCATTAAAGTCGTTTCTCCAGGAATTGAAGTAAAACCCTTTTTGCGTTGGGACAAGCACGATTGCCGTGTAACGTTAAGGCAGCAGCATGGATGGGACGCTGAAGATATCGTACTCTTATTTGTCGGTATGAATTTCGAAATTAAAGGATTGGATATAATCCTCAAGGCCCTTAGCGTGGTGAACCGTTCAAACTTGGCGGCGACCATTCGATTGCTGGTGGTGGGTAAAGGAAACATCCATAAATACCGTCAACTGGCTGATTCTCTGGGCATCCGAGATCAGGTGGCCTTTACCGGGCCAGTCCGATTGGATATCGAACGGATCTATTTGGGCAGTGATATCTTTATTCTCTTGTCCCAATTCGATACGTTTGGCCTGGTGATTCTTGAAGCCATGGCAGCGGGTTTACCGGTGATCATCAGCCGGAATGTGGGGGCCAGGGATGTCGTTCAAAACGGTTGCAATGGGTTTGTCGTCGATGCTGACGATTTGGTCTCCGTAGTTGAAAAAATAAACCGCCTAATCCAACCGAAGATTCGCCATCAGATGGGAATCAGCGCTTTTGACACTGCGCAAACCCATTCCTGGGATGCGATGGTTAACAAGGTCAGC
The DNA here is from genome assembly GCA_030145105.1 of Desulfosarcina sp. Lineage (GTDB taxonomy): Bacteria > Desulfobacterota > Desulfobacteria > Desulfobacterales > Desulfosarcinaceae > Desulfosarcina. Next base: position 3,899 of record JAQYWF010000110.1, read on the forward strand.
GGCATATATGAGGAAATGATATGATTAACGTGACTGATCAAAACAGTAATCGAAAATATAAAACGGTTGCTTATCTCCTCTTATTGGCATTCACTTTCCTTTTCCCACTTGCGATCACGACCGCCGGCACCGAAATCACGTTTTATGGATCGGCAGGTATGCTTTTAATTTTATTGGTCACCCGACAAACTACAATCTCATTTTATTCACCGTTGATATATCCAGTTTTGCTGTTTGGCACATGGTCCCTGATCGGTCTTTTTTTTGCGTTAGACCAAGCCTATAGCCTTCATGATTATTTGACGCACTTTCTGAAATATATTCTTCTTTATTTGTTGGTCATCAATCTTATCGACACCGAAAAAAAGATAAAAGCGCTCTCATGGACGATAATAACCTCAGCCTGTTTATTCTCCATAGGGGCGCTCTTTTATGAATATTTCATATTGGACATCTCCCCGGGAAACCGCTTTGGTCTTAAGCTGATTGAAACACCGACCAATCTCATCGGCGTAGTAACCCTGTTTGCCATGATATTAGCAACACGTTTGTACCCGGATGAGAAAAGAGGCTCCTTGCGGGCAGCCTTGCTGTTCATGGTATCACCGATGCTCCTCGTTACGATTTTGACACAGACCCGCAGCAATTTTGTTGCGATGCTTTTAGTTATTCCAATCCTTTTTTATAGTAAGCGGAAGTTGCTTCTTATCCTCTTGTCTTTGTTAATACTCGTTGTCTTCCTGTCTCCGGTTAAAAACAGATTGCATGTTGATGGGGGCATCCGTCACCGCATCAGCCTCTTTCTAATAACCAAGGAAGTTATCAAAGACTACCCGATAATGGGAATTGGTTTCGGAATAAACTCGATGGCAAACCATCAGCTGATATCTCCGGATCTTTATAACGAAAGGGTCCCTGAAAAGTATCGTTTAGCTGATGAACATTTCAATTGGCCACACAATATGATTTTAAACATAGCTGTCAGAACAGGCTTGGTCGGGCTTTTTCTGTACATCATGGTGCTTGCCGTCTGTTGCAAAATGCTGATCCAACTTATACGATGCGGTCATACGAATTTTATCAGGAAATGGGCGAATTGCATCTTGGCTGCATTGGCGATGTTTTTCGTAAAAGGCAATCTTGAACCGATTTTTTCGACAATCCCCGAGACAGTTTTATTTTTGATCTTTTCGATTACGGCCGTTCTGTGGCGAATGAATCGGCCGGATTGAAAAAATCAGGCCAATTTTTTCAATCCGAGATCACATACCGGCTTGATGTGCTTGCGACTGAAATAATCCATATTGGCCCCTTTTTTCCAGTCCTCACTATTCTTTTCCCTTTGATGCCACATATGCAAAATCCGGGCTGATCGAATGACCGATCGACCGTACACCCCGCTGGTGACCAAACGGATGCCCAAGTCGATATCCTCTCCCCCCCAGCCGACAAATTTTTCGTCAAATCCGTTCACCTTCGCAAAATCGCTATGATATATGGAGAAATGCCCCCCAAGAACTTGTTTTCGGGGACTGGCGAGACCGAGCCTGATACGCCATGTGCGGGTGATAAATTTAAAATGATCCCGTTTCAGATTGTCTTCAGGCAAGCTATTATACAGACGCACAAGATCCTCCTGAACGAGTCCATTGTCGAAAATATGCTGGGTTTGGGATTCCGACAAAATTTTAAAATTTCCGGAAAGGAATTTCCCGGGACGGGCAGATGACAGATGAATCTTAAGCGTATCCGGTAACACTAAAAAGTCGCAGTCGAGGAAAATGAGGTATTCGCCATTAGCTGCGCGAACGCCATTGTTACGAACCGCAGCCGCCCTGAACCCTTTTTTAGGTTGCCAGACGTGGTGAATCGAAAAAGGATATTGAGAAATCAGGTTTTTTACCCGATCCACAGTTGCCGCATCGGAGCCGTCATCGGAAACGATAACCTCATCAAACAAGCTGGATGCGTCCACCAGAGCATCCAAGCAGCACTTGAGGTGTGATATTCGCTTATAAAAAGAGATGATGATGCTAACCTTCATGCAATGGATCCTTCCTGCATTAATCAGAAATAATTCGAAATTTTATTTTACGTTAGATTAACCCAAACGCTTTTTTGACCTTATAAAGGCGACGGCGTGCATAAGCCTTGGGACTCCGTCGATAGGCCGGTATGGTCACCCGCCGGTTGAAATGATTGTTGTCAGCGTATTTTGTCATCATCGCGCGTATATGCGGAAAAAGTTGATATCGATGCAAAATCAAATCCCTGGCCTCGGCCAGCGCCTGCACGCGAGCATCCCAATCGTCGTTGGCCAGCACCTCACGAATATGCGCCATGGCCTGTTGCGGTTTTTCGATATCAATGCGAATAAACGCCTTAGGCGGGAAATAGGATTCCAAATTGGGGCAACCGTAATAAATGGGCACCGTCCAAGTCAGTAAGCAGTCGGCTATTTTTTCCGTCCAATAGTCTGCTGTGCATGTATTCTCTACGGCCAGCGCGTATCGATACGGCAATAAGCCTTCATTTTTATGTTCAATGAACCGTACTGCCTTTCCGAACAGGTCGATATCGATGGATTGATCTTGCTGCAATACTTCAAGAAATTGCCACCGTTTGATGTGACCCGGCAAGTCTTTAACATTGCCCACAATCCACGATAATGGTCTGCTTTTTTTTACCACCGGCAGGTTTACCAGTTCAGTGTAGGTGAAGTTGACATGCCAGGGAATTGCCGGATGAGAACGAACATACTTATCGGTCGGCTGCGGCCTAAAATGAGAGAAGACCTTATCAAAGGCATCGTGCTTTTCGGCCATCCAGTCGGTGACGCCTTTAACATAAGGCTCTTGCATCAGCGCCCAGACGTTGTTGCCTTTTACGGTGATCGAAAATGAGTTCTCCAGTCGATTATTGAGAACGACCAGGGCGTCGCACACCTCAGCATCGTCTATGGAAAAGTGGATACCGTCCCATATGCCATCCCCGTTGGGTGTCTGCCGCCGCAAGTCTGGCCAATCCCAATCCTTTACAATGGTGACCTGTTTAATGTTGTTTCCCATCGTTTACAGCTTGTTGCGGTTGTCTCGATAAAACCGCTCATGGGGGTATTGTTGTGGCCCCGGGTCATTATTGGACATGGGAACATCAAACATGCCTTTGATTCCCGTTGGATCTTCCTGATACTTTGATTGGTATACAAAGGAACGATTGAATTGGCTGTATTTGCCGCCACTATGGCAGGCAATATTCGCCGGCTGTTCACTCATGGTATCTTCCGAAAAATTGGAAATGCCAGAGATCGAATAATTCTTGATGGGGCGACCGTAAAGCGCAATGTATCGCCAGGTCATGTCCCCATCCTCTTCACCAATTCCCAACAGACGCTCATCAAAATAGCCAACGTGATCGATCTCCTCCCGGCTGACGACGAAATGAGACCAGGACCCATTTATGGTAAAGGACTTTCCCTGGCTGCGCGCCAGCGCTTGGCGGACTTTCTCAAGAAAATTGCCTTTAGGTATGGCCACATCGTCGTTCAGAATCAGAATATGATCATGGGACGCGTTGACGATGATTGAGTTCCACAGTTTAGCCAAACCACGAAACTGTGGGAAAACGATCGGGAAAAGATTCGGCTGCCCAGCGCTAAAACTCAGCAAGGCGGTTCGATATTGTTCAGAGAATCGTTGTTGATGCTCACCGTTAACTGCAACCACGATCTCTATCTCAACATCCATACCGCGTATTTGCTCGATTAGCGGCATGAAGTAAGTTTCAAATCGTCGTTCAAAGGTTGTAATCCCTAAGGTTAACGTCCCGCGCCATTTCTCTTTTTTCAGCGTGTTGAATAATCCCAATACTTTCTTTCCGGTTAGGTTAGTTCATGAATATTGAAAAACTACATGCAAAGGATCACGGTCTCACGACATTTCTTTGTTCGTAACGCTTATGTCACACCCAAGCGGCAATCAAGGGCTCAACCACTGCGACAACCTCATCCACCGAGAGCTTTTCCAGACATTCGCTCCGGCCACTGCCGCGGCACCCCTTCTCTCGGCAGGGGACGCAATCCATCGCCTTTTGAATGACCACATGCCCGTTTTCTCTTGGTGCCCATGATTTCGGTGATGATGGGCCATAAATGGTTGCCGTCGGGGTTTCTACGGCTGAGGCAATATGAACGCCGGCACTATCGCAGCCGATGAACAAACGGCAACGTGCCAGCAAGGCCGCATATTGAGAAATAGTGGTTTTGCCGGCCATATTGAAAACCTTGCCGGCCGGAATGCCGTCTATCATCCGCTTGATACGCGAACGTTCAGAACGGGTTCCACAGACAAGCACCCCGACAGGAAAACTGCTCAGGATCCATTGAACCAGTTGTCGGAACTTTTCTGGACGCCACTCTTTATAACGCCACAATGAAAATGGCTGGATCGCGATAAGTGGCATCGTTAAAGGCACATTTTCTCTGTTAAGCAAATCCGATATATCTCTGGCACGCTTTTCATCGATGCGGAGTCTGGGCCATTGTGGATTCACGTCGAACCCGTATCTATCTAACAGCAGTAAATGATAATGGGCCATGTGCAGCATCGGCATGTTCATCGGCGGATATACCAGATGGGTAAACAGGTAGTTGCGCCAGGTTTCTTCCAATGCGGTGAACCCCATGCGGATGCGGGCGCCGCTCAGGAAAGTTAATATCGCGCCTCTTGTCCCCGTCCGCAAATCAATAACCATATCGAACGGTTTGGATCGCAGGGCGCGAAAGAAGCGGTATTGGTGCCCGACCCAATCCCCGGGCGTTAATTTTTCCTTTTTAATTTCGAGGACGTCATCGCTCCAGGGACATAGATTGACAAGATCGCTGGCTTTATCACGGGCGGCAACAGTGAGATGTGCCGAGGGGTATGTTTCCTTTAGCGATCGAATCGTGGGTATGGAAAGCACCAGGTCTCCGATATCGCCCAATTGGACGAGCAGAATGCGTTCTATGGGACCGCTTACCTGTTGATCGCCTTTGGTGATCTTTAATAATTTTTGGCGATAGACTTCGAAGAATTTCATGGGTTCCACTGTTTGGATATCAGTTGTCGGTATCTATTGGTCCGTGGGCCAATCTGAATCATTTATTGTTTGCCGGCAAGGGTTTGGCCAATGTCTGACCTAAGCAATTGTAGACCATTTGTACGCTGATGTCCGACATGCACCGGCAGCGGTGTTCATCGCACTGCCGTTTAAAACAGGGACTGCACGCAGGGGCCGTGCGGACCACCTGATGACCGTCGCCAAAGGGGCCGGTACGCCACGGGGCAGTCGGACCAAACAGGGCCACCACCGGGGTGCCGATGGCAGCCGCTAGGTGCATGGGGCCGGTGTCGGTAGTCACCAGCAATGCCGATCGCTGGTAAAGGGCCGCCAGCATCTTCAAAGTAGTCCATCCGGCAAGATTGGCCGCCGGTGCCTTCATCATCGAAAGAATCTCATCGATGACACCTCGGTCACCGGGGCCACCGGTATACACCACATCAACATCCCATTCTAATACCAACCGGTCCGCCAGCTCTGCGAAACGATCGTTAAACCAGAGTTTGGTTTCCCATAAGGCCACGGGGTTGATGGCCACCAGTGGACGGTTGCCGGACAAATGCTGGCCCGTCATTAAAGCCTCAACCGAGGCATGATCAGCCTCGGATACGGGGATGTCATAGACGACGTTGCTCGTTGGAATGCCGATGGCCTTTAGCAGCATCAACCCCCGGGTCAAGGCATGCACCTCCATATCCACCGGCGGCACGCGTACGTTTAAAAACAGGTAGCTGTGCTCCTGGTGCTGCATGCCTTTGTCGAATCCGATTTTTCGGTTTCCGTGGGCCAACCAGACCAGCACCCCACTTTTGAACAGCGACTGAAAATCGATAATCATATCATAGCGGGTATCTCGAAGGTCGTGAAGGAATTTCCGAATCGCTCTGAACGTCTCCTGTCGGCCCGCTCCCCAAAGCTGACGCATCCATGATTTTCGTTTCGAGATCAGGACACGATCGAGTGCCCGATGGCCGATAACCAGGTCGGCAGCTGCCGCTTCCACCAGCCAGGTGATGTGTGCCCCAGGATAGTGCGCGCGGATGGCGTTGAGGGCCGGCAGGGTGTGGATCACATCGCCGATGGCGCTGAGCTTGACAATAAGAATATTCACATCAGGCCCTTTACCGCATCAAGCACCATTTCCACGCTTACCCATTTCATGCAGTTCATGTGGCCCAACGGACAGACTGGCTGCATGCAGGGGCTGCATTCGATGGGCACGCGAACGATCCGGCTGGTCGGACTGTATGGGCTGGTCGTGGTTGAATTGGTCGAGCCGAAGATGGCCACCAGGGGCGTGTTCAGCGCGGCAGCCACATGCATGAGTCCCGAATCATTGGTGACAAAGCCATCACAACGATCGATCAAAGCCATAGCCACGCCCAGGCTGGTCCGGCCACTCAGGTCGATAGCCGGGGCCGCCATCATTCCTGAGATGGTCTGACCCAGCGCCCGGTCCGACGGTCCGCCGAAGATCACAATCGTGGCATCTAGGTCTTTTTGCAGATGATCGCCCAAGGCGGCATAGCGCTCGGGAAACCACTGTTTGGCCGGGCCAAAAGTCGCACTGGGGTTGAGTCCAACCACCCGGTGACCGGGTGTGATGCCATGGGTCGATAGAATCTGCTCCGCCTCATGTCGGTCCTGGGCTCCCACGTGCAGTTCAAGGGATGGCGAACCGGTAACCAGGCCGGCCCCTTCCAGCATCTTCAGGTAATAACCGGTCTGGTGAATAGATTTAATGACTTTGGTGCAACGCACTGGATGGGTCAACAACAGTCGCCGGGCGTCGGTGTCAAATCCGATTCGGGTGGGGATGGCGGCCAAGAATGCGATCAGGGCCGCTTCGATGGCATTTTGAAGGAAAATAGCGGCATCAAATCGGTACGTCCGCAGATCCCTTGCCAGGCGGATCGTCCCGTAAAAGCCCTTGTGCCGGCCATTGGCCTCGAAGCCGATGATCTCGTCAACATGGGGGCTGTGGTCAAACACCGGCGCCACCCAGGGCTTGGCCAACAGGCTGATATGGGCGCCGGGAAAGTTATGCCGAATAGCGCGAACCGCCGGTGTCGTCATGACGGCATCACCGATCCAGTTGGTGGATCTGATCAGCAGGCGATTCACATGGCGGGTCAGGCGCTTGTTTGGATTCATGGGTGAGTTTGCCCTGTCCTGCCCGGAAGCAGTCAGGTTCCGGGCAGATGTTGGTGCGGCTGAAAAATCAACGGACCATCACAGTCAGGAGCAACGGCCGGCTGCATGGTTACATCACGGAGCGGAACTGAAATACGTAACGGCGTTCTCGAAGATGCGGATCCCCTCCCCCCGCATGCTGCCGCCACGCTTCCCTGCCCTTTTATTCTTTTCCATCTGCCGTGTCCAATCCGGGTGGTTGGTGACATGGTTGTATGCTTCCGGGTGTGGCATCAGTCCGAAGACGCGTCCGCTGGCGTCGCAGATGCCGGCAATATCGGCCAGAGAGCCGTTGGGGTTGTGAGGAAAGGCACCATTGGCCGACTGGCCGTCCGGCATGGCATATTGCATGACGACCTGGTGGTTATCCATCAGTGTTCTCAGTGTTTCGCTTTGCGCATAAAACTTTCCCTCACCGTGCCTGACCGGCAGCTCGAGAGTCTGCATGTTTCTGGTGAACACGCATGCCGAGCCGGGATCGATCTTCAGGCGCACCCATTGATCACGAAAATTACCGCAGTCGTTGTAGGTCAGGGCCACGGATCGCCGGGTGTAATCCCCATCGATCCCAGGCAGCAATCCCAGGTTGACCAGGGTCTGGAATCCGTTGCAGATGCCGATGATCAGCTTCTGGGCAGCCACGAAATCGAGCAGGCGGTCGCCGATGTTCGTCTTCAGGCGCAGGGCCTGAATCACCCCGGCACCATGATCGTCTCCCCAGCTGAAGCCGCCGCCAACGGCCAGGATCTGGAAATCATCCAGGCACACGTCACCGGCGATCAGGGCGTTGATGTGCGCCCGCTTGGCCACGGCCCCGGCAAGCTCGAAGGCATAAGCCGTTTCATGATCACAGTTGAGGCCGAAACCCGTCAGCACCAGTACGTTCGGTTTTGTGCTCATATCAGATCCTCAAACGGCCCTTTCCAGGCCGACTTCATCCGTTCAACAGTCAGGGCTGCCAGGCTCTTACCATCGATGCCGATGACTTTCAATTGCGGTGCCTCGGTCACCTCGCCCACACAGGCTGCCGGATGCCCGTCAAACAGCCGTTCAAAGGCATCCTGGTTGTCAGGCGCCACGGTAACGATAAACCGGCCGGCACTTTCCGAAAACAGCAGGGTGTCGTCCCGATCGACGCCTTCCGACGGCACCTGGCTCAGGTCCACCGTCAGGCCCAACTCACCCCCCATGGCCACAAGGCCCAGATGAATCCCCAGCCCGCCTCTGTAAATACCGTGGCAGGAAGCCAGAAACCCCTTTTTGACCGCTTTTGCCATGATGCGATAGCGGGCGGCAAAGTTTGTGGGATCGACGATGGGGGCATTCAACCCCACATGGCCCAGGTGCTCATAGTACTCCGAGCCGCCCAGTTCGTTTTTGGTGAGCCCGACCACCCAGACCCGATCCCCGGGGACTTTACCATCCATGGTGAGACATTGGCCCACGTCCTTTATCACACCGGCAACTGAGAATTGCAGCGTCTCCAGCGCCGAGACCTTGTGGGTTTCACCATAGCGGCCCTGCAGATGCCCATCCACGTACATGGAGTCCTTGCCGGACAGCAGCGGGATGCCATAGGCCATGCACATCGCTTTGAGTGCCTTGCACGAACGCACCAGTTGGGCGGCTTTGTGCTTGCCGTCGGGATTTTTCAGCGGATCGTATTGGATGGTGGGCCAGCAAAAATTGTCCACACCACCCAGATGGTCCGGATCCCCGCCCACGGCGATGGCCCGGCGAACGGCCTCGTCAATGGTGCAGGTGGTCATGTGATAGGCATCGATCGCCGAGACCATGGGGATCAAGGCCTGGGAAAATACCAGGCCCTGCTGCGAGGTCAGCACCGGGCGAATGACGGCCGCATCGCTGGGTACATCCCTCCCGGCGCCGACCAGGGGTTTGATCACGCTGGTCCCCTGCACCTCATGGTCATACTGACGGCACACCCACTCCTTGGAACAGATGTTGGGCCGCCCCAGCATATCCAGAATCAGGGACTCGCAATCTTCCGGAACGCCCAGCACAGGCTCGGTCAGA
>JAQYWF010000240.1 GCA_030145105.1 Desulfosarcina sp.
ATGATCCACCATCCCCAGGAAGCCCAGCGCGGCCAGGACCCAAATTCGGATCTGTTCAGCCCCGGCTACTTTTCCGGACCGCTTGCCGGCGGTGAGAGCGAGATCCTCAAGGCCCGCGTGGCGGGCGAAACCGGCGCGCCCGAGGAACCCGGCATTGACCTGCGGCGAAGGATCAGCCGGTTTTTCGAGGCATCACCGCAATGGGAACCGCCGGTGCCGGCATTAAAAAAAGCGCTCGATCAATACATCGTCAAACGAGACCAGTATTCGACGGTAATCGCCGGTTATCCTTGGTTTCTGGACTGGGGGCGTGACACCCTCATCGTAGTAAGGGGAATTATCGCTGCCGGGCGTCATGAGGAAGCCCTGAGCATTATCGTGCAGTTTGCCGTGTTCGCCACGGACGGCACCATTCCCAACATGATCCGCGGAACCGACACGGGCAACCGGGACACCTCCGATGCGCCCCTGTGGCTTTTTCGGGTATGCGACGAACTGGGGACGCTGATGGGCCAGGCCAAATTGCTGAAAACCGATTGCGGGGGGCGGCCATTGAAGCAGGTCCTGCTTTCCATCGCCCGGTCCATCATGGCCGGAACCCCCAACGGCATCGTCATGGACGCCGGCAGCGGGCTGCTGTTTAGCCCGTCGCATTTCACCTGGATGGACACCAACTATCCGGCAGGCACCCCGCGCCAGGGCTACCCCATCGAAATCCAGGCCCTGTGGCAGGCCGCCCTGGCCTACCTTGGCCGTGTGGATGCGGTGGAACCTCGCAAGCGGTGGCAGCGTCTGGCCTTGCAGGTCCGTCAATCCATTCTTGACCTGTTCTTTCGTGACGACTTGGGCTACCTGTCCGATTGCCTGCACGCCGGCCCCGGCACGCCGGCCAGCCAAGCCGTCGCTGATGACGCCCTGCGGCCCAACCAGCTTTTCGCCCTGACACTGGGGGCGGTATCGGACCCAGGGGTGGCCGGGCGAATCCTTTTTGCCTGCCAGGACTTGATCGTCCCCGGGGCCATTCGCAGCCTGGCAGACCGCGCTATCGATCCGGAGTTGCCGGTTTATCATAACGGCGAACTGGTCAACGACCCCAAAGCGCCATATGTGGGTGTCTATGGGGGTGATGAAGACACCCGCCGAAAGCCGGCTTACCATAATGGTACGGCCTGGACCTGGGTTTTTCCCAGTTTTTGCGAAGCCTGGGCGGAGTGTTTCGGCCCCGGTGAGTATGAAACGGCCCTGGCCTGGCTGGCCAGCACCAGCCGGCTGATCAATGACGGCTGTGTGGGCCACGTACCGGAAATTCTGGATGGCGATGCCCCGCACCACAGCCGTGGCTGTGACGCCCAGGCCTGGGGTGTGAGCGAGTTGTTGCGGGTGTGGATCAAAATTGAGGGATTGGTGTCTGGAGTCAAGAGTCAGAAAACAAAAGACAAATAGCAATCAAATAAGAAACAATTGCCAAAAACCAAAGGACAATTCGTACCAGCAGAAGCCTTTTTAATAACTATCAGAAAAAACAATTAAAAACCATCAGGAGGTGCATCGTGAGCCTTAAAAAACAGTATCTAAAAAGCAAGGACCGTTGTAAAGTATCCTTCCGGGTTCCCAAAGCGGCAGCCCCGGGAGCCAAGACCGTCCACATCGTGGGCGAATTCAACGAATGGAGCGTAGTAAATACCCCCATGAAAAGGCTCAAGAGCGGTGAGTTCACCGCTGTCGTGGAGCTGACACCGGGCCAGGCGTATCAGTTCCGTTACTTGATTGACCAGACGATTTGGGAAAATGACTGGGAAGCGGACCGATACGCGAAAAGCGATTTTGGCGACTGTGAAAATTCAGTCGTGGTGGTGTAGTCGATACTGAATCCTTTGAGGAGTAGGATAATGAAGTTTTATCAGACATACCAGGTTTTTCCTGATATCCCTGAGCCCCTTGCCTTCCTGGAGACGTTATCACGCAATCTCTGGTGGAGCTGGAACCAGAACGCCGTGGAGTTGTTTCGGCGTATCAACCCCCGGTTGTGGGAGGCGTCGGGAAGAAATCCCATTGTGTTCGCAACTAAGGTTCCCCAGGAGCGCTTCGATGAACTGGCCCATGACGACAGCTACCTGGCCCACCTGGAGCAGGTGCGCAAACGGTTTGAAAATAGGGTGCTGAACCAGACCAATGGCGAGAGCCCCTGGGACGAGGGGGAGATGGTGGCCTATTTCTCCATGGAGTTTGGAATCCATGAGACCCTGCCCCTTTTTGCCGGCGGGCTGGGCATCCTGGCCGGCGATCACCTCAAAGCGGCGTCGGGGCTGAAGCTGCCCCTGGTGGGGGTGGGACTGCTTTATCGTGAAGGCTATTTCCGCCAGTACCTGGACAAGGACGGGTGGCAGCAGGAAACCTATCCGGAAACCGACCTGTATCACCTGCCATTGTCCAAGCAGAAGGACAAGGACGGAAACGACCTGGTCATCAGCCTTACAGATATTGGCGGCGATATCTATGCCCAGGTATGGAAGATCCGCATCGGCCGAATTCCGCTGATTCTGCTGGACACCAACCTCCCGGAGAACACCCCGGAGATCCGTGACATTACCGCGCGGCTATACTCCGGAGAACAATCCACCCGCTTGGCCCAGGAGGTGCTTCTGGGGATTGGCGGCATGCGGGCACTGGATGCCTTGGGCATCCAGCCGACGGTGGGCCACATGAACGAAGGGCACTGCGCCTTCGTGGGATTGGAACGGCTTCGGCAGCTTATGGACCGCTACGGCATCAGTCTCGAGGCGGCGCGGGAAATCGTCTCGCGAACCACGGTCTTCACCACGCACACCCCGGTGGCGGCCGGACACGACGAATTCCCGCCCGCCATGGTCGAACCCTATCTGAAGCCGTTTGAAGCGAGCTTCGACATGAGCGCGGACCAGTTGGTGGCCCTGGGACAACCGGATGGGGCGGCGGCGGAGTCCCCCTTTTCCATGTTCATCTTAGGGCTGTGCACCGCCCAGTACATCAACGGCGTGAGCAAACTCCACGGACAGGTGGCCCGTCACATGTGGTCCCACATCTGGCCCACCCGATCCGACGACGAGACGCCCATTACCCATATCACCAACGGGGTTCACATCCCGTCGGTGCTGGCACCGGAAATCAAGCTCCTGTTCGAACGGTATCTGGGGCCTCAGTGGAACATGGGCTCCACCATCCCGGAAAATGCCAGACGCATCGATGATATCTTTGACGAAGAGCTGTGGCAGGCTCATGAGATGTGCCGCTCGCGACTGATTCGGACCGTCAGGGAACTGATGTACCGGCAGTACGGTCGCCGCAACGCCCCGCTGGATGTCATGAAGGCGGTGGAGTCGGTGCTGGATCAGGACACCCTCACGATTGCTTTTGCCCGGCGATTCGCCACCTACAAGCGGGCTCACCTGCTGTTCCAGGATCCCGACCGGCTTGAGGCCATCATCAATTCAACCAAACGGCCCGTCCAGTTCCTCTTCGCCGGCAAGGCCCATCCCAAGGATAACGAGGGCAAAGGAATCATCCGCAGCCTGGTGGATTTCGGAAGGCGAACCAGCCTGCGTCACCGGTTTGTCTTTCTCGAAGACTACGACCTAGATATTGCCCGCTGCCTGGTTCAGGGGGCGGACGTGTGGCTCAATACTCCCCGGCGACCCATGGAGGCCTGCGGGACCTCGGGCATGAAAGCGGCCCTGAACGGGGTGCTCAACGTGAGCATCCTGGACGGGTGGTGGTGCGAGGGCTATAGCCCGGAGCGGGGCTGGCGCATTGGCAACGGTGAGGAGTACCAGGACCACAACTATCAGGATGCGGTGGAGAGCCAGGCCGTTTACAACATTATCGAGAACGAAGTGGCACCGCTCTACTATGACCGCACTGTCGGAGGCACCCCCAAGGCGTGGCTCAAGATGATGAAGGCTTCCATGAAGATGGCCATGTCCCAGTTTTGCAGCCTGCGGATGGTATCGGAATACGAAGAGCGGTTCTACCTGCCCGCCAGCCGGCGTTTCGAGGAGCTGGTGTCCGATGATGGCGCGGAAGCCCGCCAGCTCAGCGATCAGCATCGGCGCTATCTGGACAAATGGGGGCAGATTCATGTATCCTCGCCGGTTCGCAGCGCCCTGGGCCCCTTCCGGGTGAACCAGTCATTCGAGGTGACCACGCTGGTCCAGACCGGTGAACTGCGTCCGGGTGAGCTGAACGTGGAACTCTACTACGGCAAAATGCGCCATCTGGACCGCATCGATGCACCGCGGGTAAAGATGATGAGCGTCAAGGAGGAACAATCGGAAGGCACGTACCTTTACTGCTGCGAACTGCAATGCACCGATTCCGGCCGATACGGCTTCACCGTCCGCGTGACCCCCAATGCCGACGCATGGATCCGATTCCGGCCGGAGCTGTTGACCTGGGCGTAAGGGGTTCAATGTTCATAGTTCAGGGTTCACCGTTCAGGGTTTACAGTTCACGGTTCACAGTCCTCCTCGTGGTTTCATCAAGTGCCGACTGGCCCTTAAGCAAGGTCGACAAAATACCCCAGAACGCTGAACCCAGAACCAACTAAAGGAGGCACCGATGCCGTCGGCCAAGCGGAACCCACGAGTGCTGATCGTTACCCCGGAAGTGACCTACCTGCCCCAGCGGATGGGCAATTTTTCCCGATACCTCACGGCCAAGGCCGGCGGCCTGGCCGATGTATCGGCCGCTCTGGTCAGTGCGCTGTTCAACGAGGGCGCAGACGTTCACGTGGCCCTGCCGGACTACCGGTCGATTTTCCACGACCGGCTGGCGCCGTTTCTGGAACGGGAGCAGTGGGCCATCCGCAACGTCATGCCTGACGACCGGGTGCACTTGGCCGAGGATCGGGCTTTTTTCTACCTGAACCGGGTTTACTCGGCATTTGGCGGCGAGAATACCAAACTCTCCCTTGCTTTCCAGCGGGAGGTGATCAACAACATCATTCCCCGGGTACGGCCGGACCTGATCCACTGCAACGATTGGATGACCGGACTACTCCCGGCCATGGCCCGTCAGATGGGCATTCCCTGCCTGTTTACTATTCACAACATCCACACGGTAAAATCCAACCTGGCCCATATCGAGGACCGCGGCATCGACGCGGCCTATTTCTGGCAGCACCTCTTTTATGAGAAATTTTCGACCGGCTACGAAGAATCCTGGGAAAACAATCCGGTGGATTTTCTGGCCAGCGGGGTGTTTGCCGCCCACTTCGTCAACACAGTCAGCCCGCGGTTTCTCGAAGAGATCGTCGAAGGCCGGCACAACTTCGTGGAATGGCCGCTGCGTCAGCAGCTGACCAATAAATTTAATGCCGACTGTGCGGCGGGAATTCTCAACGCACCGGATCCCTCCTTCAACCCGGAAACGGACAAGCAAATTCACCGCAAATACACGGGCGGCAGTCACCCGGTCGGCAAACGCGAGAACAAGCGGCACCTGCAGAAGACATTGGGACTGATCCAGGATGACCATGCCCCGCTGTTTTTCTGGCCGTCGCGACTGGACCCGATCCAAAAGGGCTGCAAACTGCTGGCCGAAGCCTTTTACGGCATTATCTCAAATTACTGGGACATGAACCTGCAGGTGGTTTTCGTGGCCAACGGTGACTACCAGCAGACCTTCCGGGACATTGTCAACCAACACGGGTTTCACAATCGCGTGGCGGTGTGTGATTTCAACGAGAGCCTGGAGCATCTGGCCTATGCGGCCGCCGATTTCATTCTCATGCCGTCGCTGTTCGAACCCTGCGGCCTTCCCCAGATGATCGCTCCCATCTACGGGGCGCTGCCGGTGGCCCACGATACCGGCGGCATCCACGACACCATCACCCATCTCGATGTGGATCAAGGCATCGGCAACGGGTTTTTATTCGAAAATTACGATGCCGGTGGTCTATACTGGGCCGTGACCCAAGCCATGGATTTTTTCAAGTTGCCAAAAACGAAGAAACGCACACAGATTGAACGCATTATGCAGCAGAGCGCCGCATCCTTCAATCATGCCAGCACGGCACGGCAGTATATCGATCTGTATGAGAAGATGCTGGAAAGACCCTTGATTAATGAAATGCCAAATGACAAAGCTCAAATTCCAAATGAAGGATGAAAATTCGATTTTAATCTAAATTCGACAGTATGCCTTCATGCTACAGTCTAAACACCTAAAAAAGCTAACCTTATGGTTGCGATCAACACCCTTGTAGACCGCATGATCGATGCCGATCCCTACCTGGAAGCCCATCGCCAGGCCCTTGTCCGGCGGATGGCTCACATACAGGGCATGCGCCGGAAAATTACCGAAGGCCGCATGGACCTCCTGGATTTGGCGTCGGGGCATGAGTACTTCGGTCTTCATCAGACCGCGGATGGGTGGACGTTCAGGGAATGGGCACCCAACGCCACGGCGATCTATCTGGTGGGAGATTTTTCCGACTGGAAAGAAGACCGGGCATTGGCCCTGTCCCGGCTAACCGATGACGGTCAGTGGGAAATTCGCCTGCCGGGCGACGTTCTGCACCACGGGGATCTTTTTCGCCTGCGCATGCACTGGCGCGGGGGACAGGGAGACCGCATTCCGGCCTATGCCCGCCGGGTGGTGCAGGACCCGGTTACATTCATTTTCAATGCCCAGGTGTGGGCGCCGGATTCACCCTACCGCTGGCGGCATCCGGACTTCACGCGGCCGGACCGGCCGCTGTTGGTCTACGAGGGCCACGCCGGCATGGCCCAGGATTCGGAAAAGGTCGGCACGTGGCGAGAATTTACCGCGAATGTCCTGCCGCGGATAGTGGATGCCGGTTATAACACCATTCAACTGATGGCTGTCCAAGAGCATCCCTACTACGGCTCCTTCGGCTATCACGTCTCCAACTTCTTCGCCCCGTCTTCGCGGTTCGGTCCGCCGGAAGATCTTATGGACCTGATCGATTCGGCCCACGGACAGGGGCTTGCCGTGATCATGGACCTGGTGCATTCTCACGCGGTGTCCAACACCGTGGAGGGACTGGGGCTGTTCGACGGTACGGAATACCAGTACTTCCACCAGGGCCGCCGGGGGTACCACCATGCCTGGGGCAGCCGCTGCTTCGACTACGGCAAACCCCAGGTGGTTCACTTTCTGCTGTCAAACTGTCGTTACTGGCTGGATGCTTTTCACGTGGATGGGTTCCGCCTCGATGGCATCACCAGCATGCTATACACCCACCATGGCCTGGAAAAGGCGTTTTCCGGGTACGACGATTATTTCAATGAGATGGTGGATGAGGACGCCCTGGCCTACCTGGTCCTGGCCAACGAGGTGATTCACCGCATCCGGCCCGATGCCATGACCGTGGCCGAAGACATCAGCGGCATGCCGGGACTGTCACTGCCTGTGGCTGACGGGGGGGTTGGATTTGACTACCGCTTCTCCATGGGCGTTCCGGATTATTGGATCCGGTTGGTCAAGGATACGCCCGACGAAGACTGGTCCATGGGACGCTTGTGGTATGAGCTGACCAACCGGCGGCGTGAGGAGAAGACCATCAGCTATACCGAATCCCACGACCAGGCGCTGGTGGGGGACAAGACCCTGATGTTCCGTATGGCCGATGCCGCCATGTACGCCCACATGTCTGTCGACGACCCGGACCTGGGTGTGGACCGGGCCATGGCCTTGCACAAGATGATCCGCCTGGTCACCCTATCCACGGCGGCCAACGGCTACCTCAACTTCATGGGCAACGAGTTCGGTCACCCCGAGTGGATCGACTTCCCGCGCGAGGGCAACGCGTGGTCGCATGCCCACGCACGCCGCCAGTGGTCGCTGGCCGAGAACGAGCTGCTGCGCTACCGCCATCTGCAGGCCTTCGACCGCGCCATG
>JAQYWF010000342.1 GCA_030145105.1 Desulfosarcina sp.
GCCGGAGACTTCGAGATCCAGGAGATTTGAGCCGGTTTGCCGTAGCGGCTGAACAAATCTCCAAAAGCGTTTTCGGGCACCTCCACATCCGCGACAACGAGCATGTGCCCGTTGGCTTTTAAGCTCGTCCGCTCCGTTGAGATCGGCCGCCACTCATCGTGTCAGGTTCGTTTTGACAAAAACCTGACGACCATTTCCAGGGGACATGCCCGAATTGATCGGCAAGGAAACCGATTTCGTATCGTCGACGCCAGTACCAACGGCACCTATGTCAACGGCAAACGAATCGCCGACGTTTACCTGAGGGACGGCGATGTGATTACCTTTTCCGAAAATGGCCCTAAAGCCAGTTTTCTGACCAAAATCGAAGCCGGTGATGCACCCGTCGCTCATGCCCGGTCGGCTCAGCCGATGCCACCATCACCAGTTTCACCAGCACAGCCGCAGATGCCAGCCCCCGCAGCTGTGAGTCCCTCGCCGGTTCCTTCACCCCCGCCCCCCAATACCCCTGAGCCAAGCCTGACCGCCGGTCCCGGCTTGGAAATCCCCGTCATCAGCACCAATGCAACGCTGGTCATCCAGTTCGGCCCGACGCTTCAGAGCTACAACCTGCTGCCAGTGACCATCGGTACCGATCCGGCTTGCGATTTCGTGATCGCCAACAGCGCCCTTGCCGGACGACACATTCAGATATTCTTTTACGATAACGAATACTATGCAAAAGATTTGACGGGAAGAAGCACGGTATCGATCAATGGCCGGCCGGTTGGCACGCAATCGGTAATCGCCCAAGGTGCGGAACTATCACTTACCGAGCAGGGACCCAAATTCAGGTTCCTGGGTGGTGGCCGGTTGGCGGAGATACAAGATGTGGTATCGGAGCCCCTTGAAAAGACCGATGCCGAATCCAATATTAAGGAACCAGACAGCGAGCCTTCAGTGCCGCAGAAAAAATCGAAATCCCTGTTTAAAAACTTCTTCAGTTAACCCGTCCATCTCAACAGCTGCTAGATAAGCCATTTTTTAATCATCACCGCCACCTTTTGTCTGGCCCTTCCATCTGAGACGGTGCCTGTAGACGCCGGTCCCAAATTCGCAGCAATCTAATCACAACTACCACATATTGTTTTTTTAGCCATACACGTATACCATATGGGATGTAAGATGTAACATTTGACTCACTTACCATCCAATAGATTGTTCAATGAAATGCAAATACGACTTACTGATACCCAAACTGCGATTGTCGAGCTTGCCGCAGATTCAAGGCAGATGTCGTCGCGCTATAGTGGACTATGCGCGGCGATAGCTAACGCCGAAGATGGGGTGAGATCGGCAAACTCAATGGGTTTCACTTTTTGAACACAAAAATCGATGGTACCCAACCGTGATCATTACCCATCGACCTTCTTCGAGAAAGGTGAATCGCTCAGTTTGGGTGATATCAAATCAGTTGTTTTTGGATGCGTCTGCCATCACCAGGGGGTTGTCAAAATCAAAACCGAACAAACGGGGATTTTCGCCGATCACAGCGGCCGTAAAAATGGAGAAAACGTAGTCGTAGGTTTCATCAGGCACTTTATTCCGGTAGGCGGAAATCAACTGCCAGAAATTGCGCTCCCGGGGATTTTTCGGCATGGTTTTGATCAGCTTGACCACCCGCCGCTCTCCCCAATTGTATGAGGCCATCACCAGCAACCCGGATGCCTGGGCGTCCGTGGTGTAGATGTCCCGCAGATAGCTGGCGGCCGCCCGGGTCGATTTGTCAAAGTTATGACGCTCGTCCAGAAGGTCCACCACGGCTTCATCTTTGAGGGGTCCAATACGAAGTCCGTATCTTTCACCGGTTGAGGGGATAAACTGCCACATGCCCTTGGCGATGCCAAAGCGGGTGGGCGGCCCGACGGCCTGGTGATCGAGATTGCTTTCCTGAACGGCCAGGTAAAAAAACTGAGCCGGAAGATCCTCTGCGGCCAAGGCCTGGAGGATCTTGGGGATATACCCTTGACGCTTGGCTCGATGAATGACCCGTGAAAGTCGCTTGCTGGACTGCCAGTTCTCGATAAACCCGGAGACCTCTTCCACAAATCCATCGGGCATGTTGATCTCGCACTCGCCGAATCGATGCGCCATGCGCATGATGATCTTTTCCTTTTCACTCAAGCCTTTACTGTAGATGCCCAGGCTGTCCACATAGCGGTCGTAGCTCTGCTCCAGTTTTTTCTTCTGGTTGTTGACGGCGTCAATCCGCTTTTTAGCCTCCAGGGATTTTCGCTGGGCGGTTTCCACCTTGAGTCTAATCAGATCGATCTCCAGCGCCCGCATGGTGTAAAACACCTCGGCGGCCAGTTTGCGCTGCTCGACAACCTGGCTGTGCTTGTACCAGGCCACACCACCGGTAGTGATCAAAAGCAGCAGCACCAATCCGATGATCAGGCCATAGGTCAGGTGCTGTTTTTTCTGCACCTCGGCAAAAGCCCGGCGAACCATCATGGTGTGCTCGCCGGCGCCCTGGTCCAGGGTCTTGCCGAAATAGTGGTCCTTGTAATGATCGAGGCTGGGTGGATCCTCTGAAGATAGGGTTGTCGCGGCGGTTTCCGGTTGCGGAGGATCGGGCGCTGGTTGGTAAACCGGTTGTGCCGGCGCGGGCGCTTCCACGTTGTAAAACAGGGTCGGTCCCCCTGCCCCCAATTGAATGCGACCTGTTCCGAAAAAGACCGCACGATCGATGCGCTGACCGTCGATAAAGACCCCGTTGGCGCTCTGCCGGTCATGGATCCACCACTGCCCGTTTTCCCAGCGTACGTCGGCATGTCTGCGGCTGACCACGCCGTCCTGAATGCTAATGGCACAGTCCGAGTGGCGGCCGATGGTAAAACCTTGGGTGAAGTTGCGGTTTGTCCCATCGGACAGGGTAATGCGCAATACGGTAGGAGGTTTATCAATCATGGCGACAATGGTTTCATTGGTTTTCTTCCAGGTTTATTTGTCGCGGACAAATGATGATGTGATGCCAAGCACTCACGCAACGTGCTGATATAATCATACAGGTTTAGATTGTGCTTCACAAGGAGCAACGCCAGTCCGTGGTCGCTTGGCACTTCTGATCGGATGATGCGCAGGAACGTATTTCCTTGACCGAAAATGCGGGTTACGGAGCCTGTCTATCCATCCCGAGTGTTCAGACGAGAGACATCTTTGCTTTTCATTGACCACCCAAAGCATCAACACCAGCGCAAGCCATAAGGACACCGCAGCGGGGCAAATGCTGCAAAATGGATTCCAACTGGTTGTGGATCAATTCCCGGGTTTCTTCTTCGTTTACCGCCTTGAAGTTCGGAATATTTACACGACCGGTGAGAACATTTTCGAGCATAAGATTACGGAGATCTTCCCGGTTGCGTGTACCATCAAGATGAGCCAGAACAAAACAGGCCATATCATCATCCATCCGGATGGTCCGGTGGCAAAGATTGGTCACCCGTTGCGAGGGCGCAAGCAGGCGTGAGATGGGCGACGCGGTCGGGTAGTCACCTGGATCCAATATGCAGCGACGCGGAGCAGCCAGCAGTTCCACAACCCCGTTGAAGAAGAGGGCGTAGACTGCCTGGCCGATCTTATCGATCTGTTCCTTCGAATCCTGCGCCAACTCAGCCAGTGCCTCCTTCTTGACTGCCTGGATCAGGGAGGGAATGTCGATTGTGCACGGTTTGATTTGGCTGAGCCTTCGAAGTATGATCTGTGCAAGCGAATGTTGCGTAGTAAATTGTCGGCCCCCCGGCATCTTGAAGGCGGTCGTTTCCTCGATGGGGCTTTCCGGTGAGTCCAGGACTGGAACCACATCTGTGGCGGCAAAAAGGGGCTCAATCCGTTCCAGACGGAAATCTGAGTTGACATTGATCGATTCATGACAAATGAGTGAGCGCCGAAAGCGTGTGTTTTTTATAAAATCGATATATTGTTCGACTTCGAGGGCATTGTCGGACACCTCCTCGAACTTTGTCGCGGCATCTGCGGGCAGACTATCCAACTCAAAATCTGTCTGTTCTGCATCACAGATATATTGTAAACCTTTATTTTTCAGCGCTCCGGCGAATTCGTGAAAGTAGAGGGGGTCATTGTCCGCTTCCATGTAATCGTGCAGCAGGTAACTCGACACAGCAGGAAAACGTTGCAGGGTTTTCCCGAAAAATCGGAGCTGGACATCATGGAATCGATTGCTGTCAGCCGTGGCGTCGAGCATGGTTTTCACCAGGTCGAGCGCAGCATCCGTGCGTTCCTTGGGGTCCTTGATATGACGGGACCGATAGAGCATCATGTCGCGCATGGATTTGTTGAACTGCCAGCCCGGCAGAACATTGTAGCTGATATACGCGATGCCCTGTCCCACGAGGTTGTTGCTACAGATATCCAGGATCTTCTCTTTGACCCTATCCGGGACCCATGAATAAACACCGTGAACGATGATGTAGTCAAACGTCCCGTCGGCTGCACTTATATCAGTGATGCTGCGGGTCTCCAATCGGATATTCTTTAATGCCAGCGAGTCGACGCCCTTCTGCCCGAACCCGATCTGCACAGGAGACAGATCGATGCCAATGAACTCACTCTTGGGAAACTCGTATGCCATGGGTATGATGTTGCCACCGTCCCCACAACCCATTTCGAGTACACGACAGCTCTCAGGGGGTGTGGGGGAAAGGCCGTATACGCATCCGTAGGCAGCCAGCAGACTGGGGTGGGTCAGGCAGTACGGGTCTCCGGCATAGGGCGTCGTGTCATAGGCCTGGGCCAAGGCGCGTTCAGCCGATTCGGCCGTTGTATTCACTGGCATGTCTCCTCTATAGCAAGGGTCCCAACCTTATAGAAGGTTCGACCGCATATCTCCATTTTCGCAACCTAATTTTTAAAAACTTCTATTGCACACAGATAGTTAGAATCTCCGACCGTGTCAGAAGGGTCCCATTGATTTTCTCTTTCTTACCGTACATGAGCAGCTTTGGGTTGGTGTAGTCGTCCTTCAGGCCGAGATTGTGGCCGACCTCGTGGGCGATGACCCTCGCGAATAAATTTTACCATTCTATCACCTATACCTTTTAACCGTCATGTTTTTCCCCGCTTTCGCCTTCGGTTGTATCGGCATGTTTTGCCTGATAGTAGTCTGTTCCGGAGCGGTTGTATGGTTTGGCAGAGGGTGGGTTCTGCTTGCGGTTGGCAACTTTTATTATAGGCGGGCGCAGTATCAAGAAGCACTGAAGTACTCTAGGGAAGCGCTGGCCATTTTCCGGGAGGTGGGCGACCGGGTTAGGGAAGGGATCAGCCTCAAAAATATTGGGCTTGTGTATTATCACCAGGGGCGCTACGCCGAGGCGTTGGAGTATTATCAGCAGGCGTTGGCCATCCGGCAGGAGGTGGACGACCAAGCCGGGGAAGGGGACACCCTCAACAAGATCGGGAGTGTGTATGCTGACCAGGGGCGCTACGC
>JAQYWF010000033.1 GCA_030145105.1 Desulfosarcina sp.
ACATGATCATCCATCTGTGGCTGCCAGGTCTTGTCCACCGACCAGTATCGTTTCAGATCCTCCATGGAGGCCCAGTATCCCACGGCCAAGCCCGCTGCATAGGCGGCTCCCAGGGCCGTGGTTTCGGTGATGGCCGGCCGGATCACCGGCACGTTGAGCAGGTCGGACTGAAACTGCATGAGCAGCTCGTTGGCCACCATCCCCCCATCGACTTTAAGGCTGTTGAGTTCAACGCCCGAATCTTTTTTCATGGCCTCCATAATGTCCAGGGTCTGGTAGGCGTTGGCCTCCAGTGCAGCGCGGGCGATGTGGCCCTTGTTGACATAACGGGTGAGGCCGGCAATAACCCCGCGGGCATCGGAGCGCCAGTAGGGAGCAAAAAGGCCGGAAAAGGCCGGAACGATATATGCGCCGCCGTTGTCGTCCACCGTTCGGGCCAGCGTCTCCACCTCCGGTGCCGACGCGATCAGCCCCAGGTTGTCCCGCAGCCACTGCACCAGGGCGCCGGCAATGGCCACCGACCCTTCCAGGCAATAAACCGGTTTTTCCCCACTGATCTGGTATCCCACGGTCGTCAACAGGCCATGGGCGGACTGGACCGGTTCGGTGCCCGTATTGAGCAACATGAAACAGCCGGTACCATAGGTATTTTTCGCCTCGCCGACCCCAAAGCAGGTCTGGCCCACCAGGGCGGCCTGCTGGTCTCCAAGGGCGCCGCACACCGGCACCGTCGCCCGCAGGGGACCGTCCTTCAGGGTATGGCCCCAGGTATTCTTGTCGATGGAAGGCACGATACGCGGCATCATCTGCCACGGAATGCCCAAGATCTTTAGGATTTCATCATCCCAGGCCAGGGTCTCCAGGTCCATGATCAGGGTGCGTGAGGCATTGGAGACATCGGTTACATGGGCGCCACCGTCCGCACCGCCGGTGAGCTGCCAGATAACCCAGGTTTCGATGGTGCCGAAGAGGGCCTGGCCCCTTTCCGCCGCCGCCCGTGCCTCGGGGACATTGTCCAGAATCCATTTGACCTTGGGTCCCGCAAAATAGGTGGCGATGGGCAACCCGGTCTTTTTACGGAAGCGGTCCTGACCGCCCTCTTTTGCCAGGGCGCTGCAGATTTTATCGGTTCGGGTACACTGCCAGACAATGGCATTAAAAAAGGGCTGGCCGGTTTTCCTGTCCCAGACCACCGCGGTCTCACGCTGGTTGGTGATACCAATAGCGGACAGGTCTTCTCCTTTGAGGCCCGCTTTGCTCAGCGCGCCGCGGATCACTTTTCCGGTGTTGTTCCAGATTTCCAAGGGGTCGTGTTCCACCCATCCGGGACGGGGAAAGATCTGCTCGTGTTCCATCTGGTCCATAGCGACGATCTGCCCGTCATGATTGAAAATGATAAACCGGTTGCTGGTGGTTCCCAGGTCGATGGCACCGATGTATGCGGCCATGATAACATCTCCTTCTTGGGTGTGAGGTGACCTTAACGGATCGCTGTGTTTGGCTCTATTCTTGCTGAAGTCTGAACGGGTCGAAGGTTGAAAATGGATATCGTATAAACGGCTGAATGCTTCGCCGGACCCGGCCTATTTAATTATCACTTCCCGGCTTCCACTGTAAAGGCACAAGCACCGGTCAATGTCCGTGGATCAAGGCCCAGGTTTTCTGCCGGCAGATCCATGGACATGCCAAGCAGTTGGGGGAAGAGAATGGCCTGCAGCCGTCCCTGAGTCGGGTCTGCATGAGGGTGCTGGCGGCGGATTTCGTCGAATTGCAGCTGGCAATAGGTGCAGGCCGAACAAAGCATCTCCGCACCAGCTTCCTGTGCCGACGCCAGCTTCTTTTCCATCAGGGCCAGGGCGAGTCTTTGGTTTTTGCTCCAGAGCGGGTTGCCGCAGCACTCGGTTCGCCGTGCCCAGAAGACTGGGGTCGCTCCGGTAACGGCGACCAACGCCTCAAAAAGCTGGGGAGCCGTGGGGTTGTCGAATCCGGTGACTTCGGCCGGTCGCAGGGCGTGGCAGCCATAGTGGGCGGCCACCTTAAGGTGTTCAAGCGGTGTGCGGACATGGTCCTGCAAGCGGTGTGTACCCACCTTATGATAGAGGAGCAACAGGAGGTGGATCACATCACTGCGATCGCTCCAATGCAGATTTTCGGCGGCCAGGTGGCTATTGATGCGATCCCTCAAGGCAGGCCTGCGGCGCAGCCAATAGAGGGCATGTTTGAAGCTGCCGAAACAGCATTTGCATGGCGTTAGAATATCCAACCCCTGCGCTTCCGCCAAGGCCAGATCACGGGTGGCCGAAAGAAGGAAGGCGCTGAAATCCTGATGGCGGACCGGATAGCCGCAGCAGTTCAGGTCCATATCGACCAGCTCGACCTCCAGAGCAGACAGGACCGACCGGGTAGAGCGATCGTAGGCGGGCAGATGAAAAGGGATTTTACAGCCGGGAAAGTAAAGCAGCTTCATGACTGAACCTCCTCGGTGCTGACGCTGGATGGCGGAGCGCCTTTCATTCGTGACCATCCGCGATTGCGCAGTTCATAGAGCAGGTCAGCCACGCGGATATGCTGGGGGCAGTGCTCCTGGCACTGATAGCAGGTGACGCAGGTCCAGACCATACGGGAAGCCAAAGCCAGCTCAATCTGCTGCATACGCAGCAGATTGGTGACCAGGTGAGGACCGATCTCGGGATCCTGATCGGGTTCGGTGGCGGCGGCCACCACGGGGCAGACGCTGGTACAGATCGCACATTGGACACAGGCCTGGAAGGTGGACGGGTCGTCGCACAGATCCATGGTATCTTCGTTGGCTGCAGATGAACTCGCCGTGGTCATTGCCGGCAACAGCGTCTCGACCGGTGTAAGCACCGCACGGGTGTGTAATTCGGGGAAGCCTTGGTCGGTCAAGCTCCCTTTGGACGCTCGCCAGAGGTCTTGCAGGTCCAGACCCGATGGACAAACCTGGGTGCAGCGGTAGCATTCGGTACAGATGAAGCTGCCCTCGGAGAAGGTTTCCATGCGCGCAGCCGGCAGATCTTTGCGTGAAATCTGAGCCATGGAAATCAGCTTTTCAGAGGGGAGGATTTCGCGGTTGCCGATGATCTGGGCGCTGGGCGCTACGCTGCAGACCTGGCTGCAGGCACCGCAATGGGTGCAGCCGTCCAGGGCCAGGGCACGCCGGGTTTTGAGGTTGAGGGATAGCGACGTCTCCGCATGGCCCGCGGCCCGCAGTGCCAGCGTCAGCGGGGTCGTCAGCATGTGTTTGAATTTGGTAAAGGGCAATAGGGCCAGGGCGGTGAAGCAAACCAGGTAGTGCAGGTGCCGGAGCAGCTCATCCGCCCGAATCCGGTTGAGTGTGGCAGCGGCCGGTTTGATCAGGATGGCGACGGGCAGGGCGGCGAAGGCCGCCGTGGGGCGGCTGTGGCAGACCGCACAGCTCTCCTCGTTGAGCTCATGCCCCGCTTCGAGCAGTTCAGGCGTTATCTCCGGCGCTGGATCGAAGACCACATGATAATCCCGGGCCCACACGGCCCTCAACGATTCCACTTCTTCAGGGTCATCACCGTACAGGTAATCGTCGACCATTTCATCGAAAATCGGTTGAGATACGATCTGGGTCCCTTCAAGGAGAAAGCCGGAGATGATAATCATCATCAGGAGCAACAATGGCAGCAAATCGTTTCGTCCGGTGATCTTTTTTTGGGCGGGGATCTTGAGGCGGCGCACCAGGGCGATGCTTGTCCCCGCGAGGACGATGACACCAAAAAAATTGCGCAGGAAGAAAAATGGGTTCAGGGTCGAGGCGTAATCGGAAAAGAGGCGTTGGGTGACAATGTCTTCAAGGGCGTGAAACACCAGCAACAGCCCAAAGCCCCAAAAGATCAGCATATGCATCAGCCAGCGCAGACGGTGTTTCTTAAACAGGTCACCCTGCAACAGAACGTCGCGCAGTAAGGCTGTCAAAACCACCAGCAGGCGTCGACTAAAGATAACCACCGCCCCCCCCCGCAGAGCTGCGGTGGTGCGTTGACCGACAGTGCCGGGGGCCTCCGGGCCAATGTCTATGGTTAACCACCGCTTCAGCCGCCAAAGCAACCCGGCGAAGCAGACCAGGAGCGCCAGATACAGCGTTGCGTCAAACAGCATGAGGTCCCTTTACCATTTGGATCGTATCCATCCAGAGACGGCATCGTTGGGCCGCGATGAACTGGTGCGGATACCGACATCACATTTGTCTTCAGGGTGATCGATACAACTCCGACGTTCCAGGGACGGCGCTAGTCGCACTTGCGCCAACCGTCTTCGCCGGGGTCGCCCAATCGGCCAGCGCTCCTTCAACCCGAGTCGCCGGTGGAACGCCCACGGTTATCATCAATTCCGCTACCGGTGGGGATTAGGACGACGTTGCGACCTGCTTTGCGATGGCTTTCACTGCCCCCCAGGCACTAGCCACCGCCAGCCCGACCCCCGATTTGGTGCGCATCCAGTCCTGGTGGGCCAGAATGGAGCCCGCTGCGTAGAGACGCTCATGCACGACCCTGCCAACGGCGTCGACGGGTTGAAACTGGGAATCGGTTTCGATACCGGCCCGGCTGACGGCATGCCCTTGGGGTGCCAGAAAAGTTCCCGCATACCACTCGTCCCGATGCTTTGGCTGATGCACCGGCAGATTGAATAGGGCTTCGTGAATACCGTCCCGTTTCGGTGTCAGGCCTTTGCCGATGAAACGGCCCGTGGCCAAGAGTACCCGATCGGCCAGGACACTGTGTTCGGGCTCGCTTTTGCCCATCTGCAGTTTAAAACCGCCGCCTGGCAAGGGCCGGGCGTCAAACACGCGATGGTGGTAATGGGCCTCGACACCCAGAACGGGTAAGTGACGCTCGAAGGCCTCCTTGAGTCGCAGGCCGGTGATGGCCGGCGGCATGGTCGGGATTTCGAACACCCGTGCATTAAGGTGTTTCTCAAGGTCGGCCAAGATTTCGGATGTTTGATAGATGCCCAAAACGGCGGGCAGACCCACATATGCGGCACCGTTGACATGGGTTGCGATGGCGGCTGCAAAGCGCTCACGGTCGGCCTCTACTTCGAGCATACGGGCCACATGTTCGGGGTATTTGGGACCGTGCACGCTGGTGCCGGGGACGTCGATGGTGGCGGTTCTGAGGTCGGGCCAGGCCGAGCCCAGGGTTTCGACCATCTGGCGGGCGCTGAAACCCCGCAAACCCACCAGATCCACGATCAGACAAGGAGCCTTGGCGGCCAGTGCCTGGCTGCCGGCCCACATGCTTTCCGGAACACGATAGGTGCGTTTGACCGTACCCACAGGGGTCAACAAGGTGGTGTTGCGATTCCGGTGGCCTTTGTAGGGCAGCCCGATCTCCGCCAGGTAGGCGGTCAGTGTGTCCATGGCCGTTCGGATAGCGTCGGGCGCCAGGCGCGCATACGGGTGGTGGGGTTCGGCGGTCACCAATTCATTCAAGGCGTCCCAGGGATCGTTGCGCACGCGGCGTTCTTTGGGGGGATAGACACCCAACAGGTCAAAAACACCGCTGGCATAGATCACCTCGCCGGTGAGGCCAGCCTGAACCACGTGGAGGCCCTGTTGGGCGGCAAACAGTGTGGCGGCCATTCCGGCCATTCCGGCGCCGATGACCATCAACTGGCATTTGGTATGGTTGGATGGCGTTTGTATAGCGATATTTCCCCCAATAGCCAGGACAGGCCGCCTTCGGGTAATTCTATTCAGAGAGCTCTAACCCATAGAGACCGCAATGCAGGGCCTCCTGCAATTCCGCCTGGGACACGGCCTGTCCCCACAGAATGGGGCGGACCCCGCGCCAGCGCTCGTTGAGAAAATCGCGCAGCTCGTCAAGCCCCTGATCAGCCCTCAACAGGCCTTCGTTGTAAAGGTGTGCCGTCATCCGCAAACTGCAAAACGCCCCCTGGCAGGGGCCCTTACCCACACGACTACGCTGGCCCAGCTCACGCAGACTAGGTTGGTCGCCCTGTTCCTGAATGTTTGCGGAGATGTTGTCGACTACGCTGGTCGGCACCATTTCACATTCGCACAGGAGCAGGTCCGATGGATCTTTTTTCTGAAACCACATCTTGGGGGTCAGCCCTGCCTCGGTCCACTTACCGGCGTTAGTCGCCGGAAGGGGAGTGGTGCGGGTCTGGCAGGCCTCGCCAACTCCCAGATGCGCGCAGACCCGATCAGCCGTTTTCTCGGCCATCAGTCGATAGGTGGTCAGCTTGCCCCCGGTGATGGTCATGAAGTTGCTGATCCCGTCTTCGCTGTGATCGATGAGGGCAAACCCCCGGCTGACCGCTCGATCATCGGCGGTGAGCGTTGACTGGACCAGAGGCCGCACACCGGCATAGGCCCGGATAAAGCGTGTGTCGGCCAGTTTAGGGACCATGGCGATGCCGTCGGGCAGCATCGCGTCGATCTCGGCCACTGTCGGGCGTTTTTTTTCTGGATCATCGATGCGCACAGACGTGGTCCCAAAGATGGACACCGTACCGCCCGGGACCAAAATATCTCCGTCGGTGGCTTTGCGCAGGCGATTGATGACCCGGTGGCACAGGCGGTTCTGGGTAATGATCAGGCTGCCCTGGGAGCAGAGCGTGTTTATCTTGGCGCCGGCCATGGCAGCCACGTTGCCGGCCCAGGCACCGGTGGCGTTGACGATCACCTCTGCTTTGATGGCGAAGCGTTCGCCAGTGCGGTGGTTTTCCAGATGGACGAGTTCGATGTGTTCACTTGATTTTTCGAAGCGTACGATCCTGGTATTGCGCAGAGCTGCCGTGCCGTGGGCCTGGGCGTCGGCCAGATTGTCCAGCGACAACTTGAACGGATCCACGCACGCATCCGGAACACTGTAGACCGCGATGGTTTCTGGTGAGAGGACCGGCTCCATGTCGAGGGCATCTTTGATTTCTACCGCCTGGGTGTGAATACCGCACTGAATGCAGCGATCGGTGAAGTCGGCTATGTATGTCTCGTCATCGCCGGCAACGGCCACGAACAGACCGCCGGTGGTTTCCACGCAATGGGGCGCCAGCCGTTTAATAAGGTCGCTTTCCTCTCGACACTCTTTGGCTGAAGCAGGGTCCGACGCGATGTACCGGGCACCGCTGTGCAATAGACCGTGGTTGGCACCGGAAGCGCCGGCATTGATGTCCTGCTTTTCCACCAGGAGGCACCGGACACCTCGAAGGGCCAAATCCCGGACCAGGCCGGTGCCCGTGGCGCCACCACCGATAACCAATACCTGCGTTTCCAAATTTTTTTTCATCATACCTCTGAACCCACGGTCCCGGTGATGAACCCGGACATTGAAGTAAAACATACTGACCGAAGGACCGGGATTTCCAGGACCAACGTTAATGTTTTCACTTGAGAAAAATGCGTTCAAATGTTATAAAGTTAAACAATATATAAGCCATTTTCTCTCATCTTCAGGGAAAAATATCATACAAACGGCCGTGTGTCACCAAAAAATTGTTCGTTTTAAATCAATATCAACAAAACAGTTTCTAAATCGAAAATAAAAACATAGGCCCATCGGAAAACACTGGGAATGACAGCTAAAAAAGAGTCCGCCGGCACTGCACCCAAATTAAAAACAAACGGGAAGGCGGCACCGGTTCGAAAACGGCACGAAAAAATAATAAAAAATGTGCAGGCCCATGGATTTGTGACCATTGAGGCCCTGGCCCAGGCCTTTTCGGTAACGCCACAAACCATCCGCCGGGACATCAACACCCTCAGTGAAAAGGGCCAGTTGTGCCGCTATCATGGCGGTGCCGCCATTCCAACCTCCACCGAAAACGTGGCCTATAACGAACGAAAGGTGCTCTGCTTCCGCGAAAAACAGAAGATTGCACAACTGCTTGCCCAGCACATTCCGGACAACGTCTCCCTGTTCATCAACATCGGCACCACTACCGAAGCCATTGCCCACGCCCTGTGCAACCACAAACGCCTGCGAGTGATCACCAATAACCTCAACGTCGCTTCCATTATGAGCGCAAACGAAAACTTTGAAGTGATCGTCGCCGGCGGGCTGGTCCGACATCGGGACCAGGGTATCATCGGGGAAGCCACCATCGATTTTATCAGCCAGTTCAAGGTCGATTACGGCATCATTGGCATCAGCGGAATCGATACCGATGGCACGCTGCTGGACTTCGATTATCGTGAGGTTCGGGCGGCACGGGCCATCATCGACAATTCGCGCAGCGTTTTTCTGGCTGCGGATCACACCAAGTTCGGCCGCAACGCCATGGTCCGGCTCGGCAACATCGCGGAGATCGATGGTCTGTTCACGGACCGTGGGCTGCCTTCCGGTCTTGCCGAAATCATCGCGGCATCGGGAGTCGAACTTCACGTCGCTTGAAGCAGTTGTCCTGAACTTAAATCGACGGCCAGCCTTTGCCGGCAGGCCGTGATCGTTGCTTGTGAAAGCAGCTTGTTGCCGATTCACCTGTTCAGTCAATAAATTTTCGCTTGCGAAAATAAAACCGGGGTGTTAATTTATACACTATCGATCCACTTCTCTTTCTCATATCCGAACCATCGCACCGTATATAGATCGGAGTCCGAACGATGGGCTTGAAAATCCAGAATGTCACTAAAGTGGTGGGGGGAGAAACCCATCTCCGACAGATCGATCTTGCGTTTGAAAAGGGATCCCGCAACGTACTGCTGGGCCGGACTCTTTCCGGCAAGACCTCTTTGCTGCGCATCATGGCCGGGCTGGACCGGCCTAGCAGCGGAAAAATTATCATCGACGGCCAGGACATGACCGGTGTTTCCGTAAGAAAACGAAGCATCGCCATGGTCTATCAACAGTTCATTAACTACCCCTCCTTGACTGTCTACAATAACATTGCCTCCCCACTGAAAATTACCGGAATACCGAAAAAAGAGGTAGACCGGCGGGTACGCGAGACCGCGGAAATGCTCCACCTGGAGGACATGCTGGACCGCATTCCAGCGGAGCTTTCCGGCGGCCAGCAGCAGCGCACAGCCATCGCCCGGGCCCTGGTCAAAGATGCCCAGTTGCTGCTGCTGGACGAGCCGCTGGTCAACCTTGACTACAAACTTCGGGAAGAACTTCGGGTGGAGCTTCAGGAGATTTTCCGGAAACGATCCGCTATCGTGGTGTATACGACCACCGAGCCTTCCGAGGCCCTGATGCTGGGCGGCAACGTCGTGGTCCTCGACGAAGGCAGGGTATTGCAAACCGGCGCCACCGCCACTGCATATCAGCGGCCCGAAACCTTGAGAGCCGCAGAAGTGTTCAGCGACCCTCCCATTAATGCCCTCGAAAGTGCAGTAACTAACGGCAGGGCTGTCATGGGAGATAACATTCCGGTCCCCTTAACCGGGCACCTTACCGATCTTGCCGACGGATCATACCGGTTCGCCTTCCGGTCCAACAACCTGTGGCTTTCCAGCCAGACGGACGGGGACCTCGCCATAACGGGCACGGTGGAACTGGCCGAGATCAACGGATCGGAAACCTTTATTTACGTCCATCATGGTAAAAGCGCGTTCGTGGTTCAACAGGAAGGCGTTCACCCCTTTGCCATGGGAAACGAGATAACGGTGTTCATCGACCCAAAACACTTTTTTGTATACGGCACCGCCGGTCAACTGGTGGCCGCTCCTCCGGCTGCCGGACCTACCGCATAGCGATAGCCTGGAGAACGTAATGGCGCGAATAGAATTCGATCAAATCGCCCACTCATATTATCCGAATCCCACAGTGGCATCGGACTATGCCTTAAAGGAAATCAATACCCTGTGGGAGGACGGCGGCGCCTACGCCTTACTGGGGCCTTCCGGCTGCGGCAAGACCACATTGCTCAACGTGATCTCCGGGCTGCTCAAACCCAGCAAGGGCAGGGTGCTCTATGACGGCATCGACGTGACCGACCTGCCCCCGGAAAAACGCAACATCGCCCAGGTATTCCAGTTTCCGGTGCTTTACGACACCATGACCGTTTTCGACAATCTGGCCTTTCCGTTGAGAAACCGGGGCTTCAACAATACGGATACCACCCGGCGGGTACACGAGGTGGCCGACATCCTCGACTTGACCCCGGACCTGAAGAGAAAAGCCGCGGGTCTGAGTGCCGATGCCAAACAGAAAATATCCCTGGGCCGCGGCCTGGTGAGAAGCGATGTGGCTGCCGTGCTCTTCGATGAACCCCTGACCGTCATTGATCCCCATTTAAAATGGCATCTCCGACGTAAGCTCAAGGAAATCCACGAACAGCTCAAACTGACGATGATCTACGTCACCCACGACCAGGTGGAGGCCTTAACCTTCGCGGATCAAGTGATCGTCATGTACGAAGGTGAAATCGTTCAGGTCGGCACACCGGAGGCGCTTGTCGAAAATCCCCGACACAAATTTGTCGGCTATTTTATCGGAAGCCCCGGCATGAATTTTCTGCCCTGCACCCTTGAGGGTCAAAATGCGCGGGTCGACGGTGTGACTATCGCCCTGGATCCCGAAACGGCCGCCCTCGGCGCCAAGGCCCGTGGAATGCTGGAACTGGGCATCCGCCCCATGCATATGGAGGTTCATGGCTCGCCCGTCGACGGCGGTGTGCCGGTAACGATGAAAACAGTGGAAGACCAGGGCAGTTTTAAAATTCTGACCTCTGCCCTCAATGGTCACACCCTGCTGTCCCGCGTGCCCGAAGGGCATCCGGTTCCGGAAAAGCAAGCGTGGCTGAAGTTTCCACCGCAGCGAACCAAACTATTTGCCGACGAACGCCTGATTAGATAAAGGGTCAGATAAAGAGAGGATCCCATGGAAAAATGGGCGGACAACAAGGCATGGTTCCTGGTACTGCCGGTTTTTGTCGTCGTGGCATTCAGCGCCATCATACCGCTGATGACCGTGGTCAATTACTCGCTCCAGGACATCTTCGGTCCGGGCAATGCCGTATTCGTGGGGACGGAATGGTTCAAAGAGATGTTGACCGACACCCGCCTACACGATGCCCTGGGCCGTCAGTTTATATTTTCGAGCCTGGTTCTGATGATCGAAATTCCCCTGGGCATTCTGATTGCGCTGGCCATGCCCAAAAAGGGCTGGGGTGCCTCCGCCAGCCTGGTAACGCTGGCCATCCCCCTGTTGATTCCATGGAATGTGATCGGCACCATCTGGATCATCTTTACCCGGCCGGATATCGGCTTGTTCGGTGTGGGAATTAACAGCCTGAATCTTCTCGATGTGCCCTTTGACCATACCGCCCGGCCGTCTTACGCCTGGGTCACCCTGATGGCCATGGAGGTCTGGCACTGGACACCACTGGTGGCGCTGCTTTGTTATGCCGGGCTGCGCGCCATTCCGGAGGCCTATTACCAGGCCGCTAAAATCGACGGGGCCTCTTCCTGGGCGGTCTTTCGCTATATCCAATTGCCCAAGATGCGCGGTGTCCTCACGATCGCCATTTTACTCAGGTGGATGGACAGCTT
This sequence comes from Desulfosarcina sp., assembly GCA_030145105.1. Taxonomy (GTDB): domain Bacteria; phylum Desulfobacterota; class Desulfobacteria; order Desulfobacterales; family Desulfosarcinaceae; genus Desulfosarcina. The sequence goes on from JAQYWF010000033.1 coordinate 11,504, forward strand.
TCTCATCTACGCCGAACCCTTTGCGTTGACGGGCGGAGGGCCGGGCAACTCAACCACCTTCCTGTCCATTTATCTGGTCAAACTGGCCACCGGCCAGTTTGACCTCGGGCCGGCCGCGGCCTTTTCCCTGATTTATTTTCTCATCGTTCTGCTGTTCTGCTTTATCTTCTACCAGGCACTGCTGAATGTCGGCAAAGGAGAAAAAACATCATGAAAATTCAAAAAAGGACTTTCGCCTTACTTTTTTATTTCTTGGTGCTGATCGTGCCCATTTACTGGATGCTCAACATGTCGCTGCGCAGCAACGCAGACATCATGAGCGCTTTCTCTCTCTACCCATCCAACATCACCTTTGAAAACTACATCAAGGTCTTCACCGACCATACCTGGTACTCGGGTTATATCAATGCCATGATCTACGTCAGCTTGAATACCGTCATGTCCCTGGCCTTCGCACTGCCGGCGGCCTATGCCTTCTCGCGATTTAAATTCCTCGGCGACGGGCAGATGTTTTTCTGGCTGCTGACCAACCGTATGGCCCCGCCGGCGGTTTTCCTGCTGCCCTATTTTCAGCTTTACTCCACTGTGAACCTGATCGATACCCATATCGCCGTGGCCCTGGCGCATTGCCTCTTCAACGTACCGCTGGCGGTCTGGATCCTGGAAGGGTTCATGTCCGGCATTCCCAAAGAGATCGACGAAACCGCCTTTATCGATGGGTACTCCTTTCCACGGTTTTTTATCACGTTATTCATCCCGCTGATCCGGGCCGGTGTGGGCGTTACGGCTTTTTTCTGCTTCATGTTCAGCTGGGTCGAGCTGTTGTTTGCCCGGACGCTCACGGTCACCGAGGCCAAACCGATTGTCGCCACCATGACCCGAACCATCAGCGCAACCGGTCTGGACTGGGGCCTGTTGGCAGCCAATGGGATCCTCACCATCGTTCCGGGCGCGTTGGTCATCTGGTTCGTGCGCAACCATCTTGCCAAGGGATTTGCATTGGGTCGCGTTTAAAGGGGAGTCAGCATGCGTTTCGAATGGATGTATTGGACAGTCCCGACGGCGATTTTCTTCATCACCATTTTCCTGATGATCGCCGGCATGCTCGTCTGGGAATTGGTGTCGCCAACCGTCGAACGACGAGGATTCCTGAAGATCCCAACCACGAGGGGAACACGGTTTTTTGTCGGTTTGCTGGGCACCGCCTATATCCATCTGGCCTGGCTCGGACTGACGGATTTCAATTTGTGGTTTGCGCTTCCTATTTCAGCGGTCTGGATATTTATCGTGATGCGATGGGGATGAAAAGGAGCAACCGTTCTGGGTTCAAAGATTAATGATTCACCGCAGACAAGCAACCCTATTCCATAGAACTGGGCGTCTCACAAGCTTGACGAAAAGATGGTCACGAAGAACGGTGAACCCTGAACGATGAACGCTTAGTAAACTAAGGACGTGTCTCTATCGTTAGGCGATTTCAGCCTTCACGCCAGCGATGCCGTCCACTAGCCCAACCCCACCCATGAAGGCGTAAAGGAGGAGACCCATGAAAGTGAAAAAGACGATGCTTCTGGGAGTTGCCCTGGCGATCATGTTCGCCATGGCGGCAGGTCCGGCCATGGCGGATATGGCAGCCGCAAAAAAGTGGGTTGACGAGGAGTTCCAACCCTCAACCCTGTCCAAAAAAGAACAGCTCAAGGAGATGGAGTGGTTTATCAAAGCAGCCAAGCCTTTTGTCGGCATGAATATCAAGGTTGTCTCCGAAACCATTTCAACGCATGAGTATGAGGCCAAGGTTCTGGCCAAAGCCTTCGAGGAGATCACCGGCATCAAGGTCTCTTTCGACCTGATCCAGGAAGGCGACGTCATTGAAAAACTGCAGACCCAATGGGCGTCGGGCAAGAATATTTACGACGGCTGGATCAACGATTCCGACCTGATCGGCACCCACGCCCGTTATGGATATGTGGTGCCCTTGTCCGACTTCATGGCCGGTGAAGGCAAAGATGTGACCCTGCCGACTCTGGATGTCGACGACTTCATGGGCAAATCTTTCACCACGGGACCGGACGGGAAGCTCTATCAGTTGCCGGATCAGCAGTTCGCCAACCTTTACTGGTTCCGTTACGACTGGTTCAAACGCCCGGATTTCAAGAAGCAGTTCAAGGAGATCTACGGCTATGAGTTGGGTGTTCCGGTAAACTGGTCGGCTTACGAGGATATTGCCGAGTTTTTCACCGAACATGTCCGTGAAATCGACGGCAAGGCCATTTTCGGGCATAACGACTACGGCAAAAAGGCCCCCGATCTGGGCTGGCGCTTCACCGACGCCTGGCTCTCAATGGCCGGTGCCGGTGACAAGGGAATCCCCAACGGCCTGCCTGTGGACGAATGGGGTATCCGCATGGAAGGCTGTCGGCCGGTCGGTGCAACCGTGGCCCGCGGCGGCGCCGCCAATGGTCCGGCTGCCAAGTATGCGCTTCAAAAATACATGGATTGGCTGAGAAAATACGCGCCTCCGGGCAGCCTGGGCATGGACTTTTACACCTATCTGCCCTTTCTGGCGAACGGCAGTGTGGCCCAGCAGATTTTCTGGTACACCGCGTTCCTTCCCAGCATGGTCGAACCGGGGCCCACGGTGAATGAGGACGGCACCCCCAAATGGCGCATGGCCCCCTCGCCCCATGGCCCCTACTGGGAAGAAGGCATGAAGCTGGGCTATCAGGACTGCGGCTCCTGGACATTCATGAAGAGCACGCCGCTCGAGCGCCGTAAGGCAGCCTGGTTGTTTGCGCAGTTCTGCGTGGCCAAGACCACCTCACTCAAAAAAGCCCATGTGGGATTGACCCCCATTCGTGACAGCGACATCCGCCACCAGTCATTCACCGACCGCGCTCCCAAACTGGGCGGCCTGGTGGAATTCTACCGCAGCCCGGCCCGCGTGGCCTGGACGCCGACCGGGGGCAATGTGCCCGATTATCCGAAGCTTGCCCAGCTGTGGTGGCAGAATATCGGCGAGGCCGTTTCCGGTGAAGTAACCGTAGATACGGCCATGGACAATCTGGCCAAAGAGATGGACCGGGTATTGGAGCGCATCGCCCGATCCAAGACCCAGGGTGAATGCGGCCCCTTACTGAATCCGGAGAAGGATGAAGCCTACTGGCTGAATCAGCCCGGATCTCCCAAGGCCAAGCTGGCCAACGAAAAACCCAAGGGGGAAACGGTCGATTACGACAAACTGATCGAGGCCTGGCGCGCAGGAAAGGTGAAATAACCCAACGGCATTCCTGAGACAACACAACCGGGGTCGGCCCGTTTCCTGAGCCGGCCCCATTCATTTTAAAACCACCTGTTAGATTCCCGCATCGGATAGAACCGTCAGCCTTTGCGTGGTTGGGAAAAAGGGTTGCCATAATCCTGTCAGGCCATTTTGGGCGCCGGGATTACCGTTTGACTTTGGCCACGGCCTTGGTTACATACGGCCCAACCAATGAACGATCAGGAAAGGACAATTCATGAACGATGCAGATAAAAATGCTCTTATTTCGCCGGTGCGATTAGGATACAGCAGCCAATTCAAATTTAAATGCCACCCGGGGGTATCGTGCTTTACCATGTGCTGCCGGGGCATCAACATTATCCTCACGCCCTACGACATTCTCCAGATGAAAAACCGGTTAGGCCTCTCTTCCCGGGAATTTCTGGCGATTTACACCGAACCGCACCTGCTGGAAAAGACCGATCTGCCCATGGTCACCCTCAAGCTGCTCGACGATGAGCGCGAATCATGCCCCTTCGTCAAAGACAAGGAGGGATGTATTATTTATGAAGATCGCCCCACGTCCTGCCGCTATTATCCCTTGGGAACGGCAACCCTTCAGCACAAGGAGGGGGCTGACGACGAGGGCTTTTTCTTTTTTATCAACGAGCCTCACTGCAAGGGCTTCGAGGAGGAGGGCGACTGGACCGTGGCCGAATGGCGGGAAGACCAGGGTGTGGACCTGCGGGACGAAATCAATCGTGAGTGGACAGACCTGGTGGTGCGCAAGCGCTCTTTTCCACCCAACATCAAGTTGACGGAAAAAGCCAAAAAGATGTTTTTTCTGGTGAGCTACGACATCGATAAATTCAAGGAGTTTGTCTTCGACAGCTCTTTTTTGAAGCGCATCGACGTTGATGCCGCCACCGTGGAAAAAATCAAGAATGATGAAATCGAACTGCTCAAGTTCGGGCTGGAATGGCTAAAAGGTGTTCTGTTTAAAGAAACCGACCCCGAGCAGCAGGCGGCTAACTTTGCCGACAACAAAAAACCTGCCTGATAAGGGAGCCCAAAATAAACAAGCCGTCCGCCCTGAAACAATCAGGACGGGCGGTTTGGTTTTTTACCCAGGCCAATCAATCAGTACGTCGGGTAATACAGTCCCTCCAACAATCGTTCATCGTTGAGCCGCCCGTCGATGTCCACATTGAAGAATTCCGCCAGCGGTGCAAAAATCTCCGGGTTTTTCGATTGAACGGTATTGGCGATGTTCACCACCACGTCCAGGCCGGCCCGGCTCATTTTTCCGAGCGGCGGGCGACAGGGTCCCGAAGGTACACCCAGCAGCTGCATCAGCGTCTTCAAGGCCAGTGGATTTCGTGCCCGGCAAACCACGTCGCCGTAGGGAGATTTTTCCACGGTTTTCACCGTCACCAGCCCGAACAGCGGCCTCAGGGCATCGGCCAACCTTTTTGCCTGGTCGATCTCTTTATCAACCAACAGCTGGACCAGATCGCTCATGGCCCTGGGGACGATATTGGAGACCACCGAAATCACGCCTGTTGCGGCAATCTCCGGGTCGGAAATCATTTCATAAACCAGCCCGTCGTCTCCGGAGAAAATGCTGAATTCGGGCCCGCAGCATTGGCGGGTTCGCCGCATGTTGTCAAGATCTCCCGTGGCCTCCTTGACCGTATTCACGTTGGGATAATCTTTAAACAGCAGGGCCAGGTCGTCGGGCAGCAACTGGGCGCCTGTCCTCCCCGGGATGATATAGGGAATAATGGACAGATCGGGAAAGGCCACAGCCACCGGTGCCAGGTACTCTTTTCTGATCTCCAGCGAACTGGGGCCGTTGTAGTATGGGTCCACTAACAGCACCGCATCGACGCCCGCTTCTGCGGCATGGCGCGTGGCGGACAGGGCCTCTTTGGTGTTGTTGCTGCCTGCCCCGGCGATGCACAGGCATTTACCCTTGGCATGTTGTGAAATGATTTGAACCACCCGGTGGTGCTCTTGCCAGGCAAGCGTGGGACTTTCACCGGTGGTGCCCACGGCCAGAAGGCCGGTGATGCCGTTTTGGATCTGAAAATCGGCCAGGCGGGTAAGCCCGGTTTCATCGACTGCCGCGCCGTCGAAAGGCGTTACCATTGCGGTATAACATCCTGAATTCATGCTACCTCCTGAAAATGTCACGTTGTTTAAAAACACTAAGGAAGTTGGGGTGTTATGTCAAGGGAAAAGCGGGGCCACCGCGATAATTTTCCTTGACACGGGAAGGAAGTCACGTTACGCATTTTGATTTCAAATGATAACCTATCGGTGTAGCCACCGGAAAAGGATGTTAGTATGGAAAAAGCACCCAATGCAGAAGCGTTCATTGACCAGCAGAAAAGGGCGATCGCCTCAAACCCCGACTGCGGCACCTCCCACTACAACCTTGGCGTAGCCCTGCTGGGCCAGGGAAAGATCGAAGAAGCCGAAAAATCATTGATCTCTGCCATCGATTGCAGTCCCGGCCTGGCCGAAGCCTACGTTCAAATGGGCGGCATTTGCCTGAAACGTGGTGATATTGAAGGATGCCTAGACTGGAACCAACGCGCCGTAAGAGTCAAGCCCGGTTTTTCCGAAGGATGGGGCAATGTCGGATTTGTTCTGCTCCAGCAGGGGGATATCGAAGGTGCCATTAAAGCCTTGAAAAAAGCCACCGCGTTCAATTTCCGCTTTATCCAGGCCTTCGCCACATTGGCCAATGCCTATTTAATGAATGGCCAGGTCAAAGAGAGCATCGAAACCAACCTGGAAGCCCTGAAACTCTCTCCGGAATTTGCCGTGGCCCACAACAACCTGGCCATTGCCTACCTGGAAGATGGGCAGCCGGCCCTGGCGGTGGAATACGCCGACAAGGCCAAAGCGCTGGGTTACGAAGTCGCACCGGAAATCCTGAAAGAGCTGGAACCCTTCCGCACCTGATATAGAATCCGTCGGGCATCCGGGCCGCGACAGCCACAAGTCCGGACGCCCGATTCATTTTACACGTTCCGATAGTGTCAGCCTCATGCCGACCGTATCTTGCTTTCTCTCCACAACCGATCACCCGCTTGATGAGAACCACCCGCTGTGGCATCGTCCGCTGCCTGACAATCGTCTGCCCGGGACAAAAAAGCCCGACCGCGTCGAGACCGATGCCATTACTTATGGCCAATATTTTTCAGCGATCTCTCGTTTTTGCGCAGCCGGCGGCTGGGACAGGATTATAACGGCCGCCTCGCGCCAATTAGAACAGCCTGTCGTTAGACAAGATCTGGGGCGCCTGTCGATATTTTTGGAAAAGCATGGGGCCTTTTACCACCCGGCTCGGCTCCAAGTGAAGGTCAAGGATCAGGCGCTCTCCTTTGTGGTCAACGTGGCGGCATCCTTCCACGGGCGTAACGCCCTTTCCCGCGAGGTAAAGGCGCTGGAACGTCTCAACGACCAACGGCCCTTTGGATGGTTCCCCAAGGTTTACAGTTTTGCGTCTGATCGACTGCCCATGTTTCTGGGAGACTGGTTTGACGGATTCCACGAATTTCACCTGACCCAACAACCCGACAGCGACGAACCGGCCCTTGTGGTCTGGGATGGGGCTGCCACCCGCAGCGTGCTTTCAGAAAAACAGGCGGCAGCTCTCTACCGGAATGCCGCCATGATTCTGACCACCTGCTACGATCCGTTGACTTCATGCCAGATCTTTCCCTGGCACCATGCTGCCGGTGATTTTGTCGTCCGGGCCGAGGGAGATGGCGTGTCGGTCAGACTGATCACGGTCAGGGATTATGCTACCCCGTCCGGCATCGCCGCTGAACCGGACGACGAAAGGGCTATTCTGGATGCCCTGGTGAATTTTTTCATCCACCTGTCCATACGCATGCGTCTGGATCGGTTTGACGGGGTGAAAGACGTTGCCTGGGCGTCGGACCACTACATCGTGCCCATGCTCAACGGCTTTTTTCAGGGGTTGGACCTGACTGCCCGGATGAGTGGTTTTCCCGAAACCTTTCCCGATACCTTTCGCCATTATTTCAACCACCACAAGGGGACCGATCTATTGACCATGGCACGCAGGATCGCGGGGACCGTTTTTGATCAGCGAACAGAAGAGCGCCGTCTAATCGACCGCCATCTGGCCCGGCACATAAACGAACTTCACCAACTGTTGGCGGTATCCGGATAATAACAACGGTGTCCAGTTGCTCAAAACGGACCTCGAATACCATATGGAGCGGTTTTGACAACAAAACGCACAACATTTTGTATGAAAGCCTCGCCGATAATGACACCAGTGGCTTAACTGCTCGAAACCATGCTTTTTTATTGACAAGCCCCATGATTAATTCTATATCTGCTCCTTGCAGTTTTAACGAAGAAAACCATGTGATTTCAATAATCCCGACAATATATGCAGAAAAAAATCGAGAGGAGGTGACCTTTAACCCCCCTTCGGGGACGGTTCTTTTTTTATTGGCAGGTTGGTTTAATATCAATTTAAATGGAGGTAAAAGATGGCAAAGCATGCAACCCCTTTGTTGGACCAGCTTGAGTCCGGGCCGTGGCCAAGCTTCGTGTCAGACCTGAAGCAAGAAGCTGCGAACAGGGCCAAGAACCCAAACAACGTGGAATTCCAGGTCGCCCAGGACTGCGTAGAAGACCTTCTGGGTGTATTGGAACTCTCTTTCAAACACGGCATGACCCACTGGAAACACGGCGGTATCGTGGGTGTTTTCGGTTACGGCGGCGGTGTTATCGGCCGCTACTGCGACCAGCCTGAAAAATTTCCCGGCGTGGCACACTTTCACACCATGCGCGTCGCCCAGCCCGGCGGCAAATACTACACCACCGAGTTCCTGAAAAAACTCTGCGACCTGTGGGAGTTCCGCGGCTCAGGCGTCACCAATATGCACGGATCCACCGGTGACATCATCCTAATCGGAACCTCCACCCCCCAGCTGGAAGAAATTTTCTACGAACTGTCCCACAACATGAACCAGGATTTGGGCGGCTCCGGCTCCAACCTGAGAACCCCAGCCGACTGTATCGGGTCTTCGCGTTGTGAATACTCCTGCTACGACACCCAGGCCATCTGCTACGACCTGACCCAGGAATACCAGGACGAACTGCACCGTCCGGCCTTCCCCTACAAGTTCAAATTCAAGTTTGACGGCTGCCCCAACTGCTGCGTGGCTTCCATCGCCCGTGCGGACATCTCCTTCGTGGGAACCTGGAAAGACGATATCAAGATCGACCAGGAAGCCGTTGCCGGCTACATCGGCGGTGAATTCGCTCCCAACGGCGGCGCCCACAGCGGCCGCGACTGGGGAGCGTTCGACATCGAAAAAGAGGTCGTTGGCCTTTGTCCCACCGAATGCATGTGGATGGACGGCGGCAAGCTGAAGATCGATAACAAAGAGTGCACGCGCTGCATGCACTGCATCAACGTCATGCCCAGAGCGCTGCATATTGGTGACGACCGAGGATGTTCCATGCTGGTCGGCGCCAAGGCCCCCATTCTCGACGGCGCCCAGATGGGCTCCCTGCTGGTGCCTTTCGTCAAGGTCGAAGAACCCTACGACGAGATCAAAGAGGTCATCGAAGGCATCTGGGACTGGTGGATGGAAGAAGGCAAGAACCGCGAACGTCTCGGTGAGTTGATCAAGCGCCAGGGATTCCAGAAACTGCTGGAAGCCACCAACATCAAGGCGATGCCCCAGCATGTTCAGGAACCGCGCCACAACCCCTACATCTTCTGGAAAGAGGAAGAGGTTGAAGGCGGCTGGACCCGTGACGTAGACGCATTCAGAAAAGACCACCAGAGATAGAGGGGAGGAATCACAATGGCATTTATTTCTTCAGGATACAATCCCGACAAACCGATGGAAAACCGGATTTCCGACATCGGTCCGCAAAAATACGATCTTTTTTACCCGCCGGTCATCGCCAAGAACAAAGGCAAATGGCTGTATCACGAAATCATCAAACCGGGTCTGCTGGTACACGTGGCTGCGAGTGGCGACGAATGCTACACCGTGCGTGTGGGCGGTGCCCGCCTGATGAGCGTATCGCTCATCCGCGAGATCTGTGAGATTGCCGACAAGCACTGCGGCGGGCACCTGCGCTTCACCACCCGCAACAACATCGAGTTCATGGTGGATGACAAGGCCAAGGTCGAGCCCCTGATTCAGGACCTGGAAAGCCGCAAGTTCGACGGCGGCAGCTTCAAGTTCCCCGTGGGCGGCACCGGCGCCGGCGTCACCAACATCGTCCACACCCAGGGATGGATCCACTGCCACACCCCGGCCACGGATGCTTCCGGTCCGGTCAAGGCCACCATGGACGTGCTCTTCGACGATTTCAAAGATCACCGTCTGCCGGCCCAGCTGCGCGTCTCTTTGGCCTGCTGCCTGAACATGTGCGGCGCCGTGCACTGCTCCGACATCGCCATTCTCGGCTACCACAGAAAACCGCCGCTGATCGATAACGAATACCTGGACAAGATGTGCGAAATTCCCTTGGCCATCGCCTCCTGTCCCACCGCTGCCATCAAGCCGACCAAGGTGAAAGTCGGCGACAAGGAAGTCAAGTCCGTGGCCGTCAACAACGACCGCTGCATGTTCTGCGGAAACTGCTACACCATGTGTCCCTCTCTGCCCCTGGCAGACAAGGAAGGCGACGGTATCGTCATCATGGTCGGTGGCAAGGTCTCCAACCGCATCAGCAAGCCCATGTTCTCCAAAGTCGTCGTGGCCTTCCTGCCCAACGAAGCACCTCGTTGGGGTCAGACCACCGCTTGCATCAAAAAGATCGTCGAGGCCTACTCTGCCGGCGCCAACAAATACGAACGCGTCGGCGACTGGGCCGAGAGAATCGGCTGGGAACGCTTCTTCGACAAATGTGAACTTGAATTTACCCATCACCTCATCGATGACTTCCGTGATCCCGCCTACTACACCTGGCGCCAGACCACACAGTTCAAGTTCTAATTTTTGTATATAAGCGAATCTGTGCAGGGGGAGGCCATGCGCCCCCCCTGCCTTCTTTAGAAGAGAGGTTACCATGGAATACGAAGAGGCAAAAGCGCTGATCGTAGAGAAGCTGACCAAGAAGTTGAAGACCAAAAGCAAGTTCTACTTCAACGACTTGTCCAAGATTCTGGAATTGAAACCGCGCGTGGCCAAGAAGCTTATCAACCAGCTGGTTCAGGAGGGTGTGCTGGAGTACTGGTCATCAGGCAGCACCTCCATGTACGGCCTGCCCGGCACCGGCAAACAGGCTGGGGCCGAGCACGAAGACTAAACCCCGTCCGCGACGGCAAGCCGCGCTCATGGGCATTCCGCCGCCATGCACACGATCTTGAAACAGGTTTCAGCCAACCAGCCGCCCCAGCCAACCCCAGGCATCGTTGTTGCCGCCCTGCGGGGAGGGTCGGGAAAAACGATTTTTTCCGTCGGCATCATCGCTGCGTTGCGGAGCCTGGGCAGATCCATCGCACCCTTTAAAAAAGGTCCAGATTATATCGATGCCGGCTGGCTGGCCCTCGCAGCCGGCCGGCCCTGCTACAACCTGGACACCTTCCTCATCGACCGGGATACCATCCTCGGCTCTTATCACGCCCACACCCAGAACACCGATTTTGCCGTCATCGAAGGCAACCGCGGGCTTTACGACTGCATCAACACCGACGGGGAAACCAGCACCGCTGAGCTGGCCAAACTGCTGGGGCTGCCAGTAATCCTGTGCATCGATGCCACCAAGACCACCCGCACCATGGCTGCCGTGGTCAGCGGTATCAACGCCTTCGACCCCGGCGTGCGCATCGGTGGCGTGGTGCTGAACCGGGTAGCCGGCAAGCGGCATCAGAGCATCCTCACCCGCAGCATCGAAGAATACACCGACATTCCTGTTCTGGGCGCGGTGCCAAAACTGAAGGAGCAACGTTTTCCCGAACGCCACATGGGGCTGGTGCCTACCCCTGAACACAGCTGGGCGCAACCGGCCATCGATGCCATCCGGCTGGTAGCGCAAAAACATCTGGATCTCGAGCGCATTCAACGGTTGGCCGAAACGGCGACACCCGCTGAAAGCGGTTTGGTGCTGAGAACAAAAGCGGCTTATGTCACCTCAGATCCAGACCGAACCACCATCGGCATCCTCAAGGATGCCGCCTTTCAGTTCTACTATCCCGAGAACCTGGAAGCCCTCGAGGCCGCCGGCGCAAGACGGGTGTATGCCAGCCCCCTGACCGACCAACACCTTCCTCCGGTGGACGCCCTGTATATCGGCGGCGGTTTTCCGGAAACCCATGCCCGGGAACTGGAAGCCAATA
>JAQYWF010000225.1 GCA_030145105.1 Desulfosarcina sp.
ATCGATGGCCCATTCGATGTCCTGGGGACAGCCGTAGTAAGCTTCGATCTTGATGGCCAGCGTGGCCAGCGCAATTGCCTGACCGTCCGTGAGAGAGGCCCATATCATCTCCTGCCCGGTGTCGTCCAGACGGCAAACCCCTTCTCCCGGGTAGCAGACATATTTTTTTTCTTTGGCGGCGATGTTCCGATGGGTTACTGAAAGGGCAGGCGATTTGGCCACCTGGAATAGGTCCGTCGCCGTGGTTCCATCAACCACCGCCTTTGGCAGCCCCCAGGCCGAATTGATGAACACCGATTGGTCCCGGATGTTCATTGGGTTGGCCGAATAGAGCACTCCTCCGCTAACTGCTTCCACCATCTCCATGACCCCCACACACATTTCCGTATCTTCGTCCGCAAGGCCATGGCTGAAGCGATAGGCCATTACCGCCGGGGAATAGGCCGCAGACACAATCTGCTTGTAGACTTCCGTCAGATGGTCCCGTGAAACGTTGAGCGCACTGTGATAGAGGCCGGCAAAGGAGGTTCCCTCCCGGTCCTCGTTCAAGGCGCTCGATCGCACGGCCATATGCGGTTCCCTGTTCCGGCGGGATGCCAGCTCCCGGTAGGCATCTGTGATGGCGGTTTCCAACTCCCGGGGCAGCGGTGCGTCCTGAATCAGCTGCCGAATGTCCGCACTGGTGGTGTAAAGCTGATGGTGTCCTTCTTCTTCCGCACTCTGGATGCGTATCTGAATCTCGGTTTTCAGGTCGTTGTGCGTCAGGAAAAGACGGAATGCCCGGGCGGTGACCACAAAGCCGTCCGGGACCTTGAGATTCAATCGGTTAGCGATTTCCCCAATGCTGGCCATTTTCATACCTGCTTGGTCGGCAAAGGTCTTGTCCAAAACGGAGAAGGGGAGAACCAGGGGACCTGAGGCGTCGATCGGGCGGTTGGTGACCAGCATCGATTCGAGAGACAGCCGGATCTCTTCCAGGCGGTCCGAAAGAGCTTTGTATTTGCCCGGGGCCAACGCATGAAGATGTTTGACGATCTGATAGACCCGGGTGTAGGCCCCCATGGTGCGGGACCGGATGAATTTCATGCCGAAGGGAACATTGCCCGCCATCGCCTGTTCCAGCCCAGTCATGATTTCCAGGGCCTGGTTGTTGGCATTGAGCAACAGCTTGAACTGGTGGTAACGCGATTGGAATTCAAGCCGGAGGATCCGGGCATCGTATTCGTCAATCGGTGCCCCGTCAGATTTGAACCAATTGAAAAAGCGTTGCAGTCGGCCCATGGAGATAACCGTGTTTGATTATGACGTTTCAGTAAAAACTAAAAAAAGTTCCTCACCCTGTCCCTCTTGCCATGGGGCAGAGGGCCGGGGTGAGGGGTGTTGAAGATCAAACGATCGAGATCAAGTCGACCCATCGACGATCAATGTTCCAGGCGAAAGCCCGAGCCTTCGAACAGATACATGATGCCGAAACCATACCACAGGGTGTAGATCACGTAAAAGATCAGCGAGAAAATGACCACGCCAATGCGCTCGGAAATCTTCTGACCTTCAATACCATAATAGTTGTAGGCGGTCTCCACTGCTTTTTTATTGACCAGTTCAGCCATTTTGGCCGAATTGAATTTTTTCTGCTTTTTCAGGTCAAAATCCATCGCCTTGAGGGCACTCCACCAGTTGTAGAGCGCCATCTTTCCGTCATACCCATATTTTTCGGATACGGAGGTACCGTCATTATCGTACATGTGCTGGGCATCATCCAGACAGTGGTTGAGGATCTGGATCATATTGCCCGTCACGGTCAATTGAGCGCCGTCCTGATCCACCTGTGCCCCGGCTTTCATGAACAGCGGTACGGTCTGCTGCGCCTGCACTTCGCTTTTCATGGTCAGGGTCATGGTCAGATCCGGTGTTTTGATGGTCTGCAAATCCTTGCGTACCGAATCGATATAGTAAGCCGACCCCTTGGAGATGGAGTTGTAAAGGTTGTCAAGATATTCCAATCCATTCTTTCCGCCGAAAAGAGGCATGAAAATGGCGATGAAGACCGCGCTGAACAGCACCATCAATGTCAGGCCGGTCATGAATTTAGGTTTGTTGGCGATCATGCGTGTTCTCCTTCCCCCTTAAGCTGTCCGATATTTTTCAAAAACGTACCGATGACCCAGATGCCGAAGCCGCCGATAACGATGAAAAAGGCCCATATACCGATGGTGTCCAGTGTAGCGCCCATGCCTTTGGAGATGTTGATCACCCCCATTTCCCCCAGTTTGGCGGGCAAGGCGAAGAACCGGTTGACGAACCCCGCCAAAACTGCCATGGCGTAGAATCCACGAATGGTGATGCCGGGTACCACTTTGGTGACCATGGCGCCGATCTGGATGCCCAGCAGGGAACCTAGCAGCATACCCATGGCCAGGGTGTAGAAGATGAATCCGTAGATGGCATACTGACTGATGGACGCATAGCCGGCGGTGAAGACGATCTGGAAAATGTCGGTGCCCACCGTGGTCATGGAAGAGACCCCCAGCATGTAGACGAAGATGGGGAAGGTGAGAAAACCGCCGCCCACCCCCATGATACCGGCTGCCAGGCCGACCAGTGCACCGCTGAGAACGAGAAACACCCAGGAGATGCTCCGGCCGCCGGGGGTGAAGTCGAAGTCAAATTTGACCATGGGGGGGATGTTGACCGATTGGAGCTTTTTGGGCAGCCCGCCCAGTTCAGCACCTTCCGCCTTGCCACCATGACCGCCACCTCCGTGGGCATCGCCGGTGTCGCTGGATTTCCTGGCCTTGAGGAAGTCATACATGGAATAGAATCCCAGAAATCCGAGCATGAGGGCGTAGATGGTGGTGATGAAAGTGTCCGAAAGCACCGGGTTCAGCTCGTAGAGCACCCGGTTGAGGATCCCGCCGGCAGTGGCCCCTAAAATGGCACCGACGAGAAAGACCGCGGCCAGCGGGACAGACACGTTGCCCAGTTTGCGGTGGATGATGCTGCCCATGATGGCTTTGGCGAAAATGTGAAACAGGTCCGTGCCCACGGCCAGGATGCCCTTGATGCCGGCGCTCATCAGGGCCGGGGCGATGATGAAACCGCCGCCGGCGCCGATGCAGCCGGTGATCAAACCGGCACCCAGACCGATGAGAATGGAGACGATAAAGATTCCCGTGGAATAAAAAGCCGGGCTGTAGGCCTTTTTCCCGCCAAGAATGTCAGGGATGGCGCTTCCCATCTGCTCTGCGAAAACCATGCCCCCCAGGATGATCGGCACCAGCAGCATCAGCAGCATCGCCACCCGCTTGCGGCTGCCAAGAATATTGGCGGACATCTGGATTTCCCATTGGGCGTGGGCCCTGGCCCCTTCCATCATGAAATTGCCCCATAGTTTAAAGAAGTTCATATCCCCCCTCGCTTTTCTATTAAAGGTTGATCGTCAATGTACGTTTTAGCTACGATCGGAGCGCTGTCTCAGGCTACCGGGATCATCTCAATTGTTGGGCCATTTGCTGGATTTTGCCCTCATGGATATTTTTTTTCTTGAAGGCATCTTCGGCTTTGTAGAGCAGTTCATCCATATCCATGGGCTTCATCAGGTAGTCGAAGGCGCCCATCTCCATGCCTTCGATAGCCACCTCCATGCTGGCGTGACCAGTCAGCATGATCACTTCGGTCAACGGGAAATGTCTTTTAATTTCACGGAGGGTTTCAATCCCGTCCATGCCAGGCATGCGCACATCCAGGATCACCACGTCCGTTGCGTGTGTCTTCAACCAGGCCAAGGCGGATTCTCCACTGCCGACCCCTTGAACTTCCACATTGCGCCTTTTCATACGTTTGAGCAGGGTATTGAGAAAATCCGACTCGTCATCAACGAGAAGCAATTTCATTTGTGTCATCCGTTTTCTCCCTGCGGCGGATCGCATCATTGATCTTTTCCATCAGTCCCGCCAACTCGTGTGGTTTGGTCAGATAGTCAAACGCCCCGTATTGCATGCCTTCGACGGATGCTTTTTGGGAACCGTGCCCAGTGAGCATAATTACCGGCATGTGCGGATCCATTTTTTTGAAAATTTTTAGTATTTCGATACCGTCCATGTCCCCCAGCTTCAGGTCTAGCACGGCCACATCAAAGTCTGACCGCTTGAGCAAACGGATCCCTTCACTGCCGGAAAAGGCCTGGGTGGTCTGGATGTTGTGCCTAGCCAGACGTTTTGACATCACGTCGACAAATCCTTTTTCGTCATCCACCAGAAGCAGACGAATGGGTGCACGACTGCATTCTTTTTCTTTCTCCAGTTCCATTTTTTCACTAGGCGTACCGATTCGTGATTTCTTTGATCCGGGCATTGATAATTTTCTCCTCGTGCTGGCGTTTCCTTGCGGCTGCCTCTGTCACCTTGGCGATCAGGTGATCCATGTCACATGGCTTCATCAGGTAGTCGAAGGCGCCGAGTTTCATCCCCTCGATAGCCGACTCCACGGTGGCATGGCCGGTGAGCATGATCACCTCCACCAGCGGTACCCTTTGCTTGATGGCCTGGAGGGTTTCGATGCCGTCCATGCCGGGCATCTTCACGTCGAGGATCACCACTTCGGTCATTCTGCAGGCGGTCAATTTTTCCAGCGCTTCGCTACCGTTGAAAGCGGTTTCCACCTCCAGATTTTTTCTGGTCAGCCGTTTGGTCATCGCCTCCACAAAGGGAATCTCGTCGTCCACGAGCATAATGGTCGCTATTGCCATGGGTTGATCTCCTTTCTTTGGTGGTCTGCTTAATTGCAGGTATCGGGTTCCGCTACCGTTTGGTTGTCCTGGCCTTCGCCGGTTTTTACCGGTATGCGGATCTCGAAGGTGGTACCCACTTCTAACGCGCTTTTCACGGTGATGCCCCCACCCATTTTCTCAATAATTCCGTAGCAGATGGAAAGCCCCAGACCGGTGCCGCTGCCCACGGGTTTGGTGGTGAAAAAGGGGTCGAAAATGCGGCCCAGGTTGGCCTTCGGGATTCCCGGTCCATTGTCGGTGACACCGATGAGGATCTGTCCCTCCTCTTGCTTGGCGCTGATCTCTAAGGTACCACCGGTCTTATCCATGGCATCCATGGCATTGTTGATCAGGTTGAGGAATACCTGCTGCAACTCTGAATAGGAGGCGGATAGGGTCGGCAGGTCGTGCTCTATCCGTGTAACCAGTTCAATGTTGCTGTATTTGGCCCGCTGGGCTGACAGAGCCATCAATTCTTCGATGAGATGGCCGATATCAAGATCTTCGATTCGTGAATCGGTCTTGCGGGCAAAGCTGAGCAGTTTGAGAGTGATCTCCTTGCAGCGCAGGCCTTGGGTACGGATCTGGTTCAGTGCCCGCTCGAATTCCTGGATGTCCGCTTCATCTTTATAAGCGCCATCTTCTATAAGGTCCCGGAGCCAGTTGGCCTCCTCAAACATAATAGCCACCGGGTTGTTGATTTCGTGGGCGATGCCGGCAGCCAACTCACCGATCGAGGCCAGTTTGCCGGTTTCGATCACCTGCTGGTTCATGATTTCCTTTTCATTGTCAGATGTGGCGATTCGGCGAACCATTTTGCCAGACATCCAGACTGCCATGGTGACGATGGCGATCCCACCAAAAACGAAAATAATAACGGCGATGATTTGGGCATTGCGAAGGTCGGAAAAGGCATCACTGCTGGCCTGCTTGTATACCAGCAGCCAATCTCCGCCTTTGAGCAGGGCGGATACATACAGGCTTTTCACGCCGGTGCCATCGAGCCGTTCCTGGATTTCCACCTCTTTCCCCATTCGCTCCAGGGTCGAAAAGTAGCGGATGTAGATGTCCAGAGTGGGGATAAAATCAAAAATGGGTTTGGTTTGAAACTGGCCTTCACGATTGAGGATATAGGCGAAACCGGTTTCACCGATGCGGACCCTTTCCACCAGGCCGTTGAAGGAGAGAAAATCGATGGTTGCTCGGATGATCCACTTGCGGTCCTGCCAGGTTTTCCTCACGGCGATGATAAAGTGGGGCGAACCGCGCAGCCCCAGGAAGACGTCACTGATGTAGCAAGGCCTGTCGATGGCCTTTTTAAACCAGTCTGCATCTGCATAGTCGGCCTTTTCCAGTTTAAATGGGCCCGCGTAGGCCGCCTGCTGTCCATTTTCGTCAACCACGCCCAGATCCACGAATACCGTGCCATAGGCGCCCTGTAGGCGGGAGAGGTCTTCAGCGATCATCACAGCCTGGCCGACACGGCCAAAGTCGATGGAATCCGCCAGAAAACGGATGTTCTGGACCTTCTCATCTAAAAAGCTGTCGATGTTCTGTTTGTGTTTGAGGACCAGTTCGCCCAGATGGGCGTATACCTTTTCGTGGTGGGAGGTGCTGAACTGGTCTAGAATGATACCGGTGACGAGGAGCATGGGGGTGAGCGAAATGACCATGACCAGCAGCACCATATTGCGGGTGAGGGATCGATAATAGGGACTCAGTGGTATTGGCTTGCGGTTCATAGACATTCCCGATGTTAAGAGAATCTGGTCATTTGTTAAAAAACACGCTGCCTCTCGATGATTATCAAGTTCAATGCCAATACCAGAAATTTGTATGAAGGCTTTAACAATTCGGAATAGTTAGAAAAAAAAATTTTCTAGAATGCTGCGGAAGGGTGTAAAAGATCCTGACTGTCAGTAGTTTTTACAGGGTGTAAAAGAGGCGAAAAAAAAGGGAGGAGTTACGAGGCCGCCAGGCCCATCCATCCTACTGCGTGGATTAAGGTAGCTTAATGGTTAATTCATAAGGAAAATCAATTCATTGACGATTCGGCCGGTAACACCATCAAATCGGGTAGACATCCATGATTCTTAATAAAGGCAAAGGCATCCCCATCGCTGCGTTCGATAAGATCGTGGGGTGGATCTATGACTGGGTTGGGGTAATTAAACAATCTGTAATGATTTGGAATATAGTTCTTTTCAGCCTTATGATGGGCTCAAGCTTATCCTTGCTGATGAGAAAATGGGGACTACGTGGGTTAGCCGGTGTACCGCGCAAAAAAACTTTATCGCTGATCCATCATCCAGCGACGGTTGAAGAAGGAATATCTTCTCACTGCGACCTACGGGCGGGTGGCTTCCATGGAGGTCGGCATTCAGCTGTCGACCTACTTCTTTTCCTGCTCGAACACCCGGCTGGGGTAACGGATCAGTTCCTGGATTTTGGCATCGCAGATTTTTTTGTCATGAGTGGCTTTTTTTTCGAAGGCCTGGGCCATTTTGGTGAGCAGGTCTTCGAATTTCATGGGCTTGAGCAGATAGTCGAAGGCGCCCTGTTTCATTCCCTCGATGCTGGTCTCTACGGAGGCGTGTCCGGTGAGCAGCAGCACTTCCACCAGGGGTTGGATGCGTTTGATTTCCCGCAGGGTTTCGATGCCGTCCATGCCGCCGGGCATTTTGATATCCAGCAGCACCACGTCGTAGCGTTCTTCCTTTAATAGATTGATGGCCGCTTCGCCGCTGGTCACCCCTTTGGCATCCAGCTTACGCTTGTTGAGCCGTTTGACGATGGTTTCCAAAAAATCGGTTTCGTCGTCCACAACCAGAATCCTGAATGTATGCATGTTCGTTTCTCCTTTACTTCTTCTCTGGCAGCACTACCGGCAGGTACACCACGAAAGTGGTACCCTTGCCTATGCCGCTCTCTACGGTGATATGACCACCCATTTTTTCAATGATGCTGTAGCTGATGGACAGGCCCAGGCCAGTTCCCTTGCCATTTTGCTTGGTCGTAAAAAACGGATCGAAAATTTTCTTTTGAATCGCCTCGGTAATCCCCGGACCGTCATCGCGGATGGTAACGTTGATATAGTCCTTGTCCAGTTGTGTGGCAATATCAATTGTGCCGTTACTGCCGATAGCGTCGATGCCATTATTGATCAGGTTCATAAACACCTGTTGCAGTTGGGACTGGTCGCTGGCGATCACCGGCAGCCGGTCTGTGAAATGTTTCTTGATCTCGATGTCGTTGATGCGGGCATGGTTGGCCATGATATCGATGGTCAGATCCAGCACCCGGTTGATCTCCACGTCGTCCAGGCGGGGTTCCATGCGGCGGGCGAATCCCAGCATGGAGTGGGTGATTTTCCGGGCCCGGTCCACATGTTCCTCGATCTTAGCAATGGAGGCGGCAAATTCTTTGTAGTTAGTGCTGTTGCGAAACTCCTCTTCAGCCAGCAGATCTTCCATCCAGCCGGCTTTTTCCCCGATGACCGCCAGCGGGTTGTTGATCTCGTGGGCGATTCCTGCGGCCATCTTGCCCAGTGCCGCCAGCTTGTCCTGTTGAATCAATTGGGCGTTGAGTTCGGTCATCTCCCGGTCGGTTTGTTCCAGGTGGCGAACCAGAATGTGGGAAATCAGCACGATGGCAAAGCAGATGACCAGGCAGCCCGTGGCAATGATCA
>JAQYWF010000335.1 GCA_030145105.1 Desulfosarcina sp.
ACCGATCCCCACCATGCTGGAGAAGGCCATGGGGCCGGACATCATGGCGTCATTAATGAAGACCATATTGGACACGAGGCGACGGCCATCACGGCCTTTTACGTTGGTTTGAAATCACGATCCGCCGCTCTGTCAGTTCAGCGCATGGTTAACGAGTATACAGGCGAACCACTGACTGCCATCCTTCCTGCCGTAGCCCTGCAGGAGTTGTGGACCATCGTCGGCGTTATCGAAAAGACTCTGCTCGCAGTATCTGGCTTCGTCGTCCTGGTGGGGCTTTCCGGCATGCTGGTGGCCATCATGACCGGTCTGAATGAACGCCGCCGGGAAATGGCCATCCTGCGATCGGTGGGCGCACGGCCATTGCATGTACTCTCGCTGATCGTGGGCGAGGCCGGGTTGGTGACCCTGATGGGTATCGTCACCGGAATCGGTCTGCTCTTTGGCCTGCTTGTTCTGGGACAACCCTTGATCGCTTCGCGTTTCGGGCTGCTGATCGGCATCACCGGGTTCAGCGTTCACGAAATGCTTCTGATGGGGATCGTTTGCGTGTCCGGTGTTCTCATTGGTGTTATCCCGGGGGTCAGAATTTACCGGCACTCCCTGGCGGATGGGTTGACGGTCCGGGTCTAAGGATTGCGGAATTTGGATTTTCGGATTTCGAGTTTTTAATCAGGAGGTGTCAGGATGAAAAAATCGTTTGTTAATTTATTTCCAACATTACTTTTTGTGGTTGCTTTGGCTGTCCCCGCTGTTGCCGCACAAATGCAGCAGTTGGGCTGGGAAGATCTGCTCAAGAAGGTCGAATTCGAGGACCCCTTCGAGGCGTTGACCCAAGAGCAGCTCTATCAGCTGGGTACAGTGGCCAGGGTAAGGGCGCTTCAGGATAGGAAGAGCAAAACGCTTTCGGCATCGATGCGCAAAGACGCCGAGGAAGCTGAAACGGTTCTCCAAGCCGCCGGCATCGACATAAACGGGCTGCTGTCTCGGCGTGAAGAGATTAAGGAACTGCGACGCCAGAGGGCTTATGCCGTTGTGGACGACCTGGACGGACAACAGATCCGCATGCCCGGCTACGCATTGCCGCTGGAGTATTCCGATAAGAAGGTCACCGAGTTTTTGCTGGTACCCTGGGTCGGGGCCTGCATCCATACCCCGCCGCCGCCGCCCAACCAGATCGTCTTTGTAAAAGTTACCCAAGGCATCGAGAACCGGGGTCGCTTCACCCCGGTGTGGGTCACCGGTGAGATGACCGTCAAGGCCGCCAAGAAGAAACTTTTCCTGGTGGACGGTTCATCCGGCATCGATGTGGGTTATTCGCTGGAGGCGAGTCAAGTGGAAACATACAAGAAGTAATGAAGATAACGAATACCGTTCGACCGATAGCGGGTCTGGATTCCGGATACCGCTACCTGTCCAAAGAGAAGTTGTAAGGAGGTATAAATATGAATATCAAACAAATCCTAATTGGAATTCTGGCTGTCGGCCTGATTGCAGCTCCGGCATTCACACAGGCTGCGGATATTGATCTTGAGACCATACCGCCAGAGGTTGTTTTGTTCAAAAACGTCGAGGTATTCAATGGCATCGATGACAAGCTCGATGATGTCGATGTGCTGGTAGTGGGTAACAAGATCAAGAAGGTAGCAAAAAATATCCCCGTGAGTGGCAGCTATGAGGTCGATGTGCGCCAGGATAGGGTCAAGGAAATTCCGAATCCTACGCTGGTTGGAAATGCTTATTCGATAAAAGCCATCGATGAAAAAGGAGACGCTCGATCTAATCATGAAAGACGGCAAAATTTATAAGAATACCCTGTAGATGGCGCCACCAGACAAACACAAAAAAAGGAGTCGTGAAAATGAAAACAAAAACCCTACTTCCCATATTCCTGCTATCCGCCGCCGTGGCAGTGACAATGGCATTGCCACAAACTCAGGCGGAGGAAGAAAAAAAACCGATTCAAGTATTGTTCACGAACGTCAACATCTTTGACGGTTTCAGTGACACGTTGCAAACCGGCATGAGTGTGCTTGTGGAGAACAACTATATCAAAGAGGTCGCCAAGACGATTACCAAACCAGAGGGTGCCTATGTCGTCGATGGTGGGGGACGCACCATGACGCCCGGACTGATCGATATGCACCAGCACGTGATGCTGAATCCGCCGGAAGGAACCGCATCCTATCAGACGCGGTGGGACGATGCGGCCGGTGGCGCTTTTGCCCAGCACCATCTGGTGAACAACATGCTGCTGAAAGGCATTACGACTATTCGCGACATCGCCGGCGATCCATTGGACGTTGCCAAGGCGATCGACATGGGGTACCTGCCGGGGCCGCGAATCTACTCGTCCGGCGGGGCCATTTCGCAGGTGGGCGGACATGGTGATTGGGCCGGCAGGAACGTTCCGCCGGAACTGCTGACCGACAAGATGGATATGACCCAACGCACCCAGAACAGCTGGTCCGTCACCGGGCCCGACGAGGTGACCCGGGCGGTCCGTTTAAACCTGCGCCGGGGCGCGGCTTTCACCAAGGTCATGGGCGGTGGTGGTGTTGCTAGCGAATTTGATCCGCTGGAAATCATGGGGCTCGCCGCCGACGAAGTGGCCAGAGCGGTAGAGATATCGGCCGACAACGGCACATATGTGGCCACCCACGCCTACCATGACGCTTCCTACAACAGGTTGCTCGACCTGGGGGTTCGCTCTTTCGAGCACGGTTTCCTCATATCGGAGCCCACGGTTAAACGGATGAAAAAGATGCAAGATGAGGGCAAGGAGATTGTCTGGAGTTTCCAGTGCTTCATGAGCATCAACTCCTTTGGCAGCTATGAATCCATGCCGGAATTTTTCACCCATGAGCAGAAAGTAAAAGGCGTTGCGGTCGGCAAGGGGGCTCGTCAAGCGGCCAAAATGATGAACGAGCATGATGTCTTCACCGTTGGCGGGTCCGACATGTTCAGCCCGGGATTGGTGGAGCGCATTAAAGAAGACCTGACCTGCAATGTGAAGGCGGGCTTTACGGCCGTCCAGGCCCTGAAGCACTGGACCGGCAACGCCGGCATTGTGCTCAAGTGGTCCGGCCCCAAAGATCCGTACCCCACCTATGAGCTTGGTACCATCAAGGAAGGCGCCTATGCCGACCTGTTGCTGTGGGATGGCAACCCCCTGGAGGATATCGAACTCATCCTGGATGAATCAAAACTGCATTTCATCATGAAGGATGGACTGACTTACAAGAACACGTTGGTCGGCGTGGACAGCCCCATCTACCGGCCTGTCAAGACGCCTTTAACCAGGGGCCAGTTTCCATTGTAACCATGTAGGCCATCCTCCAATAACGGGAGGGGTACCGAGACGCCCGTCCCGTATTAAAGATTGAGTCGTCTGGGAGCCTGTGACTGAAAAATGATTCGCTGAAAGCCCGACGCTTGTGTCTGCAGTCATGTCAGGTCTTACTTTTTGGAACTTGATCCTTGGAGGTCACCACATGAACCTCGGAGTAGAGAAACCAAAGACAACCGGAAAACTTGTAACAGCATGTCTGACTATTATCCTGATTGGCTTGGTCGCAGCTTCGCACGCATCGGAAACTAAGACCGGAGAATCAGGCAATATCCAACTCAGCACCGACGAAGTCGAAAACCAGATCACGCTGGACAAAGAGGTGAATCCGCTCTATGATTCACGCCTGCTGACCCCCCTGCGAAATTGGCGGGACGGCATGGCCGAAAAGACTGGTTTCAACTGGAGCATCGACTACAGCGCCCTGTTCATGGGGGTCAGCGACAGCCCCGGTGAAGACAATGCCAGCGGGGGTATGGTGCGCTTTTTCGGTTTCTGGGATCTGGTCAACCGTGGCGGACCCAACAAGGGCAGTTTGAACTGGAAGGTCGAGCACCGCCACAAGTACTCGGATATACCTCCCAGTGCCTTAGGCTTTGAAAGCGGCTACGCCGGCATCTTCGAGCCGCCCTTCAGCAATCAGGAGTCGCGCCTGACCAACCTGTACTGGAAGCAGTATCTGGCCGGCGGTAAATGGGCCGCCGTGGCCGGCTTTCTGGATGTGACCGATTTCGTAGACGTCTACCTGATGGCCAGCCCCTGGACCGGTTTCAACAACTTCGTCTTCTCCACCGGTTCGGCGTCCATGGATCTGCCCAACGATGCCACCCTGGGTGCGGCTGCCGGCGGCATGATCACCAAAAGCCTCTATATGCAGGCAGGCCTTGCCGATGCCAACTCGGACCCGACGGATCCGTTCGAAGGTTTCGAATCCGTGATCGATGACAGTGACTTTTTCAAGTGGGTGGAGATCGGCATTACCCCGGGGCAGGACAAAATCTATTTCGACAACATGCATGTCACCTTCTGGCACATTGACGAGCGGACAAACGGCACCCCCGATGGCTGGGGCCTCAACGCTTCCTGGCAGAAATGGATCGGAGACAAGTGGTTGCCATTCATCCGGGGCGGCTATACCGATGACAGCGGCAGCCTCCTGGAACGATCGCTGTCGGTGGGGGTCGGCTACCAGCCGGTGCCCATGCGCGGGGTCATCGGGCTGGGCTTCAACTGGGGCAAGCCCAACCAAATCTCATTTGCCGGCGCAGACGACCAATATACCACCGAGCTGTTCTGGCGCTATCAACTGACCCGCGAATTGGCGGTGACCCCGTCCCTTCAATACATCAAGGATCCGGCACTGAACCCTGAGGAGGATAATTTGTGGGTATTCGGACTTCGGTTGCGGGTTGCTCTATAGCCCCCCAATCTATCCTTGCGGCTGACAATTTACTCTTTGCCATTTGAAAGGGGAAAAAATGAACGCTTCGAAATTACTAAACCAACGCCACGTTGGCGGGTTACCGAGCAATTGATTCCGTTTACCCGGTTTGGGCATTCGGACGGCGGTGCCGGTGTGGCGGCCGAAAGCGCCTTTACGAGAGGTTTTTTTGAACCATGGTTGTAGTTATTATTAATTACTCATTAGAAAAAGGAGAATCATCATGAAAAAAGCACTATTTGCCCTTATTGCCATTGCCTGCCTGGTTTCCGTCTGGACATCCACCGATGCACAGGCGTTCCAGATTATCACCAGTGAAATGATGGAAAAGGAGATCGTGACGGAGACCGACTTGATCAAGACCGCTGACAATTTCATCATCTTGTTCGACGCCTCCAGTTCGAGCAATGAAATGTTGCCCGGCAAGAGCATCAGTCGGATCCAGGCCACCAAGGACCTGTTGAAGGAGCGTGTTGCTCAACTTCCCGATCTGGGCTATACGGCCGGCCTCTATATTTACACGACGCCATCAGGTAAATACCAGGAAGTTTACGCCATGCAGGCCTTTAAGCCTGACGCGTTTGCCGCTGCCATCGATCAATTACCGGCGGAGGGCAAGGGACCGACCATGATGCAGAAGGGGCTCAGCAGTCTACGCAGTGTGGTTGCCGGCCTGAGCGGCAAGACGGTGGTCTTCATGTTTACGGACGGTACTTACAACCGGGTCCGTGGAACCAAGACACCGCTGCAGATTGCCCAGGAAATTGTCAAGGACAAGGATGTTTGCTTTTACCTGATCAGCAGCGCCGACGAGCAGGCTGAAAAGCAGGTCGTAAACGCGGTTACCCAAATTAACTCCTGCTCGCGGGTCGTCCCGCTGGCGACCTTCCTGGATAACCCGCATTACACGTCCGGTGCGCTGTTCAT
>JAQYWF010000270.1 GCA_030145105.1 Desulfosarcina sp.
CTCGACTCCGAGTTTTTCGATTGCATATTCCTGTACGGCCAGCCTGGTATCCTCGACGTTTGCCTGTACAATGATTGCACCGTAGCCGTCACGTTGATAGTCTTTATAGAGTTGAACAAAAACCGGTGACGAACATGAATCTCAGGCGATTTCGTAAAACGTTCGAGATCAAGGCTTGCGAGTCCCGAGGAATGAGGCGTACTTTAGGTACGCCGCAGTGACGAGGGAGGAAGCGTAACGCAGATATCGAGCGTTTTACGGAATCGACCATTAAGGAGTAGATATGGTTGGCATCACTTCCTTTGGCGCCTGCATTCCCCGACTCCGACTGGATCGGATGTCCATCTTCCAGAGCATGGGCTGGTTTGCCCCGGCGGTCGTCATGGTAGCCCAGGGCGAGCGATCCATGTGCAACTGGGACGAAGACAGCCTGACCATGGCCGTGGCCGCCGCCCGGGACTGCCTGACAGGCCTGGACCGATCTCGCGTCGACGGCCTCTACCTGGCCTCCACCACCCTGCCCTTTGCCGACCGCCAGAATGCCGGCATCGTGGCCACGGCCCTGAATCTGAGAAGCGATATCCTCACCGCGGATTTCAGCGCCTCCCAAAAGGCCGGGGCCGGCGCCCTGGTCACGGCCCTGGACGCCGTAAAAGGCGGCGAGCGTCACCAGGTCCTGGTGGCTGCCGCCGACCACCGGGAAACCAAAACGGCCTATTTTTACGAAATGTGGTTCGGCGACGGCGCTGCCGCCCTGTGCGTGGGTGACGAACACGTCATTGCCGAGTTTCTGGGCAGCCACTCGGTATCCTATGACTTCGTGGACCACTACCGGGGTGCCGGAAATAAATACGACACCATGTGGGAAGAGCGCTGGGCCCGTGACGAAGGCTATGCCAAAATCATCCCGGAAGCCGTCAACGGCCTGATGGACAAGCTGGGTATCACCATGGACGACGTCGACCAACTAGTGTTTCCCTGCTTCTTCAAGGCCGAACACCGCAAAATTGCCGCGATGCTGGGAGCCGGCAAAGGCAAGGTGGCCGACAACCTGCACGATGTCTGCGGGGAGACCGGAACGGCTCACAGTCTGCTCATGCTTACTAGAGCCCTTGAGACGGCCAAACCCGGAGACCGGATCCTGGTGGCCGCTTTCGGCCAGGGATGCAACGCCCTCTATTTTAAGGTTACCGAAAATATTCTCGACCTGAAGGGCCGCGACGGCGTCAAGGGGTGCCTGGAGAACAAGAAAACCATCGACAATTACCCGAAGTTTCTCACGTTCCGGGATCTGATACGGACTGAAATGGGCCTTCGCGCCGAAGCCCCCACCCAAACGGCCATGACCGCGCTATGGCGCAAGCGGCAGATGTTGTTGGGTCTGGTGGGCGGACGCTGCGAGGCCTGCGGTACCGCCCAGTTCCCCAAAATGGACATCTGCGTCAACCCGAGGTGCGGGGCGCTGCGTAAGCAACAGGATTACGAATTTGCCGACGTTCCGGCCACCATCAAGACCTTCACCGCGGACCTGCTGGCCGTCTCCGTAGACCCGCCACACTGCTACGGCATGATCCAGTTCGACGGCGGCGGCCGGTTCATGGCCGACTTCACCGACTGCGCCATGGATGATCTCAAGGTAGGCCTGCCCATGCGTATGGTCTTCCGCAAACGCAGCCAGGACCCGGATCGCGGCTTCGTCAACTACTTCTGGAAGGCCACACCGGTACCCGGCGCCAGGGAACGCATGAACCGGATCCACTTCGACGGCCAGGTCGCCGTCGTCACCGGAGCCGGCGGCGGGCTGGGTCGCGCATACGCCCTGGAACTGGCCAACCGGGGCGCCCGTGTGGTGGTCAACGACTTCGGTGGCCCCCGCGACGGGGCGGGAAGCGGTGACCGTTCTCCGGCAGACCGAGTGGTGGAAGCGATCAAAAGGATGGGCGGTGAGGCCGTGGCCAACTACGACAACGTGGCCACCGTCGAGGGGGGCAAAAACATCGTCAGGAGCGCAGTGGACGCCTTCGGCGGTGTTGACATCCTGGTCAACAACGCCGGCATCCTGCGCGACAAAAGTTTTTCCAAGATGGAACCGGACGCCTGGGACGCAGTCATGGCTGTGCACTTGGACGGCGCTTACCACGTCACCCGGCCGGCCTTTGCGGTAATGAAGGAAAAAGGCTACGGACGCATCGTCATGACCACCTCGGCGGCCGGACTATACGGCAACTTCGGGCAGACCAACTACTCGGCAGCCAAGATGGCCCTGGTGGGCATGATGAACACCTTGAAACTCGAGGGTGCCAAATATGATGTCAGGGTCAACACCGTGGCGCCCCTGGCCGCCTCGCGACTCACCGAAGACATTCTGCCCCCCGACATGTTCCAGAAAATGAAGCCGGAACTGGTGGCACCCCTGGTGGTCTACCTGTGCAGCGATCGCTGCAGCGAGAGCGGCACCATCTTCAATACGGGCATGGGCTACGTGAACCGGGCGGCCGTCATGACCGGTCCGGGGGCCGCCATCGGCGACCTGGCACACCCGCCCACCCCCGAACAGATCCACGAGAACTGGGACCGCATCAACACCATGCAGGATGCCAAACCACTTGCGGACTTGACTTCCGCCCTCATGGACCTGATGTCCCCGCAGCGACCGGCGGCAGCAGACAAATCGAGGGTGACGTCATGAAATCCCAGCTCATCGAACGACTGTTCAAACTCGCCTGACCCAGTCATTTTATCAAGCCCTCTCACTTCCGAGGGAGAGGGTCGGGGTGAGTGGAAGCCAATGCGGCGCCATCGGCCCCATCTAAGGAGGAATCATGGCAACCGGAATCAAAGACAAAGTGGCGATCATCGGCATGGGCTGTACCCGTTTCGGCGAACGCTGGGACATGGGGGCTGAGGAGCTGATGGTGGAGGCCTTCGAAGCGTGCCTGGCCGATGCGGGCATCGAGAAAAAACAGATCGATGCCGCCTGGTTCGGATCGTGCCTGGAAGAGATCAACGTGGGCAAGACCGCCATGCCCTTGTCCACCACCCTTCGGCTGCCCATGATCCCGGTGACCCGCGTGGAGAACTACTGTGCAACGGGCACCGAAGCCTTTAGGGGTGCGGTTTACGGAGTGGCCTCCGGGGCCTACGACATCTGTCTGGCATTGGGTGTGGAAAAGCTCAAGGACACCGGCTACGGTGGACTGCCCAACTTCGGGTCAACCGCCGGCACGCTGGTCTGGCAGTGGTGGCCCAACCTGACGGCCCCGGGCGCTTTTGCCCAGTTGGCCAGCGCCTATGCGGCCAAGCACCGGGTCAAGGATCTCGACCTGAAGCGGGCCATGGCCCACGTGTCTGTCAAAAGCCACGACAACGGCCTGCTCAACCCCAAGGCCCATCTGAGAAAAAAGATCAGCGAGGAGCAGGTCATGGCCGCCCCCATCATCGCCCACCCGTTAGGCCTCTTCGACTGCTGCGGGGTCAGCGATGGATCGGCCTGTGCCATCGTCACCACGCCTGAGATTGCCAGGAGCCTGGGCAAGGCGGAGATTGTTTCGGTCAAGGCCCTGCAGCTGGCCCTTAGTTCCGGTGAGGAGATGGGCTATAACGACTGGGACGGCGACCACTTCATGACCACCACCACCTGCAGCAAAAAGGCCTACGCGGAGGCGGGCATCACCAACCCCCGGGAGGAAATCAGCGTGATGGAAGTCCATGACTGCTTCTCCATCACCGAACTGGTGACTTACGAGGACCTGCACATGTCGGCCCGGGGCAATGCCGTTCGGGACGTGATGGACGGCTTTTACGACCTGGACGGCGGCCTGCCCTGCCAGGTGGACGGGGGTCTGAAATGCTTTGGCCACCCCATCGGCGCATCGGGCCTGCGCATGCTCTACGAGATGTACCTGCAGCTGCTGGGCCGGGCCGGTGAGCGGCAGCTCGAGGACCCACGCGTCGGGCTGACCCACAACCTGGGGGGATTTCCCTTCCAGAACATCTGCAGTATCTCCATCATCGGCAGGTATGGGGATTAAGAGTGCGTTCATTGGGTTTGTTGAGTTCATTGGGTTTGTTGGGTTTGACGTTGCCCAAAACACCGATTGAGGGCCAACCATGGACATTTTGACCTATACCCCGGAACACGAGGATTTCAGGCGACGCCTGAGGACTTTTTGTGACACCGAAGTCACCCCCTATGTCGACCAGTGGGAGGCGGACCGCATCGTCCCCAAATCCGTATGGCATAAAATGGGTCAAGGCGGCTTCCTGTGCCCGGCCGTGGAACCGACGTACGGAGGATTAGGCGGAGATTTCCGCTACTCGGTGATCGTGGCCGAAGCGCTTGCCCGCACCGCCCACACGGGCCTGGCCGCGGTTCTGCACAGCGACGTGGTGGTTCCCTACATCGACACCTACGGCAGTGAAGCGGTGAAGCGGCGGTACCTTCCCCGCTGCGTCTCCGGCGAGTGCATCACGGCGATCGGCATGACCGAACCTGACGCGGGTAGCGACCTGGCTGGCATGAAGACCACGGCCGTGGAGGAAGGCGATACCGTAATCGTCAACGGCTCGAAGACCTTCATCTCCAACGGCATCAATTGCGACCTGCTGGTAATTGCCGCCAGGGATCCGGCCGTGGAAAACAAGTACGAAGCGATGTCCCTCTATGTGATTGAAGACGGCACACCGGGTTTCACCCGCGGACGGAAGCTGGACAAGATGGGCTGGCACAGCCAGGACACTGCCGAGCTGTTTTTCAGCAACTGCCGCATCCCCGTGGACCATCGGTTGGGGGAAAAGGGCATGGGTTTTCTCATGCTCATGGAAAAACTTCAGCAGGAGCGCCTGACCTGTGCGGTGGGTGCGGTGTGCGGGGCCGAAGGCATTCTGGCGTGGACCGTGGACTTTTGCCGCAAAACGAACCGCGGCGGCCGCCCGATGTCAAAATCCCAGGCGGTCCAGTTTGAACTGGTCGAGATGACCGCCGACGTGAAGGTTGGCCGCACCTTCGTGGACAAACTGGTGGCCGACCACATCGAGAAAAAGAACATCGTGGTGGAGACCGCCATGGCCAAGTTCTGGACCACCGACCTGGCCAGCCGGACCGCGGACCGGGCCCTGAGCATACTGGGCGATTTCGGTACCGCCGAGTCCTGCCCCATCGTGCGCGCCTGGCGTGACCTGCGGGTGATGTCGATCTTCGCCGGCACCAACGAAATCATGAAGGGTATAGCTGCCAAGTTCATGGGCTTATGAGCCAGAAATGGAAAACCCGCTATGAACCCAACCGGCGCCCTGTCGGGCATCAGCGTCATCGACCTGTCCCGTTTGCTACCGGGACCCTACTGCACCATGATCCTGGCCGACCACGGCGCCCGGGTCATCGCCGTGGAGAACCCGCGTTATCGGGACCGTGGTGAAACCGTCTTTCCCGTCTACCGCAACAAATCCCACATGTCCCTGAACCTGAAATCCGAGATCGGGCGTGAGATCTTCTTTCGCTTGGTCGGGGATGCGGACGTGGTGGTGGAGGGCTTCAGGCCGGGCGTGGTCACCCGGCTGGGTGTAGATTACCCCGCCGTGTGCCGGGTGAACCCGAAGATCGTCTACTGCTCCATCACCGGCTACGGCCAGACCGGCCCCATGCGCCATGCCGCCGGCCACGACGTCAACTACCTGAGCCGGTCGGGTCTGCTGGACCTGATGGGTGAAAAAGGCCGACCGCCGGCCATTCCCGGCATCCAGCTGGCGGACCTGGTGGGCGGCGGCATGAACGGCGCCCTGGGCATCGTCATGGCCCTGTTCCACCGGGAGCGCTCCGGTACGGGCCAGCATATCGACATCTCCATGACCGACGGCATGCTGGGAATGCTGCCCACGGTGCAATTTTTCCAGGCCCTGTTTGGCGCCGAGCAAATCCGGGGGGACAGCTTTCTCTCCCATCGCTATGCCTGTTATAACACTTACCAGACAGCCGATGGCCGCTATCTCTCCGTGGGGGCGGTGGAGAATCACTTCTGGCAGAACCTGTGCCGCCACCTGGGAAAGCCTGAATACGGTCCCCTGCAGTACGATGAAACCCGTCGGGAGGAGATCATCGCCAGCATGCGGGAAAAATTCAGGCAAAAGCCGCTTGGCGAATGGGAACGCGAATTCGAAGGTCTTGATGTCTGTGTATCACCGATCCGAACCGTTGCCGAAGCTATGCAGGATCCACTGTTCGACGTGCGTGAAATGGTGGCGCAGGCGGATCAGCCCACACCCGCCTTGGGCGTTCCGGTGAAACTGAGCGAAACGCCGGGGGCGGTGCACACGGCACCAGCCGCCTTCGGAGAAGACACGGACCGAATCCTCAGGGAACTCGGCTATGGCGAGGCAGAAATCAGGGCGCTGCGGGAAAAAGGGGTTGTCTGAGGCCCTTGCTGTGAGATGTTCCATAGCGCGTTGAGGAGAAAACAACATCACACGTCTCACCCCCTAAGGATGAGTAACATTGCGTGTCTCCCTCGACCCTTGAGGGGAGAGGGCCGGGGTGAGGGGTAATCAAATAGAACCGATCCGCGCATGCCAGACAAAATACCTGAAAACATAGGCATCATGGCTGACAGCCACGGCGATCCGGCGGCCATCCTCGCCGGTGCCATTTTCCTGAAGCAACGAGGCTGCACGGCCCTATACCACCTGGGTGACATCTGCGACTCGACCTTGTGGAAAACCGCCAATGACTGCGTGGCACAAGTGAGACGCCACGGCATTGTCGCCGTCAAGGGCAACAACGACCACACCCTGGCTGCCGATGCCCGAGGGCGATCGGACGGCGGCATCCGACCGGCAACCACCGCCTTCCTGGAAAATCTTCCCCTTAGCCTTGCCGTCGGCAGTGCAAAGCTGGTTCACTCGCGCCCCTTTGTGCGGCAACTGGGCCTGTCGGCCATGATCGGCGTGATGGGTAGACGCGAAGCCGGTACATTTTTCAGGGAGAACTCCTATGGACTCCTGTTTCGCGGTCACAGCCACAAACCCGAAATGATCAGCGCTGAAAAAAAAGAGATCCGGTTCTCTCCCCTTGCTGTGGGGCAGATCGTCGAGTTGTCCGGACACCGGCCCTGCATTGTCACCTGCGGCGCCCTGACGTCAGGGTTTGTCATGCTCTGGAAAC
>JAQYWF010000333.1 GCA_030145105.1 Desulfosarcina sp.
CCGCGGCACGGATTCTGGCATCTTCTGCCGCCGACGCCCGCATGTCCGGCGTCATACTGCATGCCATGATCATTTCCGGGTCGGGCAACCACGGCCTGACGGCCATTCTGCCCATTGTCGCCGTCGAAAAATTCCTCTCGGTCGATCATCGCACCACCTTGGAGGCCATCGGCCTGAGTCATATCATTACCGCCTATGTGAAAGCCTACACCGGCCGTTTGTCCGCCATCTGCGGCTGCTCGGTAGCCGCCGGCGCCGGAGCCACTGCCGGCGTCACCTATTTGATGGGTGGCACCAAGCTGCACATTGCCGGTGCCATCAAGAATCTTACCGAAGATCTGGCTGGGGTGATTTGCGACGGGGCCAAGGGCGGATGCGCCCTGAAGCTGGCCACCGCCTCCGGAACAGCCGTCCAGGCGGCTTTGTTCTCGCTGCAGGGGGTCAATGTCAGCTTTACCGACGGCATTATCGGCCGTTCCTCCGAAGAAACGATGAAGAATATCGGCACCCTGACAACCCAAGGAATGATCGAGACGGATCGGACCATTCTCAACATCATGCTGGATAAGCAATTTTCCGACGTCTGATTCCACAGACCATGCCCCTCCCCGGAAAGGCAATCCTTCCCGGGATGATGACGCCGACGGTTTTGCTGAACCGCCGCCTGCAACCTCCGGTGGCGGTTCCGTGGATCGGTCGAACCGGCCTTCACCAAGTCTTTGGAGGACCCGGTGGCGGGAGCGGGGTTTTGCATGCGTGGATGAAACCTTTTCCCGAAAATCAGGTGAGGCGGATCCCTTTTACCTGAAAACGGCTCTATCGGTAATGGACCGGTTGGCCGGCATCGGGACCGGCCTGATTGCAATGGTCAAGGTCCTGTCGGTAAATTATTATCATTCACGAATAAACTCCACTCGCCGATTTAGTGACCTGCCGTTGAGAGTCTGATTGTCGGCAATGGGCATATACTCCCCGTAGCCTTGAACCACCAGCCTATCCTCCGAGATATGATGCCGGTCAATCAGGTAATCCGCCACAGCCTTTGCTCTTCTCACAGACAGCATATTGTTATATTCATCGGTCCCGCTGCTGTCTGTGTGGCCGGCCACGATAATGACAGCATCCGACAGACCGCCTTTGAGTGCATTGCCGAAACTGTCAAGCAGGTTGTACGATTCCGGCTTGATGATGTCAGAATCATAATCAAAATTGATCAATGCACCCGCCTTCACCGGCGTCGATGGTTCGGTAATGCCACCAAGGCCTCTTTTATCAAGTCCCCGGGTCAAACCACGGGTGTTGGCTGGAAGTCCCGCAGGTTTTTTGATGCTCAGCGCATCAACGAATTCCGCTTCGGACTTCGGGAATTTCATTTCCTCAGCAAAGATGCCTTGAGATGCAAAACCGAAAATCGCGATAACGACAATTAGGGTTTTTTTCTTCATCGTTGTTCCCTTATTTGTTTATGAATTGATTATCTATGAAAAAATTCTACCTCGTGCAAGCTATCTTTCTCCATGTTTTTAATAAGATACCCAAGGACAGGAGAGGCGGTCGCGTTGGCTTGCCAAGCGACCGGTGACGTCACTGTTTTGATAATTCCGCTATTGACTCTGGTCGATAGGTAATCGGCCATGTTTTTCTTGGCTCTTGAGATCTGGGTTTTATTCTTGGACCTCACCGCTTTTTTTAATGTGTTATCCAATCCCTCGAGTTCTATATTTCGCTGAACGGATGCGACAAAGAAAATCTTCTCTTTACCGATGATATCATCTAAATAGAAGAAGCGATCCTTGGAAGGAAGCACGACATCAGCTTCGGCTTTCACCGGGTTGTTGTGGTTCAGCATCACCCCATCAAATTGCTTTAACGGGAACAGTCGGAAAACCTGCCCGGTGGCATCGGCCTGATAAACGTATACATAACAGTCTTGGTTGGCTTTAAAGTAAATTTTGTAGTGATCGCCGGAATTCAGTTCACCACCACTGGTGATCGGCAGCAGGGGGCCGGTGCCGCCGGCCCGATACACAAAGAATGCCTGGATGGACAACGGCTTTACTATTGGCGATTCCGGCGACTCGCCGCCGTGGACTACCTTCACGGGAGATTCAGGAACGATTGCCACTGTCGGTTTGTCCGGCGTTGCGTTGGCATCGTGCACATCAATGCCGAGTGAAGCGGATGATTGTGATATGTCGAAAAAATCTATTTTCTGCATTAAATCATTATAGCGCGGATCCTTTTTAAACTGGATGCTGTCCTTAATCCGATTGTTTTCTACAAAATAATAGTGTTTCAGGTTGAATGGCTGAGTGTTAGGTTCAACATAATAAAAACCGCTGATCAAATAAATTGCCAGTACATTTTCGCCCGACAGACCAATCGTTGAATGCCTGAATTCCTCTGAAGGGTTAATCTTCTTATGGAAAAATTTGTGGTCACGGCTTCCGGAGCCTAACATGGCGCATGCAGTAATATCGTCTATCACCAAATCATATTGATAAACCTTAACATCCCAGTATATCGAAACAGCCTTTACCGGCCCATCGTTACGAATGACAACCTCTGGATTGTGATCCTCGGTCTCAGTCGGAAACACCAACGCGCCGGTGATATTTGGTTCTGCATGAACGCTTTGTTTTGATAATAAGTCGCGTAGGCTGAATCCAGAAAATTCTGAAATCGCTAATAGTAATATAGCTACAGCAACAGCTGCGGCAACAACGGCTAGGAGCAACTGCCAGGCGTGTTGCCAGCAAAAAAGGAATAAGGCCTGTCGATTGCATCTTGAATAAAAATTAGATACTTTGGTTCGTCCAAGACATCTCATTTCTTCAGGAACCATGCCTTGAGACACAAAACCGGCAACCACTATGCAAATGCTCACGGCTATTTTTTTTCATGGAGACTCCACATCATTTTACAAATTGTTTTTACCGATGCATAAATTCGAGCGTATGAACGCTTTCTTCCTTCAGACTTTCAAACTGGAAACCCGTGATGGGAAAAGTGGCGTCGCCATCATTCCATGCAACCATTACGGTCTGTGTTTTCGAGATGGCTCCCATACCCCGTTTGGTCAAATACGCGTTAATTGCCTGACTGGATTCTGATATCTGCTTTTCATCTTCAGCCTGTAGCGCGTTAGCTATCCTGTCCTCGAGTGTTTCCAGATCACTAATTCGTCGAAGAGAGGCGATAAAATAGATTTTCTCCTTGCCGATGGTATTGTCCAAATAGAAAAAACGGTCATCGGAGGGTAGCACGACATCAGCTTCGGCTTTTACCGGGTTGTTGTGGTTCAGCATCACGCCGTCAAATTGCTTTAACGGGAACAGTCGGAAAACCTGCCCGGTGGCATCGGTCTGATAAACGTAGACATAACAATCTTGGCTGGCTTTAAAGTAGGTCTTGTAGTGATCTCCGGAATTCAGTTCAATACCATTGGTGATCGGCAGAAGGGGACCGGTGCCGCCTGTCCGATACACACAGGATGCCAGAATGGACAGAGGCTTGTGGTGGTCCGGCCATATTTTTTGGCGTATAGACGTGCACCCAAAAAGAGTGCCGGCAATAAAGGCCACGAAGGCAACCCAACCCAAGGCGGACATCCCATGCTTCATTATTTTCTCCGTCCAAATAATTGTTGGTCATGAACCCTTGATCGTCACCACGCCAATGGGAAAGTCCGTGCCGACCATGTGAACTTGAGGAATTTGTTCGAAATTGAAGGCATTCATCGTGATGGAGGGGACCTGATCATTCACAAAGGCGGCAAGTTCAAAAAGGCCCGTGTAGCCGTCGCGGTTGCCAAACCTCGCATCCGCGTGCCGCAGGCCTTCAAGGAGCACATACGTGAAAACACCGTGTCCCTGGTAGCCTTCAACGGCCGGCTGCTCATCGGTGGAGGCCACAATGGTGGCCCGGCCGGTTGCCCGCGTGAGCTTGGCAATAGCGGTTTTGGCCGCCATACCACGCATGGCCACCATTGACTGTGTAAAAGAACCGCTTTCACACGTGTCAATTAAAACCAGGTTCTTGCGGGCAGGAATGAGGGCCAGCCAGTTCTGGAGGTGATCCTGATTGACGGCGTTTCTCTGAATTGCCTCATCGTTGTAGTAGCGAAAGTCATAGGGCAGGAAATAATAGCGGCCATTGCGCGTAACGCCATGGCCGGCAAGGTAAAACATAAAAACATCCTGCGGGGCAATGGTTGCCTTTACTTTACGAAATGCCTCGTCGATTCCCTCCATGGTTACCTGATTGTCAAATAACAGGGTCACTCTCACATCACGAAACAGGGAAGCGCCTGTCTCACGGATGATTTCAGCGATGGCCCGGCCGTCCTGCACGGCATATTTCAGCCGCAAGGCTTTGTCACGATAGCGGTTGATACCCACCACCAGCAAATGCAACGCCGGTTGCATCAGATCAGCATGTTTCTCGTTAGGCACCTGCAGGCTTAGCGTGATGGACGTCTTGGTTGATGTTGCGTCGCCGGGTGCGACCATGTCGTATGTCGCTGCCGGTGTGAGTGCCGGGGCTGTCGCTGCCGCCTCGGAAAGCGGCTTCTGGTCCGTGGCTAAAACGGTCGAATCGGTCAACAGTGGCAAGTCGGGTGGCGCTGCAGTGGGTTGGGGAACGGCTGGTGGGGGCAGTTCGACCCAGGAAGGGGTGGCTGTAACTGGCGATGATTGAGCGGTCATCGGGGGCGCCTCAGCAGGCGGTGTAACGGTCAGCGTGAGAACTGCGGGAGGCGATGCAATCTCATTGCGCTGATTATAGGCAACCAGTTCGACGGTGTTGTATCCCGGTAGGAGTGTGAGCTGCTGTTGGAGGGTTATCAAGTCGGTTTTCAACGATGTCTGGCCGGCGGCGGCCAGGCGCGAGGTAGAACTGTCGGCATAGGAATCGGTGGCCACGGTGGTCTCATTGATCCGCCAGACGACTTTGCCGATGCCGCCGCCTTGATCCATGACATTGGCGTGCACATCAACGACCTGTTGGTCTACCGCCGTGTCGGCTGTAGGATTGATGAACGCGACCCGCGGTGCAAGTCCGTCGGCAATAACCTCCTTGACGTCTGTTGAGGCCTCCTTTTGCTGCCAGAGTTTTTCCGGGTCGCCATGCAGCTTTGCATGCACGAGATCTGGGCGATAGAAGCGATCGTACAGCTGGTCAACGGACACGAACGTTGCGGTTCGATCGAGCCCTTGATTCACGCTGTAGCCGATTTGACGTGAGCCCCGGGACGAGGCCGCGAAATAGCCTTCCGGTGTCCATGCAATCCACTCGCCATCGACGGTTGGAAAGAGTGAGAGGGTGGGCCCGATCGCAGTATTA
This sequence comes from Desulfosarcina sp., assembly GCA_030145105.1. Taxonomy (GTDB): domain Bacteria; phylum Desulfobacterota; class Desulfobacteria; order Desulfobacterales; family Desulfosarcinaceae; genus Desulfosarcina. The sequence goes on from JAQYWF010000333.1 coordinate 5,344, forward strand.
TCCGTTGCACCAATTTTTGCCAGATTCCACAATCTGAGGGTTTGATCATTGGATCCGGACAGCGCCCAGCGGCCGTCGGCCGAAACGGCCACAGCAGTGATCATGCCGGTGTGGCCGATGAGCCTGGCCCTGGTTTTGCCATTCAGCGTGTAGAGTCGGAGTTCACCATTCTGTCCGCCCGACAAGATGTGTTGAGCATCTGGTGTAAGCGTGAACGCGCTGTGCCAAAAACCATCCTTCGGCCCCCGCTCGATCGTACTGAGCTTTTTCGATCCCTTTTTCACCTGCATCCGGCTGTCGCCGTCCCTTTGAACCGTCAGGGAGACGTTGCCCACCCGCGCCTGAGCGCTTACTGCACCAACGTCTGAAAGCTCGCCTGTTTCAGGTTCCAGCGTTGTCAGATCAAAGCGTTGTTGGAGCGGCCCCCGGTCGTTGATAGAAGCGTAGTTGGAGGTCTGACCC
>JAQYWF010000144.1 GCA_030145105.1 Desulfosarcina sp.
GCAGGTCTTCATCGGTGATGGTTTTCTCCAGAGCCGCTTCCAGGTTGGTTCTGGCTTTTCTCATCACTGCGGTCATATAGTCCCGGGCACTTTGCGTATCCAACTTGACCGGCAGCACCACATCCAGGTGAAAACCGGTTTTGGCGTTTATCCGCCAGATGTCGGACAACCGTTGGATGGAATCGCAGGTGTGAGGAAAGATGGCGCCGTCGAGAAAATCAAGATCTCCGTTGAGTGCATCGTCGAGGGCGCCGCGGACCAGGCTGCAGCTGTAGCTCTGCAGGTGCGCATCGGCCTTCGATATGCTACCGCTGCCGCCGACGATGCGAAACGCCAACGCGCCCCCGGCAAGGATCAGCTCTTCCGGGGCATAGGAACACAAGATGCCGATCACCTTGCCGCCGGTCTTCTCCTTCCAGCGCCAGGCGTAGGCTTTCGGGTCCGTACAAATCCCTTTAAACCGTTGAATGGCTTCCATCAAGGTTCTCCCTGTCTGGTCGAGTCGATGGTGTGCGGAACCTCGCCGTAGTAGTTTAGCCAGGGCCTGCCTGAAGCCATCGGTGAGTCTCCTGAAACAAAGGTGAATTGAGCAGGAGTCGCAACAAAGTCTGTTGTTCTTAATATCGAACGCCGGTCGACATGTCAACCGAGAGTTGCTTTGCCCAGCTGACAATGGTACAAAAGACCCGTATATTCCCAAATCGAACTTTTTTATGATCGGCAGCAAAAGGCTGAACCGCGATAGCGAGCGCATTCCCCGCTGTTTACGGCGGGGTTAGCAAGCGAACTGGAAATCTATTTTTTATCCTAACGGTGAACCCTCCCCGCGGTTTGCCGCGGGGAGGGTTCAATCCATGGCCGGCAGAAATACGCTGAACAAATTGAAACAGCAGGAGCGGGAAACCCGCGAAAACCTGATTATCGGTGCCGCACGAACGGTATTCGGGTCCAAGACCTATGATCAGGTCAGCATGAACGAGATCGCCAAGACCGCCGGTATCGCCAAATCCTCCATCTACACCTATTTCCCAAATCAGGAGGCGCTGTTTGTTGAAACCGCCTTCAGGGATACCGGGAAATTTATCGCCGCCCTGAAAAAGCGCGTTCAGGAGGAACGATCGCCCTCACTGGAGACGTTCATCAATGACTATCTGGATTACCACATCGAACACGATGCCCACTGGCGCATGATCACCCATTTTGCCCTTCACGGAAATATCGGTGAGGCGTCGGCCGAAAAGCTCAACCAGATTTCCAGGCAGGTGATGGATCTTCTGGAAACAGTTTTGAAAAAGTTCGACTACAAGGGCGACACCCGTCTGCTCGCCCACACCCTGTTTGCCACCTTGAGCGGCATCATGATCAGTTTCAGAAAATATCCGGGACGATCGGAAACCGCGCGCATCGCCCACATGAAGCGTATCGCCAAATTGGTGGAACGGATGCTGCTGGTGTTTATCCAGCAAGACGCACAATAGCGGTTTCCTGCTATCGAAGAGGTAGAAGGAATCAGTATGAATACAATCCAAAAAGCTGTTAACCAGATACAGTCGGATCTGATTGAATTCGCGCGGGATCTTGTCAGGACGAAAAGCTACTCAGGAGATGAGCGCGCAATCATCCATCTCATAGAAAAAAAAATGAAACAACTATACTATGATGACGTTACCGTTGATTCCATGGGGAATATCGTGGGGCGAATCGGTAATGGCCAGGACGTTCTCATGTTTGACTCCCATGTCGATACCGTTGCGGCCAATGATCCTTCAAAATGGAGACACGACCCGTTCGGCGGTGTAATTGAAGATGGCATGCTTTATGGGAGAGGATCCGTAGATATGAAATCTTCCGTTGCAGCTTCCATCTATGCCGTCGCCATGGCAAAAACGCTGGGCCTCGACAGCGGCAAATCCATTTATGTCTCCTGTACCGTGATGGAGGAAGATTGCGACGGGGAAAACCTGAAACACCTGTTCAAAGCGCTTGATATAAAACCGGACTATGTGATTATTTGCGAGCCATCCGCAAACAAAATTGCGATAGGGCATAAGGGTAAGGCCCAAATTTCAATAAAGACACACGGTGTCTCCGCGCATGGTTCCGCGCCCGAGAAGGGGGTCAATGCGATTTATGAAATGGCCGAAATCATCCAGCGGGCTGAAAAACTGAATCTTGAATTGATGAATAAAGAGGGCGCCCGGGGGACTTTGGTAATCTCGAGCATTTCCAGTATCAGTGCATCGTTAAATGCGGTCCCCTCGGAATGTGACGTGTATTTGGACAGGCGAATGGTTCCCGGAGAAACGAAAGATTCGATCAGGCAGGAGATAGAGCACCTCATCAAAGGGAAAAACGCAACCTGGGAAGTCGGAACACTTCACAGGAACAGTTGGACGGGAATGGATATCACCTATGAACCCTTTCATCTGGCATGGGAGATAGACCTGAACCACGAACTCTCCATAGCCTGCATTGATGCCTATCGTGAAATTTTCGGGCATGATCCGGGCAAGTACGAATTCTGGGATTTCAGCACCAACGCCGTAACCCCCGTGAGCATGGGAATACCCACGATTGGTTTTGGACCGGGAGAGAGTAAAATGGCTCACATGCGAAATGAGCGTTGTGAGGTCAATCAGATTGTTGACGCCTGTCGATTCTATGCGCAACTCATCCAAACGATATAATGTCAATTCTCGGAATTCGGGAGCGGCTACCAGCCGCGATCATCCCCATGGAATCGCAGCCGAAAACCGTTCGGTTGGCCCGATTTTTTACATACCAATTACTTTCAGACGGAGATGAAAGGTCATCGAGATGCCGGATACTTCTTTTGCGGCGCTGCTGGAACGTGTTGACAGCGCCACGGATACCAACCGTCTACAACTGACGCCGGACTGGATGCAGGGCCGGGCCGGATACGGCGGACTGGTGGGGGCGCTGGCCTTGAAGGCCATGAGAAGCCATGTGCCGCCGGCGCGTAAGGTGCGGAGCCTGCTGATCTCATTCGTCGGACCGGTCGGAGCGGATGATTTTTCGATCCATACTCGCGTGCTGCGGTCGGGGAAAGCAGTCACCCATCTGGAAGCCAAACTGGTTCAGCAGGAGGCGGTGCGATGTGTGGCGCAGGGCAGCTTTGGCGGCGACCGGGATTCCGCCATCCGGATCGACCCGGCACCGCGGCCGGAAATGACCAGTCCGGCGGATGCCCTCAAACTGCCTTACATCGAAGGTCTGACGCCGGCATTCACGCGCCACTTCACCTATCGCTGGGCGCTGGGCGATTTGCCTTTTTCCGGCAAGGGCGGCCACGAAATCGGCGGATGGATCCAGTTTCGCGAGCCCATCGACTGTCTCACCGAAGAGTGGCTGGTGGCTCTGGCCGATGCCTGGCCCACACCGGTGCTCGCCATGCTCAATGCCCCCGCGCCGGCCAGCACCGTCACCTGGGAGATGGGGTTCGTTCACCTGGACCGCCAGACCTGTAAGGAGAATGACTGGTGGGGCTATCACTCAACGGTGGACAGCGCTGAAAACGGCTACGTTCACGAACGGGGTGCCATCTGGGACCCTGAAGGGCGGCTGGCGGTTTTTAGCCGGCAGACGGCGACGGTTTTTGCTTAGCAGGAAAAAACTATTGCGCTTGACAATACGGCGTTAGAAGTCGGCGAAAAATGCTCACATACTGCGTGTATGCTCCGCTATCTCGCCGACTTCTGCCTTGTTTTGCCTGCGCTCATAACGTTTTTTTTAGCCCCGCCGTAAACAGTTAAACGACCTCGACAAACCCATGCCTGAGGGCCAGTTTTTGAAACATCTGGGTCAGACCCGCACCCAATGAGAAAACAGAGCCGATATCCAGGTTCTGGTCGGTAGATTTATCGAAGAAAATGTTCAGACTGGACCCGAGGCCTTCATCCGGGCGCCAGTAGCAGATCATAATCGGAACCTTGGGCAGCGGGTGGAGCACCACGGAGATGTCCGATTGGAACTGCCGCTCCACCTGTCGACCGCTGAACAGGTGGACCACGTCGTCGAAAAGATCGGTGTAGCTGTCCGCCACCTGTTGCATGGCTTCTTCGCACCGCTTTTGAAACAACGGGTATCGGTCTTTGCCGTTTTTCAGCTCCCGGAAAGAGACCCATTGGCCGGTGAGGTCAGCGCCTTTTCCGTTGATCACGTAGTCGAAGAAGGGCGCCGCCACCCAGGGATTGATGTGGATGTCCGAATAAAGGTTGCCCTGCCCGTCAACGCTGAAATCCTTGCCCAGGATTTTCAGGGTCAGGCGGCCGTTTTCAGATCGCCCCCCGGTTCTTCCGGCAGCCAACGATAAATCGATGTGGGAGATCTTTTGCTTCATCATCTCCATGAAGGCTTCCCGGTTCTCTTCGAGGGTGTTCAGGTCGGCAGAGTCTCCAGAAAAGCGCTCGATGACAGAAGGGCTTAATTTCGGGCAGTCACTGATTGTCCGGTGGCCTTGAAACACAGCGCCGGCAAATGCCAGGCAGGTCTTCTCACCGCACTCCCTGCAGTTGGACTTGTCCAGAAGCTTAAAAACTTCCATGGCATTTTTCGGTGCCGGCATAGGCAACCTCCCGATGGCAGTCGTGGATCGTTTGGTTGAACAAGACCGCACTATAACGAGATCATTTTAATTTGTCACCCCCCGATGTATGGGTGGTGTGGCCGCAAAACGGAGCGCGTGACAGTTGCATCCAAAACGGTTGAATTCGACGCATCTGTTCACAGTTAAATGTTAATCGATAGTGGCAATCAATACTGGAGTTTACAGGGAGAAAAAACCATGAATGTCTGCGTCCAGAGAAACGTTCTCGAAGAGCTCTTGAAACTGCTGAAACTGGAAAAAATCGAAGAAAATATCTTCCGCGGCCAGAGCCAGGACCTGGGCTTCGGCAGCGTATTCGGTGGCCAGGTGTTGGGTCAGGCGCTGTCCGCCGCCTCCCAAACCGTTCCCGACGGACGACAAGCCCACAGCCTGCATGGTTATTTCATGAGGGCCGGCGACGCCAAAAAACCGATTGCCTACACCGTGGACTGCATTCGGGACGGGAAAAGCTTCACCACCCGGCGGGTGGTGGCCGTGCAAAAAGGCCGGGCCATTTTCTCCATGGCGGCTTCTTTCCAGATCGACGAGCCGGGCTTCGACCACCAGGACGAGATGCCTGACGTTAAGGGACCCGACGGGCTGGAGCCGGAGATGGAAACCGCCCGTAGACTGGCCGACCACATTCCCCCAGGCATCCGGGAGAAGATCCTGTGTAAAAAACCCATCGAGATCCGCCACGTCAACCCGATCAATCCGTTCAAGCCGGAGAAAAGAATCCCCATAAAATATGTCTGGTTCCGAGCTATCGGCCTCCTCACGGATGAAATGGCTGTCCACCACTACCTGCTGGCCTATGCATCGGATTTCAATCTGGTAGGCACCTCCCTATACCCCCACGGGCACACCTTCTGGGAACCGTCGATGCAGATGGCCAGCCTGGATCACGCCATGTGGTTTCACCGGGATTTTCGCATGGACGACTGGCTGCTCTACGCGATGGAAAGCCCCAGTGCATCCAGGGCCCGGGGGTTGTCCATCGGCCGTATTTTCACGCAGGCTGGCCGCCTGGTGGCCACCGTGTCCCAGGAAGGGCTGATTCGCCATCGGCCGCCAAAAGAAAGTCATTGACAGCTATGGTATTCATTCACCAGTTCAGGGAGGTCATGCTCTACCGGACTGAAGCCCACCCAGACGGACCGGGAGAGTGCCCGGGCTATTATATTTTTGACTAGCTAAATAATGATGCCCTCGTAAAAAGTCACATTTCCGACGGGTTCGTAAAAAAGCCGAGATCAAGGCTTGCGAATCCCGAGGAATGAGGTGTACTTACTGTACTCCGCAATGACGAGGGATGAAGCGTAACGCAGATATCGGCTTTTTTACGAATCCGTCAATAATGAGTTACTGCGCTGCTGCTGTTTTTGCTTCCGGCATGGGCGGCACCAGCAGCGACGGATCCAGCCGGGTGTCAAACCAGTTCATGCCCCAGTGCAGGTGGGGGCCGGTAACGCGGCCGGTCGCGCCCACCTGGGCGATGACGCTGCCCTGTTCGACCCGCTGCCCCTCTTCGACCAATATTTTATGCAGGTGCATATACACAGTGGACAGGCCGTGGCCGTGGTCGACGATCAGGGTTCCGCCGGAGTAGAACATGTCGTTGTGGGCCATGCTCACCACACCGTCGGCCGGCGCCTTTACCGGCGTGCCGGTGGGCGCGGCAATGTCTACACCGTAATGGGGCCTTTTGGGTTTGCCGTTCAGGACCCGCTGGCTGCCGTAGACACCGCTGATCCGTCCGGTGACCGGCCAAATGAACGGCTTCGAAAAATCGGTTCGGGGGTCGTCCTTTTTGCGGACTTTCTTTACCAGGGCGATGTCTTGGTAAATTCGTTCCAGGTCTTCGGCAGAAGGGCTGACCTTACGCGGCGGCAGTCCATCGATACGCTGGATTTTGTAGGTGCGTTTTTCGATGGTGAACGGATGCTTTTCAACCGTGCCGGAGGGCTGGTGAAGCTCGATCACCGATGCCGGTTCCGCGTCCCGGGAAAAACCGATCACAAATAGACCGTCTGGTGAAACCCGCACTGCTTTTCCATGAAAATGGACCGTAGCCGCAGGGTCGACTTTGCCGATGGCCATGCCGCCTTGGACGAGATGTCCCTCCAACGTAAGTGCCTGTGCCTGAATCGGCAGGCAAAGAAAGCTGATGATCGCTCCGAGAATAAAACGTTGCATAGGCATCCTGTGTTAGTTATTTTAATCGTATTAAGAGCCGACGGTCACTATTATACACGGGTTGATCATGCGATGAAAGGCCTGAGGCGATCCGGACAATGCCGACTGGCTGGAGCACCTGACGGAGAGACTCGATGCAAACACGCCGCCTGGGAAACAATCAATATGACGTGTCGGCTATCGGCCTGGGCTGCTGGGGCATGTCCCATGCGTATGGTCCGGCAGATGAGAAAGAATCGCTGGCCACGATGGAAAACGCCCTGGATCTGGGGATCAATTTTTTCGACACCGCCGATGTGTATGGCAGCGGACACAATGAAAGCTTGATTGCCAGGGTACTTAAAAAACGTCGCCAGGATGTGGTGATCGCCACCAAATTTGGATTCGTGGGAGACGAGCACGGTGCGGTGCGTGTCTGCGGGCGACCCGAATATGTTGCCACAGCCTGCGAAGAAAGCCTGAAGCGGTTGGGTGTCGATGTCATCGATCTCTATTACCTGCACCGCCTGGATCCTGACGTTCCCGTGGAGGAGACCGTGGGAGCCATGGCCGATCTGGTGGCCCAGGGCAAAATCCGAACCATCGGTCTGTCGGAAGTTTCTGTCGCCACGCTGCGCCGGGCCCACGCCGTTCATCCGGTCACCGTCCTGCAATCCGAGTTCAGCCTCTGGCACCGGGATGTGGAACAGACGATCCTGCCCGCCTGTCGGGAGCTGGAGGTTTCCCTGGTGCCTTATTGCCCGCTGGGCCGGGGATATCTCACCGGCAGCTTGAGCACGGTGGACGATCTGGCTAAGGCGGATTATCGACGGGCCATCCCCCGTTTCAATGCTGCGGCCATGGATCGCAATCAGCGCCTGGTAGACCGGTTGAATCAGCTGTCGCGGACCAGTGGCCACACGCCGGCCCAACTGGCCATCGCCTGGCTGCTGGCCAAAGACCCGTCGATTGTTCCCATTCCAGGCATGAAGCGCAGGCGACACCTCACGGAAAATGTATCGGCCGCGGCAATCCGGCTTTCAACAAAAATGATCAATGCGTTGGATGCCGTAGTTGATCAGGTGGCCGGTGAGCGGCACAACGCCAACAACCTTCAGTTTGTTGACCACGAAAACGGCTGAGGTTGAGATTTGGAGATTGGTATTTGGAATTTATTTTGAATTTGGCACCTGAAATTTGTTGCTTAAGCTTTGGCCGGGTCAAAGTACAATTAGCGAATTTTTCTCGCCCTCTCGCCCTCTCGCCCCCTCGACCCCTCGACCCCTTGAACCCTGAACCCTTGAACCCCTCAACCTCGGTTTTCTGCATATAGCCGTCTCTCCCGTTTCACGGCATTGGCCTTGAACCGGTTCAGGGCCACGGCACTGCCGAAGATTAACACTCCGCCAATCCAAAAGCGACAGGATGCCGGATCCCCCAGAAAGGCGATGCCCACAATGGCGGTGAAGATCACCTCGCTGGACATGAAGACGCCGCCCTCCCACCCCCGGCAGTAGAAAAAACCCTGGTTCATCAACAGCTGCGCGGCGACCGAGACAAAGATGATGCCCAGCACCATGGCCCAGGCCATGCCTGTGGATGGCAATAGCGGGGCCCTGGCAAATTGGGGAAGGGTCACCAGCATGCCCATGGTGCAGAAGTAGAGGTATATGATGACCGGGCCGTTTTTTTCTCGAAGGGTCTTGATCAGGGTAACGGTGAGACCGGCGAATGCGGCGCCGGAAAGGGCCATTAACTGGCCAAAAAAGCCCCCTTCCAAACTGAAATCGAACAGTACGCCGATGCCGATGAGCACCGCGGCAATGCAGGCGATTTCCGCCTTGGATAAACGTTCGCCGTAAATCAGGTAGGAAAAAACAGCGGAAAAGGCCGGAAAGGCGTAAAAGATCACCAAGGCGGTGGACACCGGCAACAGGCGAATGGCCGTGACGATGGAAAGAAACGCTGCCGAACCGGTAAATCCCCGGATGATCAACAAACGAGCGTTTTGGCCCCGATAGGGGTTGCCGTGCCTGCCGAAAACCAGGAGAAGCACCGCTACCCCACCAGAAAATCGATAAAATCCGATGTGCCAGATGGTAAAGTCGGGTCCGATTTGTTTGATCAACAGGTTGAGCATGGTAAACAACAATGCAGCGGCAAGCATGAGCAGGGGGCCGGCAACGGCGGCATCCATTCTGACCTGTTGGGGGGCATTTGTCGTGGACATATTGTAAGCCTATTAATATTCGTTAAAGAAGGGGACTAAAAGAAAACATTAGGATTCGCAATGAAAATCACAAAAACCAAATCTCAAATTCCAAATAAATTCCAATTACCCAAATTGAACCCTCCCCGCGGCAAGCCGCGGGGAATGTGCTGCCTGTAACGGCAGTGCTCCGCAGCACCGTAAGGAAAAAAATCGATTTTCAGTTCGCTCGCTAACCCCGCCGCAAACTGCGAGGAATGCGCTCGCTATCGCGGTTCCAAACGCCAGATCAGGTCTATGTCTGTTTTAAGATTTGGATGTTGTTGTTTGGGATTTGGTGCTCGAAATTTGTGATTTCCACCCGATCCAAGTTGTTAATTGAAGCGTCGTTGCAAAGCTCCCCTCAGGGGTGCTTCTTTGGATAGGCACGGCTCTCAGGAATCAGTGGTTTCACGCTTTTCGGCAGCAGCATGGGTACCGTTTTCTGATACGATCGATAGGCCTGGCCGAAACAGGCAACCAGATCACGTTCCTCCATGGTGGCGCCGAAGATAATCCAGATCGTCCAGAGCCCATTGTGGAGTATTCGATCCACGGTAAAAATCGGGCAGGACCAGATAATGATCAGGCTGAACGGGTAGAGCGGATGGCGCACCCAGCGGTATGGCCCGCGGACGGTAAATGGGGTGGCGGCAACCGCTTTTTGGCTGCCGAAGGCACGCAAGGCCGGTTTGACACCCAGCGCATCGAAATCTCCTAAGGATTTCGAGCCCCACCAGGCGCCGGCACCGGCTGCCAGAAAGACCGTAATCATCGCCCATCGGATGGAGCCGGCCGGTTCCCATAGTGGCGATCCCACCGGCTGCCACAGACCGGTCAAAAGCAGGAGGAAGGTCCCGGAGGCCGCCGCGTAGAGGGTGCCGTGAAAATCGGCGCGAACGATACGAGTAAGCCACAGACGAAACCCGCGCCGGACCATGATGCTGTGCTGGATGAAAAACAGCAGGCACAAGAGCATGTCCAGCAGCAGGCCACCGGCAATGCCGAGTTCTATGTCCACTGGAACCAGCGGGCCCAAAAGCAGAAAGGCCAGCCAGGCCAGCATGCCGCCGCCACCGAGAACGTAGGCCGCCGCCACCAGAAGGAGCGCGCCCGGTTTTCGCGAAATCAACTGCCCGCCGGAACCGTGAATCGCCTGGGCGTTGTCCACGGCCGACAGTTTGCAGGCGGTTTTGTCATCCTGTGGCATGCTGTGCGATCCTTTATTGCGAACCAGGCAACCTGGTTGAAGACTGACTATAAGGCCGAAAGAACCGGCCATCAATTGAAAAATGATTCACCGGGACCTTTTCATGATCAGTATCTTGTGGCATGATAATTGAGTTTGCGGTCCCGTAAAAAGCTGTGCAACGCCGCGTTGAGGCGCTGTATCAGCAAATAACTTGTCATTGGTTCAACGATTTTTATCTTTACCTGATTGCATCAGGCAAAAGACCGTAAGGACATTGATGCCCTTGTGCTCGTTAAAAAGCTTGGTATGAAGGTCATAGCGACTGTTTCAATGGTGACCTATGATCCCGCTTGGAAGGCTGAACCATTCGCTGACCTTTGCGCCTGATGCCTCTATTTTACCATGGGAGGTACAGATGAAAAAACGTAATCGCCGTCATCCTGAATTTAAACAAATCAATATCAATGCCGCCGGTATTGATATTGGCGCTGGCGTCCACTACGTGGCCGTTCCGAAAGATCGCGACCCGCAAGGAAGGGATGTCCGTAATTTCGGTCCGTTCACTGCCGATCTATATGCTTTAGCCGCTTGGCTGCAACAATGCCAGATTGACACCGTTGCCATGGAATCCACCGGCGTTTATTGGATTCCGCTATTTGAAATCCTCGACGCCAAAGGTTTTGAGGTCAGGCTGATCAACCCTCAGTTTATTAAAAATGTTCCCGGCCGCAAGACCGATGTTCTGGATTGCCAGTGGATTCAGCAACTGCATACCTACGGGTTATTGCACGGATCTTTCCGCCCGGCGGATCAAATCTGTATCCTGCGCGGGTATTTAAGACAACGGGCCATGCTGGTTAATTATGCCTCCCACCAC
>JAQYWF010000214.1 GCA_030145105.1 Desulfosarcina sp.
CAGTGTCCCATTTACCAGCGATATCAAAGCTCAAAAAATTTTTAAATCCAAGATGAGGGCTATGGGACCTCCTTTGGAAAAAGGATCGCCAACAAACTTGATGAAGCCGTAAAAAGTATCAAGATGTGTCATTCCCGCGTAGGCGGGAATCTATAAGTATTTGATAACACTGGATCCCCGCCTCCGCGGGGATGACAATAAAGAGAGTATTTCGACTTTTTACGGTTCCAACAACTTAAAATGCAATCGGAGGGCGCAAAATGAAGACCAGATGGATTTCGACTGCCGCGGTGTCAATCGGTTTAATTTGTGCTTGTGTTGTCACTATTCCCTTTACCGCTTCGGCTGACGAGGATCAGGTCACGCATCCATCCTGCTTCTACTGCGGAATGGACCGTACCCGGTTTGCCCACTCCCGGGCGCTCGTCACCTATGACGACGGCACGGCAATGGGCACCTGCTCCCTGCACTGCGCGGCCATCGACCTGTCGCTCAAGATCGACAAAACGCCAGTCAGTATCAGGGTGGCCGACTACACCACCCGGCAGCTGATCGATGCCGAGACGGCCCACTGGGTCACCGGTGGCGATCAGATGGGCGTGATGACCAAACGCGCCAAGTGGGCATTTGCCTCTTGATAGTGGGTATGACCCTAATTACGGGCGGGTGGAATGCATGATGAGAACTAAGACCTGGACTTGCTCGATGGTCATCGTGCTGGTGCTCGCGGCGTTGACGGTTGGCGCGGCTGCCGGATCGCTGCCGGCGCTGTCGCCGGCGGACAAAGACCGCTGCCCGGTGTGCGGGATGTTCGTGGCCAAATACCCGGACTGGGTGGCCCAGGTCCGTTTTCGGGATCAGGAGACCGTGTTTTTCGACGGGGCCAAGGATTTCTTCAAATATTACTTCGGGGTGACAACGTACCATCCCGCCAGGTCGACGGACGATGTGGTGGCCGTTTATGTGACAGATTACTACACCATGCAACCCATCGACGCCGCCGGCGCAATTTTTGTGGTGGGCAGCGACATATACGGCCCCATGGGTCGAGAACTGATCCCCTTTGCGAGCACGACCGATGCGGAAACCTTCATGCGGGACCACCGCGGCCGGCAAGTGCTTCCCTTTGCGGCGGTCACGCCTGCATTGGTGAATAGCCTGGATTGAAAGCCGCCTGAGGCTGCGGATCGAGGCAGAACCCTGGATCGTCAGGATCCCTGCCATTTTGCTGAATTTATAAAATTCAATGACCTTCAACCATCGGTTGGGATTAGGCCATGATCGAACTATCGGGTGTCTCCAAAACCTTCAACGCCGGCAAACCCAACCGGTTTACGGCACTGCAGGCTATCGACCTGACCCTGGCGCCGGGGTGCGTGGCGGTGTTCAAGGGCCCCAGCGGGTCCGGCAAGACGACCCTGCTGGGCATCATCGGCTGCATGGCCCGGCCGACCACCGGCAGGCTGAGGGTCGGCGGCTGCGAGGTGACCCGCCTGCCGGAGCGTTTCCTGGCCAGGATCCGACGGGAATCCTTCGGGTTCGTGTTTCAGAGCTTCAACCTCGTCAACGGCGTGTCCGTGCTGGAAAACATCATGCTGCCGGGCTACCCGGGGGGCATGCCCCTGGGCCGGGTTCGGCGGCGCGCCCTTTCGCTGCTGGATAGCCTCCAGATCCGCACCAAGGCCCATGAGCCGGTTCAGAGCCTTTCCGGGGGCGAACAGCAGCGAACGGCCATTGCCCGGGCCCTGATCAACGACCCGGCGTGCATCATCGCCGACGAGCCCACAGCCCACCTGGATACGGACCTGGCCCGGCAGTTTCTGGAGATCATCGCCCGGCTCAAGGAAAAGGGCAAAACGGTCCTGATGGGCACCCACGACCCGGTTCTTTTCAATTCGGGCGTGGTCGACCGCGTCATCGAGATGCGCTACGGCCGCCTGGTCGAGGAGGCGTGACATCATGCTGATCAATCCCGCTGTCATTGCACTGATCGCCGCATCGTTCCTGGTGGCTGTATTCACGCTGTATGCCTGTGGGCTGGGCCTGCGGATCCTCTGGCAGTGGGACCTCGACAGCGCCGGTGAAGATCAGCTGCAACTGGAGCGCAAAACCTACCTGGTTTCGAGCATCCTGAGCCACGTGCTGGCCATCGAGCTGGTCTCACTGTTTCTGTTCATCGCCGTGGTCAACCAGCTGCACACCTTTTTCACCGGGGCCATGTGCGCGGCCGGCGTGTTGAACGTGAACCCTTACGGCCACCTGACCCTGGCGGCGCGGACCGCCAGTTTCCTGTGCTGCGGCGTGTGGCTCGTCATCAACCACGTGGATGGTCGCGCCCACGACTTCCCCCTGATCCGGTTCAAGTATGTCTGTCTGCTGGGGATCGGTCTGCTGCTGCTGGTCGAAGGCATATTTCAGGTCAGGTTCCTGGCGGGGCTCGACCCGCAGATCTTGACTTCCTGCTGTGGAACCATTTTCGGCGAAGGCAGCCGGGGCGTGGCGGCCGGGGTGGCCCACCTGCCGGCGTCGGTTGCCGCCGGCAACTTTTATTTTGCCATGTGCCTCACATTGGCCGCCGGCGCGTGGTTCACCCGGACCGGCCAACACGACTGGCTTTACGGCCTTTTGAGTGTGGCCGTTTTCCCCCTGTCGCTGGCGGCGCTGATATCGCTTTTCTGCCTGTATGTTTACGAGATGCCCACGCACCACTGCCCGTTTTGCATGCTGCAGAAAGAATATCACTTCGTCGGCTACTTTCTTTACGCATTTTTGCTGGTGGGCGCCATCGCCGGTGCCAGCATCGGCGTCATCGGCCGCTTCCGCACGCGGGTGTCGCTGGCCGGGATGATCCCGCAGATCCAGAAGCGGCTCTGCTGGGTATCGATGCTGGGCTATGGCCTTTTCACCCTGCGGGTTACCTATCCTATTGTGTTTTCCGAATTTACACTCACGGGCTATTGAACAGGAGGGCGACATGAAAACATTGAAAAACGGGGTCGGCATCGGGGCTTTTTGTACATCGATGCTGATCGTGCTGGTGTTGGCGTCCGAGGGGTGGACCGTACCCTACTTTTCCCGCAAGTACCGTACCAGTTGCGTAACCTGCCACGAGGCGTTTCCCAAACGCAATGCGGTTGGCGAGGGGTTTCGCATGCGCGGATTCCAATTTGTCGATGACGACGTCTACCGCAAGGAGGAGCCGGTTGAAATGGGGGACAAGGCATACGAACGCCTGTGGCCCAAGGCGGTCTGGCCGTCGACCATTCCGTCCCAGATCCCCTTGTCGCTGATCGGCCGCTTTCTGGGCGAAGTGGACCTGGATGGCAGCCGGGACGAATCGATGATGTTCCTGCTACCGGAGGAGATCGAGCTGGTGGCGGCCGATGCCATGGGGGAGTCGCTCTCCTTTTACGGGGATGTGATTTACATCTCCAAGGATTTTGGCGGCAACGATGTGGAGTCCTGGATTACGGCCAAAGCCTGGCTCCAGTTCCAGAACCTGCTGGGTCCTGAAAACGTGCTCAACCTCAGGGTCGGCACGGTCGGCACCCAGGGCATGGCGCTCTATACTGCGCGGGACGCCAACAATTTTACCACCCATTTTTACCAGTACACGACCTGGGCCATGCCCAAGGTCAACCTGTCCCAAAGCGGGCTGGCCGATTTTCAGGGCAACCCGTTTACCCTGCAGCCGTTGTCAGGCATCGAGGTCAACGGTGTCGGCAAACGCTGGATGTACGCCGGGGGTTGGGTCAGCAGTCAGGTCAAGAACCCGGTCAACGAGTTTCCCGAAAGCGATTTCTATGTGGTTGGCGTCGGGGAGAAATCCCCCCAGGATTTATTCTTGCAGTGTGCCTACAAGATCGGCGGCCTGCCCATGGACGGCTCCGCCGCCAAAGGGGAAAGCCCGCTGGCCGCCGATCCTGAGTTCTGGCGCGACGATCACCTGATGCTTTCCCTGTTCGGCTACCGGGGAACCGCCGACATCGAGGTCGAAGACGCCGCCGGGTTGACCAGCACGTCCGCTGACGATTTCTGGCGGCTGGGCGCCGGGGTCCAGGCCAAATACGGGGATTTGACCGTGGGCGCCGGCTACATGTGGGGCCGCAACGACAACCCCTATGGGGTGCTTTCCACGAATTCGGTGGATTCGGGTGCCTGGCTGGCCGAGGCCTATTATTTCGTCTACCCCTGGCTGATCCCCTATGCGCGCTACGAGGGGCTGACCCTGGACCTTCCCTCCGGTGTGGCCGGACTGGACGACGACCAGGACCGGGCGCGCATCATCGTGGGGGGCAAGGCCATGATCCGGGCCAATATTGCCCTCAACGTCGAAGGCACCTTTTACACCGACGGCGCCGAGGTCGAAGAGGGGATCGACGGCACCCTGTTTGTGCTGCTTTCGGCGGCGTTTTGAGAACCAATTGCGATGCGCCGTTTGATTTTCAAAGGGCGTTACGGAGCTCGAACTCGTGGTGGGAGGCGTGGATGAGAAACCTTGTTTACCCTCTGGTAGTGATCGCTGCAGCCTGCGGCCTGATCAGCGCCGGGTTTGCACAAGCGGCTGCTACGGGGAGCGTGGCCGGAAGCATTGAACTGCACAAGGCCAAGGTCAAGACCCACGGCGCCAAGAGCTTCAAGGACGTGGTGGTTTACCTGGAGCCGCTGGCACCCGCGGACTACCCGCCGCCGGTCGAGCATGCGGTCATGGACCAGCGGGGGCTGGTGTTCATTCCTCACGTGATGGCGATTCAGGTAGGCACCACGGTGGACTTCCTCAACAGCGACCACGACCGCCACAACGTCTATTTCTTGTACGACAAGACCGGCGAGACGCTGGACATCGGCACCTGGGGACCGGGCCAGGCGGTCAGCTACACATTCACGGAAACCGGGTTGGTCATCACCCTGTGCCAGCTGCACCTGGAAATGGCGGCCCACATCCTGGTGCTGGCGTCTCCCTTTTTCACCGTGGCCGAAATCGAAGGTGAAACGCAGCGCGCCGAATATGCAATCCACAGTGTGCCTGCCGGAGAATACGTGCTCAAGGCCTGGCACAAAAAACTAAAGATGAAGACCGGCGACCTTCGGACGACCGTGACCGCCGGCCGGACCACGACCGTCGACGTTGCGATCACGCGGTCGAAATATGCCCAACAACCTTGACGATTGGCAAGAAGACGGATTTTACGGTTTATCCGGATTCCATCAAGCCGAACCCGGATAAACCTGAAATAACAAATTACATGCACCAAAATACAAAAAAATTCCAATATCCAAATCTCAAATAAGATCAAAAAACAATTGTTTGGAATTTTTTAATTGCTGACACCTGAGATCTCCATTTTCTGACGAGTTGTTGTCAGAAAAAAATGCTCCAAGGGGGAACAAAGTGCCAACGGCACGCAACATAACGCGCTGGACCGCCGCCCTGCTGACGGTCCTGGCCGGTGCCGCAGGTTTCTGCCTGTTGCCCGGCCCCGATTTGCCGGATGACGGTGTCAGGCGTTTTGACATCAAAGCCGAACAGTATGCCTACCACCCCTCGCGGATCGTGGTCAGGCGTGGCGATGAGGTCCGCCTGCGCCTGGCCTCCAGCGATGTGGTGCACGGCTTGTACATGGAAGGACAGGACCTGAACGCATTTATCTATCCCGGACGGCTTCTGTTCAACCTGGGCCGTGGAGCTGCAGGGGCCGGTTACGCACCGGCGGAAGAGATGGTGTTTCAGGCCGATCGTTGCGGAAAATACCGCTACCGCTGCTCGGTGACCTGCGGCACCCTGCATCCGTTCATGCAGGGAGAATTGATCGTCGAACCCAATTATCCGTTTCGGGCTGGAATTGGCTCCGCGGCAGGCATCCTGCTGGCAGGCTTTTTGCTGATGGCGACCGGCAAACGCATTCCGCCCGCAGCCGGAAAACGGCGTCTGGATCTGCTACGGGCGGCACCCCCGATTGGCTGGCTCGCCCGGCGGCGCTGGCTGCAGTTTGCCTTGGTCCTGCCGGGGCTGGCCCTGTTCGTGCTGTTCATCATCGCCGGCTTCTGGGGGTCTCCCATCGGCAACCGCAACATCGTCATCACCTTCGTCTGGATCCTGTGGTGGTTCCTGTTAATCACGGTGTTGCTGCCCTTCGGTTCGCGGATCTGGTGCATGGCCTGCCCATTTCCGTTTTTCGGCGAGTGGTTCCAGCGCAGACGACTGATCGGTGTGCGGCCGGATGCACGCCGCATGTGGCGGGGTTATAAAAAATGGCCGGGCCGGTTTTCCAACATCTGGGTCCAGAACATTCTGTTCCTGGGGCTGTGCACCATCAGTGCGATCCTGGTCACCCGGCCTGTCACCACTGCAGCGGTTCTTCTCGGACTGGTCCTGACGGCAACCGTGCTGTCGGCCGTGTTCCGGCAGCGGTCTTTCTGCAATTACCTTTGTCCAGTCAGCGGTTTTCTCAGTCTGTATGCCATGGCCGCCATGGTCGAGGTACGCGCAAAGGACGCGGCGGTCTGCCGTGTCTGCCGCAGCAAATCCTGTGCGGCAGGCGGCCCTTCGGGCTGGGGCTGTCCGTGGGGCTGCCATCCGGGCCGACTCGAGCGCAACAATTACTGCGGCATGTGCCTGGAGTGCATCAAGACCTGTCCCAATGGCAACATGACCATCAACCTGCGGCCCTTTTGTGCGGATACCCGCATTAAAGGCACTGACGAGGCATTCAAGGCCCTGATCATGGTCAGTGTCGCCTTGGTCTACTCCGTAACCCTGCTGGGCACCTGGGGAACGGTCAAGTCCTGGGCAAACGTCAGCGAAGTCGGCGACTGGCAGGGATTTTTGATTTATGCCGGCATTATCTGGATCGCCTCCCTGGGAATTTTTCCGGGAATCTGGTTTTCGGCCTGTGCTGCAGGCAGGCGCCTGGCCGGGTCACACGGCGTAGACGTCAAGACGCTGTTCCGGCGTTACGCCTTCCTGTTGGTCCCGTTGGGGCTGACGGCTTGGGCGGCGTTCAGTTTTCCGTTGATCATGGTCAACTGGTCGTACATCCTGGCGACCGCCTCCGATCCGTTGGGCTGGGGCTGGAATCTGTTCGGCACGGCGAACACCGCCTGGAAGCCCCTGTACCCCGGATTGATGGTGTATATCCAGATACCCCTGCTGCTCCTTGGTTTGGCATTTTCATTGAAACGGGGATATGCGATCGCCGCATCCCTTTGGGAGGGTCGCAAAGCAGCCGTGTTGAGCCTGGCCCCTGCGGCAATCGTCTGCACCGCGGTTGTCATGGCCTTTATCAAGCTTTTTGCGGGTTGAAAAATGACAGATTCGTAAAAAACCAGATATCTGCGTTACGCTTCATCCTTCGTCACTGCGGAGTACTGTAAGTACACCTCATTCCTCAGGATTCGCAAGCCTTGATCTCTGGTTTTCTACGAATCTGTCGGAAATGAGACTTTTTTCAGGATTATCAAAAATGAAGGAAAAAATTGCCGTCATATGCGTTTTGTTCGTGCTGTCAGTTGTTCCCGGCCTGTTATTCGTCAACCAGAAAATGGCCTGGCCATCGCGCGCCAACGAACGCGTCATCAATATCACCGGGGTAGGGGCCAGGGGGGCCTGGACCCTGGAAACGGTCAACGGTTTGAATTACTGGTGGAAATCCTTTGAACCGGCGACCATCCATATGCAGCTGGACGAAAAGGTGGTGCTGCGGCTCCTCAGCGCCGATGTGTTTCACCAGTTTTACGTACCCGCCCTCGGTATCGGACCGGTTGACGTGGAGCCCGGTTACATAAAGAAGATCCGCTACACGGCCGAAAAAGCCGGCGTGTTCCAGTATTACTGCACCTCCATGTGCGGCGGATGCCACTTTTACATGCAGGGTTGGATTGTGGTGACCCCGGCCGGGGAAAAACCGGCCACCCCCCGACCGATAAGCTGCAGCCTGTGCCTGCCAGCTTTCGATCGGCCGAGTGAAGCCGGCGCGGTTGCACTGGGCGAATATCTTTATCAGAACATGGGCTGTATAACCTGCCACGGCATTGCGGGCCGCGGGGGGATTGAAAACTTTAATTACATCAAGACCACCGTTCCGGCCCACGACCGGACCGCAGAAAAAATTTTTCTGACCGACGTGGAAGACCGGCGGACCTTTCTGGACCTGATCCGGCAAGGGATTGACCCGATCGATCCGGATGAGCCCCCGGATATCGACAGATACCGGCTGGTGACGGCCCGCTTCAAGGCCGCCGTCGAGCTGATCGAAAAGGGCAAGCAGGCGGCGCGCCTGGACATGACCGGGCCCGATCCGCCGCTGCACATGCCGGCCTGGCAAGACAAGCTCAGTGCCCGTCAGATCCACGCCATCATGGGTTACTTTATCTCCCTGGCGACAGACCGGGACCACGAAGTGGGAGCAGATATTTTAGGCAACGACATATGAACCTGGTTGATCAATCAGGGAAGAACAGATGCCGGAGGTAACAAAAGATGCGCTACCGATGCTTTGCATGTTTGATCGCCCTGGAGGTGGTTGTCCTCGTGCTTCTGGTAGCCGCCGGGAAATTCGCGGTGGACCGGATGGCTCCTGTTCGCCAGTGCAATCGGCAACTGGTTCAGGCATTCGAGTATCTTAAGATGTCGGGTCATTGTCTTGCTCCCGGTGAGCGCTGGATGACGGTAGCCGACCCGGAGCCGGCAGAGGTGCCAGGATCCCTTCGGGAAAGTGCTCCAAAGCCCCCATACCGTCCTGAAAGGCTGAA
>JAQYWF010000281.1 GCA_030145105.1 Desulfosarcina sp.
ACCGATAGGGACTCCTTGAAGGCGCGGAACGGGACATAGAAGGAAGGCTTCCTCCCCTGCCTGGCTTCCTCACACACTATTGGGACCCCAGATTCCACAGCCTCCAGCAGGTCCGGAACGCTGGTGAACATCACGAACTCGGGGCGTAAATTGTTTTTTTCACAGATGTTGTTGGCCACATCGATGCAAAAGCCCTTGAAATCCTTGAAAACAAGGGGGGGAAATTCCTTAACGGCGATTTTAATCGGTTGAGGGGCCGTATCGGCGGCGAAGGCGATGGGACCAAGCAGGATCACGGCGGCAACGGCAGCCAATATGAAAGCCTTGGCCGCCAATCCGATCAGGCGATTGGGTTGGTTCTTGTCGGTTTCTGTCATTTCTTGCCGATGCCGTGTTTTTTCATTTTGCGCCATAAGGTGGTGCGCTCCATTTTTAGTTCCCGGGCGGCTTTGCCGCGATGGCCGCCGGTTTTCTCCAAAGCCGCCACTATTCGCTGATGCTCCCGGCTGGTTGACACTGCCGGGATGTCGACAGGGCAGGTCGCGGCGCAGGGTTGTTGATCCTGTCTGACATAATCTGGAAGGTGCTCTGGCTGGACCATGGCTTCGCGACAGATGATCAGGGCATGCTCCAGGATATTCTCCAGTTCCCGGACATTGCCCGGATAGTCGTAGTTGAGCAGAATCTGCATGGCCGTATTGGATATGACCGGCGGTGCCACCGCCCGGGCGGCACACAGGCCGCGGGCGATGTGGCGGATAAGCAGGGGCAGATCGCCTCTTCGTTGTCTTAACGGTGGCAACTCGATGCGCATGACGTTGAGTCGGTAAAACAGGTCCTCGCGAAATAGACCCCGGTCCACCAGGTCGTTGAGCTGTCGGTTGGTGGCCGAGATGATGCGCACGTCCACCTTGCGGGTACGGCGGGAGCCCAAGGGGTAAAACTCCCTGTCTTCGAGTACCCGCAGCAGCTTGGCCTGGAGAGAGAGCGGCAGGTCGCCGATTTCGTCCAGGAAGATGGTACCGCCCTCGGCATCCGAGAACCGTCCCGGTTTATCCCGGTCCGCTCCGGTAAAGGCCCCTTTGACATAACCGAAGATTTCGGATTCGATGAGGTTTTCCGGGATGGCAGCGCAGTTGACCTTCACCATCGGTTTGGCTGCCCGCGGGCTGGCCGAATGAATCACTTTGGCCAGCAGGTCCTTGCCGGTACCCGTGGCCCCTTCGACCAGCACGGTGGCCTGGCTGGGGGCGATGACCGCCACCATCTCGAAAATCTTTCGCATGGACGGGTCTTTGCCGATCATGTCGTGGAAGGTATATCTGTTGCTGATGGCCCGGTTCAATTGATGGGCCAGGGTCATGTCGTGAAAGGTGGCCAGGCCGCCTACGATGACGTTCTTCTCATTTCTCAGGGCCATGTAGTTGGCACGGATGGGAATGGTGACACCGTCCCTGTCGGTCATACGGCCCTGATGGCTGCTGCGGGTCTCCCCCGATGCGATGGATTCTTTTAACAAACAGACGTCCGGGGCCCGCTCACCGGAGAAGATCATCGCGCAGGACTGGCCCAGGACCTGATGCCGGTCGTAGCCGGAGATGGTTTCGGCCGCCCGGTTGAAAAAATTGATCAGCCCGCCCCGGTTTACGGTGAAGATGCCCACATCCAGATTGTCCAGGATGATTTTGAGACTTCTCTCTTCGTAGTGCAGCCGGTCGATGAGCTGGGTGATGGGGGAGTGGTCCTGCAGAATGGTCATGCACCCGGCAATCTCTCCCCGGCGGTTGTAGATGGGGGTGGCCATGCGTGTGATCAGGTGGCGCTGGTTTTCCTCATCGGTGATCTCCATGTCCGGATCCCGGTCACCGGCTGTATCCGGGTGGTGCATCACGCATTCGACCGTGCAGGGGACGCCGGTGAATACTTCGCGGCAATCCCGGTCGACCACCTCCGGCTCGCGCAGTCCTAAAAGCGCCTGGGCACTGAGATTGATGGCCGTGATCCGCCGACTGCCGTCGGCCACGAATGCCCCGATATTCAACTCGTCCATGACATCCAGCCAGTGGTCGCAGCGGATACCCAGACGGTGATGGGGCGGCGTCATGGCCGTTTTCATGCCGGTCCTCCGGGAGAATTTAAAACGGACGCCTCGACGGGCAGCCTGATTTCAAAGGTGGTTGTCTGACCCGGTTGACTGGCGGCCGTCAGGGCCCCGCCGTGCCGGTCGATGATGCCATAGGTGGTGGACAATCCCAGGCCGATGCCGTGGCCTTCCTGCTTGGTCGTGTAGAACGGCTCGAAGAGGTGCCCCATGTCCGCTTCATGGATGCCGTGACCGGTGTCGGTGACCTGGATGACCACGGTCTCGGGGTTGGATTCCAATGCGGCACCGAGCGTCAATGTGCCGCCGTCGGGCATGGCATCCACGGCATTGAAGATCAGGTTGAGCAGACATTGTTGGAGCTGGTTGGCGTCACCGCTGATGTCGGGCAGACCGTCCGCGATACGGGCAGCCAGCTTGACGTTGCCCAGTTCGAGGCGGTGCCGGGCCAGCACGATGCTGCGGTCCAATATCTCGTTGATCGATACCGGACCGACCGATATCGGTGAGCGACGGGAAAAGGTGAGCAGGCTGGATACGATTTTCGAACAACGGTCGGTTTCGGTTTCCACCAGCGCCAGGTAGCCGGTGAACTGCGTATGTTTGTCCGCGGGCAGGGGGCCTTTTTTGACCGTGCGCAGCATCAGCCTGATGTAGTTGAGGATCCCGGCAAGCGGGTTGTTGATCTCATGTGCCACGCTGGCGGCCAGCCGGCCTAAAGACATCATCTTGTCCTGATGCAGCAACCGGGCCTGGTCGGACATCTTCTGTTCCAGTCGATGGATGCGCCGCAGGTCGCGAAAAAAGCATACCCAGCCGGCGGATTCGTGTTCATCTTTCAGCACGGTTGCCGACAGTTGCACCGGCACCGGTTGTCGACGGTGATCCAGCAGACAGGTTTCGTAGAGCATCAGCCGATTGTGGCCGCCATGTCCGGAGGCGGCCAGGTCTTCCTGGAAGCGCCGATATTCCGCCTGGCTGAAAAAGTCTTCCAGGGTGGCTCGATTCATCACCCCGGCGCGATCGATCCCCAGCATCCGCTCCATGCTGCGGTTGAATGTGACCACCTTGCCACTGCCGTCACAGCCGCAGATGCCGTCCATGGAACTTTCGATGAGCCGATCCTGAAAGGCGACGGTCTCCTCCAATTGGCGGGTGGTGCGCGTGAGCCCTTTTTCCAGATGCCGGGTGTAGTCTTTGAGTTGCTGACGGGTGGTGTAGCGGTGGCGTGCGCGCTCCAAGGCCACCATCATGGCCTCGGTGTGGATGGGTTTGGTGATAAAGTCCGAGGCGTCCAGCTGCAGGGCGCGGATGGCGGTCTCCATCTCGCCGAAGGCGGTGGCAACGATGACCTCGGTCTCCGGAAAGCGGCGCTTGATGGTCTCCAGCACCTGGATGCCGTCCATGCCGGGCATGCGGATATCGGTGATGATGATGCGGGGGGAGAACTGCTCGCAGCGGACCAGCCCCTCGGCGCCGTCGGCCGCAGTCTCGACCCGGTACCCCGCATCCATGAGGGTCAGGGCGGTGACGTCGCGGATGTCTTGCTCATCGTCGATGATCAGGACGGGCCAGCCGTCGGCGATTGTCATGGCGATCTGCTTTCCTTGCTTGGTGGTGGTGGTGTTCATCATATGGAATTCCCGTCGTATCGTCAATAATCCACTGTGTGGCGCCACCCACCCCAGGACTTGACTGTTACGGTAAACTCAATTATTTATTTGAGAAAGGCGCCGAAATTCCTTGCCGTTTTCCATTCTCGTTGTTTGTTTCGCCTGCTGATTACCACGCGACTGATCGCTCATCACCAAAAACATGTCAGATTTATTTTTTTATATTCGAAGGTCCATCAAAAATCTTACGTCCTGGTGTTAGCCGATTGAGGACCATGGCAGTCTTGGATCCTGCACAGCCAAGGCGGAGGTGGGCCTTCTCGAAAATTAAAGTAAAAAGGGTCACCCAAACCAACTGATAGACATCAAACTAAAAATCGTCAGGAAGGAAAAAAATTATGACTGCATCAGAAAAAACATACACCTATCGATCCGGGAAGAAAATTGAGCTCAATAAAAGCCTCGTCCAAATGGTTGTCCGAACCTTGCCTGGCAGTTTGGATGATGATGCGATTGTCGACAAGCAGCAGGTATCATCTGGTTCGACGCTGATAACGACAACCACAACAAATCTTGAATCGGTGATGCGTCGTAGCCGATCAGTCGCACCGACCCACCATGCATATTTTGAGGCACAGACCGGAGCCGAGTTTTTGATTACCGATCGAATTTTTGTAGTCTTCAAAACACCGCCATCCACCGAGGCGGTCGATGAATTTGCCGGTCGATACGGCCTCGTTAAAAAGGCGGTTTACAGTGATCGTGAATATTTATTTCAACTGACCACGCATACCGGTATGAACCCGGTTAAGCTGGTTGTGAAGCTGACCGAAGACGATCCCCTGGTTGACGTGGCCGAGCATGATCTGGACCAGCGCGTGGCCACCAGTCAATTCGCTGTTCCTTTAGATCCGCAATATGGGCGTGAATGGCACTTGCATACGGATCTGAATGATCCGGATTATGACACGCGTGCATGCTCGCAATGTGAGGATGCATGGCGCTTGCTGGACCATTTCGGGAGTGAGAATGTTGTCGTTGCGGTTACAGATGATGGCTGCAAGCTGGACCACCATGATTTCGATTCCCCTGACAAATTTGCCGACTGGGGGTATTTCCGCGGAGAACACTTGATAACCTCTGGTGATATCGATGCTGATCCGGGTGAAATGTATCAACCCGGTTCCAATCACGGCACATCGTGTGCCGGTGTCATTGCCGGCGAAGTAGACGCTTTGCTGACAGTCGGGGCTGCGCCAGGATGCAGTCTACTCCCCATCCAGTGGGAGTCAGATGGTCCTTCTTTATATATCAGTGATTCAAAACTGCTGACCGCGTTGAGTTTCATAGCGGACAAGGTGGATGTGATGTCCAATTCATGGAGTGGGGTACCGACCTTCGTACTAGCCCTTCCCGTTGTTAATCGCCTAACCGAACTTGCGCAGACCGGCGGAAGGCGAGGGAAGGGCATCGTCTTTTTATGGGCAGCCGGTAATGACAATTGCCCCATCAGCCACACGGCAGGCGTAGATGTGCCATTTACCCATGGATGGCGTGTATACAATGATGGCTCTGCGGAATGGATTGGTGTAAATACAGCGAGACAGTTTGATAGAAATTTGGTTGGAATTCCGGGAGTCATGAATATCGCGGCACTGGCAAGTACGGCGCGGCGGAGTCACTATTCCAATTATGGACCGGGGATTTCCCTATGTGCGCCCAGCAGTAATGGCCATGCTTACTATCGCATGGATGTCAGGGGATTGGGCGTTACCACGACAACTGGGCAACCGGGTGGTGTTACCCACGAATTCGGTGGCACCTCAAGTGCAACCCCTTTGGTGGCCGGCATTGCCGCCCTGATGGTTTCAGCGAATCCTGACCTGACTGCGCTGGAAATCGTTTCCATTCTCAAGCAGACGGCTTCAAATGATCTCGATTTCCAAGCTTATCCCCGCACGCCATCCGCCGGTTTCGATCCCGATACAAGCTGGGATATATCACCCATCGCACCTTTTGATAATGGTAACTTCAGCGATGTGGGTGACGAAGACGGTACATGGAGCCCCTGGTTTGGGCACGGACGGGTCGATGCCGCTGCTGCTGTTGCGGAGGCCATGAGACGCGGTGTCCGGCCAGGTGATTTAATTTTCCAGGGCGAATCATCACCGGACAAAAGCATTCCGGATAACAATTCAAGAGGGATTAAAGACAAACTCGTTTGCGATCAAGCGTTCACACCCCGTTCCATAAAGGTCCATGTGGACATTACGCATACCTATATTGGAGATCTGCGTATCGCTTTGATTTCACCATCCGGTACCTCGGTCACGCTCCATGATCGAGCCGGCGGCAGTGCCAACGATCTACACAGAGAATTCAATATCAGTTCCACGCCTGCGTTGCTTGCCTACTTAGACGAACAGGTTGAGGGTGCTTGGACACTTCATATTCAGGACTTGGCGGCTCAAGACCGTGGCCGTTTAAAACGTTGGCTGCTGGAGATCAGCGGACAAACGCAATCGGCGTTTGATGTTGAGGACGCCCCCGGAATTATCATTCCGGACAATATCCCGGGTGGGATATCACGATCCCTGAATGTTGCCAATAGCGGGCATCTTGACGATATTCAAGCCGAACTCGATATCACGCACACCTACATCGGCGATTTACGCGTCGAACTCGTTTCCCCCAGCGACACACATGTTTTGCTCCATAATCACACCGGCGGTTCTGCAAACAATATCATTAAAACCTACACCGGGGAAAATACGCCGCATCTGCAGGTATTACGCGGAGAGACGATTAATGGCCTCTGGAGATTAAACGTATCGGATCGTGCGGGCGCCGATCAAGGCAAGTTGAACCGTTGGGCCTTGAAACTGATGCCTTCCGCGTAAGCCCCGAAGAAGCGATAGATTGAACTGCTTCAAGCGACCCGCAGGATAAAATGGGAGATGATTCGATGTGCACACAGCTTTATTTGTATTGACAACTTTACAAATAAGTGTCATTTTTATCGGAAGTCGGAAGTCGGAAGTCGGAAGTCGGAAGTCGGAAGTCGGAAGTCGGAAGTCAGAAGTCGGAAGTCGGAAGTCGGAAGTCGGAAGTCGGAACATCATAGCTGATAAGCGCATAAGCTGTTGAGC
>JAQYWF010000262.1 GCA_030145105.1 Desulfosarcina sp.
GACACCACGATGGCCTGGTAATGCCACAGGGTTCTGGCATCAATGTCATTGACACCGTCACGTTCAAAGGTGGTGTTGTGCAGGAACATCTTTTCCCAGCGCCGGTTGGGCCAGTAGAGAATATCCGGATCCCGGGATGCGTACAGAATCGCACGCGACATGGCGACACCCTGTTTTGCACCCTGGTCCAGAATACGCTGCATGCGTTCATCCGGATTGAACGGTTTGCCTTTAACAATACCCAGCGTGGCCAGGCGGCCCAGCTGTTCGGCACCGAACAGTTCCTTTGGTTCGTATTGAACGATTTCATTCAACATTTCAAACGCAGAACCATCCTCCGGTGGCAGTGAGTTGGTTCCGGCCCCTGTTCCATTGCGGTAGTTACCCTGGCGGGGGCCTGTTGCAAGCGGGTAGACTCTAAGATTCTGTTTGAACCAATCAACAGCTTGAACACCCACCCCGACTTCACCAAAACCGCGCATCATAACCCATATCCGGTAACTGGGCGAATAGACCTTAAAATAGCCATCCGGAACCTTTTCCTTATAGGGGGGCGGCAGAAACAGATACTTTCCGCCCTTGCCCTTGTCCGGGCCAACAAATCCAAAGTCCACCAGGAATTTGAAGAGTGCATCATCAGCAGTGCCGTACATGCCGGGTGGAATTTCCACCACCGTGGGACCATCGATTCTCAAGTCAAGGGAAGCAACTGCATATACCGTAGCGTTATTTCCTGTCAGGTATAGCTCGCTGGGTTTCCAGCCGGGTCCGGCTGCTACCGTGATGTCTGATGACGTCTTGAAGCCGAAATCACGAATATGGGATTTGACAATAGCGTACACGGACAACGTTGGAAAGAAGTCCATATAGGCTTGCGTGGCACGCTGTAAATCCAGTTCATCGTATATCTGCCTCACTGATTCTTCGGTGGGGAAGGCCTCCAGTTCGAACTTTAAGGTGCCGAAGTTGGTCTTGATCTTGTCCGGCGCCGGTTTAAAATCCGCCGAGGTCTGTTTCGGGCCGGCGGATTCAAAGAGGTTCCTGCTATCAGGTATGTTACCAGCCTTCTGCGACCAAGAAGGGGCCATCAGGCCGGTCGCTATTAGGAATACAATGGCTATTGTGAATAATTGTTTTGTTTTCATTGTGCTTACTCCATTGTTCACAAGGTTTCAGGTGTCTAGTGTCAGTGTGTTCCCTGAAACCTGCTTGTGGGGTCGAAGTCACACTGCCGGTGTGACGAAGCCCCAAACACTGACACCCGAACACTTCTCTGCTACTCCACCAACTCAATCTCCCCCGGCCGCCAGGTCTGGTCGATCCAGGGCTGCAGCGGGCCATACATCCGCAGGGCCAGCCACCAGCTTTTGCCGGGAATGGTCTGCAGCCAGTTGCCTTCCTGTCCCTTGGGTGGTTTGGGGGAGAAGTAGATGTCGTAGGAACCATCATCATTCGTTTTAATACCCTCGGTCTGGCTGCCAAGCGTCGGGAATTGCTGGTCAGTCTGCAGTTGCGAACGGGTCTGGGTGTCATACATGGTCAGTGCCCAGAAATCCTTGGCAGGTACGTTGGGGGGCATATGCAGTTTGTAGGTTTTCGAGCCGTCCAATGGTTGCTTATTGGAATCCAGTGCAATCAGACCATAGTCGGAGCCCTTACCAGGAACCGTCACTGCCATGGCGGGTGATACAACAATGTAACCAAAGTGGAACAGGGCGCGCGCATCCAGGTTGTAAACACCATTTTTCTCGAAGGCAGTGTCCTTATTTGCGTAAGCCATCATCCAGGCACTTTCATCGCCATAAATCAGGTTGCCCGGCTCGCGTGGAAAAAAGCTGATCGCACGGGCAGCGGCGTTGCCAATGGCTGCGGCATCGGTGAGGATCTTTTTCATGCGATCATCAGGAGCAAATCGCTTGCCCTTTTCAATGCCGATGGCGGCCATCATGCCCTTGGCTTCAGGACCCAGGTAGTCATCGGGTTCACCCTGAATAAGGTCATGCAGTTTTTTGAAGAAACTGAAATCGTTGGGCAGGATGGTATTCATATTTTTTCCAGAGACATTGACGAACTCTGTTTTCGGTGGATTGTCCTTTTGGGCCAGGGGATAAACTTTCAGATGATTGCGAATATTGGCAGAGGCCGCCGGGATCGCCTTGCCCAGTGGCATGCTCTTGTCGAGATAGCCCCGTGTGAAAACCCAGACGCCATTGGTTTTTGAGGGAACTACAAAATAGCCTTTTGGAACCTCACCCTTATAGCCCGGAGGCAGAACCAGGAATTTGCCGCCTTTGCCCTTGTCGGGGCCGGCAACTCCCAGGTCGGTCATGTAGCGGAAGGCCATGTCATCCAGCACGCCCAGCATTCCAGGAGGAAGATCAATAACGGTTGGACCGTCCTTATCAAGAGCAAGAAAACCCACCGCGTACATTGTGGAAGTGTTGCCTGTCAGGAGCAGCGACTTGGAATCCATCAGGTTATCCCAGATCGCGATTTTATGGCTTGCGTCCGCTCCAATGCTGGCTTGGCCTTCCCGCAGACTGTATGCCGACAACATTGGTATAGAATTGATAAAGACATTCACTGCACGCGAACGGTCTAGAAAATCATACACTGTATTGACTGTTTTTTCCGTCGGTACACCATCAAAATACTTGAGGGTTCCGATGGAGGTTTCCACCTTATCCGGAGCGGTAATCGAGGCCGGAATGTCGGTGGTCATCTTCATTTTGGGGGGCTGGGCCCATGCGGCGGTTACCAGCAGCCCTGCCAGAAACAACGTGATCAATTGTTTTGCTTTCATTTATAGCTCTCCTTATACTTAAGTGTTCAGGTGCCAGAATTTTTTTACTGAAACCTGACACCCGACACCTGAAACCTTTACTTGACACCTGAAACCTATTTCCTGTTAGTTGACAAGCTTCGGATCCCCCGGCCGCCATGTCTTGTCAAACCATGGCTGCAACGGACCGTAGAGACGGAGGAGCATGTTCCAGCCCTTGCCGGGAATCGTCTGGATCCAGTTGTTTACCTTACCGGCCAGTGCCTTGGGTCCAAAGTAGATGTCGAAGGAGCCGTCGGCGTTTTGCTTCAGCCCCTTCTTGTTGTTGTCTAGACCCGGGAACTGCTGGTCGGTCTGGAGCATGGAGCGCGTCTGGTTGTCATACAGCGTGAAGGACCAAAAATCTTTAGCCGGCACATTGGGCGGAAGATGAACCTTGTAGGTCTTGCTGCCGTCCAGGGGATTGCCATTAGCATCAACATAGGCTACGGCGTACTGCGAACCTTTACCGACCATTTTGGCGGTCATCGCAGGCGTGATACCTGTAGCATAGAAGTGGAAGTAGCTGCGGGCATCCACCAGAAGGGCGCCGTTATCATGGAACTCATGGCTGCCGCCGGGAAACGGCGTGCTCCAGACACCTTCGCCCGGGTAGAAGTAGAACATGTCATCACGCGGACGCGCCGCCAGGGTGCGGACCGTAGCGGCGCCCACATCGGCTGCCTCTTCCAGGATCTTTTTCATCCGGGCGTCGGGTTTGAACGGCTGGCCCTTCTTGATGCCGATGGACGCCAGCAGACCAAGGATCTCCGGATTCTGACCGTCGGGCGGCTCAGCCTGCACGACCTCATTTATTTCTTCAAAGATTCCGAAATCCATGCGGTGAATTGTGTTGTTGAACACGCCGGAAACATTAATAAAGTTCATTTTCGGCGGGTTGTTTTTTTTCGAAAGCGGGAACATACGGAAGATCTCCTTCGTCGTCGCAACGGCCGGGGCTGGATCGCCCTCGACCTGGAAGCCGCGCCAGATAACCCAGTTGCCGTAAGTATTCGTGCGCGCCACGTAATACCCGTCCGGCACATCGCCCTTATAGCCTGGAGGCAGGATCAGGAATTTGCCTCCCTTGCCCTTGTCCGGGCCGGCGTTGCCGAAATCGGCGACATAGTTAAACCAGTGATCGTCAATGATGCCGAGCACATTGGGCGGCGTCTCGATGACCATGGGTTCGTCCTTCATCTCGAGCCACGCTGTCATATACACCGACGTCGTATTCGGCGTCAGCCACAGCGCCTTGGAGTCCATGAGGGTTTCGAACAGCAGCGCGGTGGTGTTGGCCGGGCCGAACTCCAGAATTCCTTTGCGCATACCGTACATGGATGCGATCTGGATGCTGTTCAAATAAGCCTGCACGGCGCGCTGGAAATCGAGATTTTCATATACCTTTTTGGCTGTCTCCTTATCGGGCACCCCGTCGAAGAGGTTCAGGGTGCCGATGCGTGTCTCCAGCTTGTCCGGGGTTGAGATCCCGAGCGGAATTTCGGTGGTCATCTTCATTTTGGGCGGCTGTGCCAAGGCTGATGTCGCCAGCAAGGTTGCCAACAATCCGGTGATTGCCAGTATCAATAATGAGCTTGGTTTCATTGTGTTTTCTCCTTTGATGACTGTGGGTTCCGGGTTCAAGGTTCACGGTTCAGGGTTGAAGGTCGTTGATCGAATCTGTATTTCCTCTAAACTTTAGACTTTTGAACTGCGACCCTTTCAACTTTTGGACACGAGCTTCTCGATCTTGCCGTCAAGGTCCATGAGCAGAAGCTCCACCTCGAGTTTGTGATATTTTGCTTTGATTTGTCTGCGCAGCTCATTGAGCTTTTCGGAGTGAATCGCGGTTTCCTTCACAGGGTCCTGGTAGAAATCTTTTTCCAGAATGACTTTGTAGGCACCGCAGTCGCGGTGGTCCATCACGATCACCTTGTTGATATGGTGCAACTGGATGGCCACGTCCAGGTGATGGTGATCTGGATAATGTTCCCGGCCAGCATGATGAGCATGACAGCGACCAGAAGCGAGGACACCCCGACAAGTGTGAGTCTGATAAGTCCTTTTTTTTCCAGAAATACAAGAGCGTCCAGCAGTGCGCCCACAACAACGCATTGGATTGCCAGGCAGACCGGCATGGTCTCGAATTCATAGTACTAGTTCTCCCAAGTAGTTGTGATGGTCACTTTGGTATTTCTTTTATTAGTGGCAAATCTTCCGCAACCACGGCGAAGAAACCGGCCTCGATTCTATCTTCCAAATCGAAAAACTGATATACTCTTCTATAGGGTAATTTTTTGCTGAATTTCTTGACATAGTCTTGCTTTAACTTCAAATCATCAGCCTGCAGTTCCAGATACTTATTAATCAGCACTTCGGCTTCCTTATCTGACAGATTTTCGCTTTTTTGCTTGTGTTCTCTAATCAAAGCTATATGCCTGTTAAAAATGTTTATCTGAGCCTCTACATACGCATCATATAGTGGCCAAAAGACCGTGCTTTCTTTCTCGGTTAGCTGCAGAGTCTCTTTAACGAGCGCTTTTTTAGCGGTCGAAAATTTGTTCATGTCAATATCAAGAGAATCTTCGGCATGCAGCAACGGCGGAAATAAGACAATCAAGACGGTCAGCATCTTCACCAAAGTTTTCATTGGTTGCCTCCTATGATTGGGAAACTGATTTACGATGATCATTTTTTAGGCGCTTAAAAGTAAAATTTTTGCTCTTTATGACAAAAAAATTGCGCGCAAAGCCTCAAAGAAAATTCTTAAGCTAATCTTTGCGTCTTTGCGAGAGATTTTTTAGTTTCGGCTCGTCCAGGTTAGGAAGAACTATAGAAGCTATCACGATACGGGATCAGCTTGTCTCTACCATTTTGTCCGTGTCTAAAACGACAGTCGCGCCCGCAGGCCGAAGACCCAAACATTGTCCTCTTCCGGGTGTAGTGCCGGGTTGATCAGATATTGAACGTCCGGTGTGATGGAGAATTCCTTGGCCACCTGCAAGCGGTAATAGACTTCCATCGTATACTGATCATCCAGACCGGAGCCGAAGAGGGCATCGTTGGGTCGACCCCAGTTGGCTCCAAATCCAAGCAGATGGCCGAAGCCGGGAGCCCCGAAGCCGTTCGGAGCAAACCCGCCCCCGATGCTGACGGACCTCTCCAGGAGACTGCCGCCGTCTTCCGCAAACCCGCCCCTGGCGAACATCAACCATTTTTCGGCGAAGGTATGCGAAAAGGACAAAAACGCCCCCCAGCCGTCTTCCACGCCGATTTCATCCCGCTCGTCCGCATGCCACAAGGTGAGGTGGAGGTTGTCGAGATAGTACTGCTCCCTGGCGGAGGTGACCCAGCCGATTTCGACGTGCGTGAAGTACTCGTGATCGTTGAAAAATGTGTTAAATCCATCAAACGGATCGTTGGGATCGGAGTTCAGGTCTTCCAGACCGGCCATGAGGTAGACGCTGTCCGTCAGCCATCCGCCAGCCCCAAAGCCCAGTGCGGCATCGTCCGGCAGGTCCATGGTCGCCGCCCCGATACTGAATACAAAGTTATAAAAGTCCGTCCAGGGGCTGGTGAGAGCATAGACATCGACCCAGTCCGTAACGTCGAGAAATCCGGCAGCAAATCCGAAGCCATTCTGCCACTCCTGATTCCAGTACAAATTTGTCAGGTGCAATCCCCCCTCATTCCCAAAGGGTATCCCAATAGATCCAGCGTAGCCAAGATTTTCCAAAGCAAACGTTTGGGGTAGGTTGTCTGTGTAGCGATGACGGTGTTCCACCAGGTAGACCAGCGTGCCGCTTGAATTTGAATCTTCACCGCGCCCCAGGAGCTGCCAAAAACCGGAAAAGCGTAATACGGCACTGGCGGCATCATCATCTGTTCCCGGCAGGCTGTCACTGGCTTTCAAATAGATCGGATAGTAGTCCAATGCATAGGTATAACCGTACTTTTCTTGAATCCGGTCTTTCCATTCATAATAAGGTTTCAGAAACTCGAACTCATAGAGTGTATCCGTATCAACGCGTTCCCCTTCGATCCGGTTGGGAACCGTATCCGGCCCCCCGAACTTTGCCCGTTGCGCGTCCGTTGACGGTTCGGATGATTGGGCGAAACCAGGGTGTACCGACACCAGTACAAGCAGCATAATAGGCAACCAACTGGGTAATTTTTTCTTGTGGTATTGGGTGGTTTTAACTCTTTTCATAGCGTCTCCCATATAGCCCGCGTTTTAAAAAGCTGAACTTGTTGCTTTGCTTCAGCAGCTCGAGATAAACCTGATAGAAGGGCGGGCTCGAGCGGTCGGGGCTCTGGTCCCCTCGGCTCGAGCTTCTGCCCATTTTTCAGCTGCAAAATCAAAAACCGGTTTTGCATCGATCAAACCAACCGGGTGCTTAGGCCTCTTTCACATTTGCTCGCACGTCGTAGCTTTCAGAGCCAAACCAGTCCAGCATCCGTACGTTGACGTCGTCAGGGTGATCCAACATAGACCAATGGCCACCTTGAATGAATTCAATACGGCACTCAGCATCAACATGTCTAGGAGTA
>JAQYWF010000132.1 GCA_030145105.1 Desulfosarcina sp.
AATGGTTCCAGCAGATGGGACTCATCAACTTGACCAACAGGTATTTGTTGTTAACCCGCTAAAGGAAACCGCCGTGTACGTAGAACGTATGCCCGGTGGTGTGAGAGGGGGAGGCCGTGAGGCCCCCCTCTACTCGATTTATAAAACATTGCCATTATTGACATTTGCATACGATTCCGCTAATGCTGGCCTGCCAAATCGCGATGGTCCGCATTGGACCGGAATGCCAGGCGAAAAAGAGAAACCGGCATCAGAGTTAACCGGCTAAGACCGGGAAAAAGGGGTTTTCTATTCATATCTTTCGCACTGTCAGCCAGATGCGACGCTTTTCCTCCGATCTGCGCCGATCAGGAAAGACCATTGCCTTTGTACCAACCATGGGGTTCCTCCACCAGGGTCACCTTTCTCTCATGGAAAAAGGCAAATCACTGGCAGCGCGGTTGGTGGTGAGCATCTTTGTCAACCCCACCCAGTTCGGTCCTAACGAAGACCTGGCTGCCTATCCCAAAGACGAAGCGCGGGATCTGGATATGACCCAGAAAGCCGGCGTTGACGCGGTTTTCATTCCCGACGTGCAGCAGATTTATCCTTCTGGGTGTCAGACGGTTGTACTCTTGAAATTTCTGCCCGGACACCTTTGCGGCCTTTCACGACCGGGCCACTTTAACGGCGTCGCCACGGTGGTTACCAAACTGCTGGGAATTGTCAGACCCCACACGGCCCTTTTCGGTGAAAAGGACTTTCAGCAGCTGGCAGTCATCCGACAGATGGTCAAGGATTTGGAGATTGGCATCGACATCGTCGCGGCACCTATCGTTCGGGAAGCCGACGGCCTTGCCATGAGTTCCAGAAATATGTATCTTACGAGCGATCAACGGAAATCCGCCACGAGCCTTTACCGGGCCCTGACGGCATCCCGGCAAATGGTAAAAAATGGAGAGACCAGCGCCGAGGTTATCATCCGGTCCGCTGCTGCAAGAATCAGCGCGGTTCCAGAGACAATAATCGATTACATCGCCATCTGCGATCCTCAGACCCTGGAGGATGTGGCGGTTGTCAGTGGCCCGGTGCTCATGGCCATGGCGATAATGGTGGGAAAACCGCGGCTGATCGACAACATGATGCTTACCCCGTGATCCAAACCGGGTTCCTCATTTTGAACAAAGGAGACCATGTATGACCAACAAATTTCTATTTACCTCCGAATCGGTAACCGAAGGCCATCCAGACAAAGTGGCCGATGCCATTTCCGACGCGATCCTGGATGCCATCATGGCCCAGGACAAAGGCTGCCGGGTGGCCTGCGAAACCCTGGTCACCACCGGCCTGGCCTTTATCGCCGGCGAAATCACCACCGAGTGCTACGTGGATATGCCCCAGATTGTCAGGGAAACCATCAAGGATATCGGCTACCACTCCTCCCAGATGGGTTTCGATTGGCGCACCTGCTCGGTCATCACCAGCATCGACCACCAGAGCCCGGACATCGCCCAGGGTGTGAACCAGGGTGCAGGTCTCTACAAGGACCAGGGTGCCGGCGATCAAGGCCTGATGTTCGGGTTTGCCACGGACGAGACCCCGGAGTTGATGCCCATGCCCATCATGTATGCCCACAAGCTGACCCGGCGCCTGACCCAGGTGAGGAAAAACGGGGCGCTGGACTTTCTGAGGCCGGACGGCAAATCCCAGGTCACCATCGAATACCACGACGGCCAGCCCAAGCGGGTGGACACCATCGTGGTCTCTAGCCAGCACAAACCGGACGTCACCCATGAAGACCTGCGTGAGGCCATCATCGAAGAGGTGATCAAAAAGGTTATCCCGGCCGGCATGATCGACGGGGACACCCGTTATTTCATCAACCCCACCGGACGGTTCGTGGTGGGCGGCCCCATGGGTGACTGCGGGCTCACGGGTCGCAAGATCATTGTAGATACCTATGGCGGACAGGGCAGCCACGGCGGCGGATGCTTTTCCGGTAAAGACCCCTCCAAGGTGGACCGCAGTGCCTCTTATATGGGGCGCCACGTGGCCAAGAACATCGTGGCCGCCGGCTTGGCCAAAAGATGCGAAGTCCAGATCGCCTATGCCATCGGCGTGGCCGAACCGGTATCGGTGATGATTGACCTCATGCACACGGGAAAGATTCCCAAGGAACGGATAGAGGAGATCGTCAGGGAGGTCTTTGACCTGCGCCCCGCAGCCATTATCGAGTACCTCGATCTGTTGCGGCCCATCTATCGCAAAACTGCTGCATACGGCCACTTCGGAAGGACCGAGCCTGAATTTTCCTGGGAACAGACCAATAAGGCGGATATTATCCGTGAAAAGGCCGGCTTGTAATCGGCGAAATGGCGATTATTGTAGTATCTACAGATAAAGGGGGCCAATGGCCCCCACCATTTATGGAGGAACACGCATGACACTTGCCGAAAACGTTGTGGCGATTGATGGCCCGCCGGCCTATGATCCCTCACTGCCCTATAAAATTGCCGACCTGGCCCATGCCGATTTCGGTGACAAGGAGATGCAGCTGGCGGAAAACGAAATGCCCGGGTTGATGGCCGTTCGTGAAAAATACGGCCCGCAGCAGCCGCTCAAAGGATTGAAGGTCACCGGCAGTCTGCACATGACCATCCAGACCGCCATGCTCATCGATACCCTTAAGATTCTCGGCGCCGACATCCGCTGGGCTTCTTGCAACATCTTTTCCACCCAGGATCATGCGGCTGCGGCCATCGCCCGCAAGGGGTCGGCCGCCGTTTTCGCCTGGAAAGAAGAAAACTTGGAGGAGTACTGGTGGTGCACCGAACAGGCGCTGGTTTGGCCGGACGGCAGTGGACCGGACCTGATCGTGGACGACGGCGGCGACGCCACCATGTTCGTCCATCAGGGGGTGGCGGTGGAAAAGGATCCGTCGCTGCTGGAAAAAGAGTACGATTCCGATGATATGCGGTTGTTGATGGCCCGCCTGAAAGCCGGCCATGCCAATGATTCCGACTTCTGGACCCGCATCGCCGCATCGGTCAAGGGAGTTTCAGAAGAGACCACCACCGGTGTCCATCGACTTTATCAGCTGGCTCAGAGCGGCGATCTGCTGTTCCCGGCTTTTAACGTCAATGATTCGGTCACCAAGTCCAAATTCGACAACCTGTACGGTTGCCGCGAATCCCTGGCAGACGGCATCAAGCGGGCTACGGACGTCATGATGGCCGGTAAGGTGGTTGTGGTTTGCGGGTACGGCGACGTGGGCAAGGGCTGCGCCCATTCCATGCGCGGCTACGGATCCCGCGTGCTGGTGACGGAGGTCGATCCCATCTGCGCCCTGCAGGCGGCCATGGAAGGCTTTGAAGTGACCACCATTGAAGACGCCGCGCCCCTGGGCGACATCTTCGTGAGTGCCACCGGCTGCTACCAGGTGATCACCGGGACTCATATGGAGCAGATGAAAAACGAGGCCATCGTTTGCAACATCGGCCACTTCGACAACGAGATCGAGATGGGCTACCTGGAAAAGAGTGCTGATTGTAAGAAAACACCCATCAAACCCCAGGTGGACAAATGGACCCTAAAATCCGGGCGGTCCATCATCATCCTTGCCGAAGGGCGGCTGGTGAATCTGGGATGCGCCACCGGCCACCCCAGCTTTGTCATGAGCAACAGCTTCACCAACCAGTGCCTGGCCCAGATCGAACTGGCTTCAGGCGGCTATGAAAGAAAAGTCTACACCCTGCCGAAAAAGCTGGACGAAGAGGTCGCCCGGCTTCACCTGGCCCGGTTGGGGGTGAAACTGACCACGCTTACCCCGATTCAGGCCGACTATCTAGGGATTCCCGTAAACGGCCCCTTCAAACCGGACCACTATCGCTACTGAAAAAACGGGGCAGGGGTATTTTACCCCTGCCCCGTCGGTAGGCCATTCGATTTGTCCGCCCGTCGTGGTCAATTCTGGGCGGTCGATCGCATCCTTTCCAGCGTCTCAAACCCACGATCAACAGATTTGACTTCATCCGGCGTAGCCGCTATCCCTCGGGCTTTGTCCAGCGTCTCAAATCCCCCCTCAATATCGCCTCGATGACCCTGAACCAAAGCAAGACCGACGTAGGCCGGGGCAAAACCATCGTCCAAACTTTTTGCCCGAACAAATTCGGCATGGGCTGCATCGATTTTGCCGCGCGTTAATAAGCTGTTCCCATTTTTTACATGCTGGGTCGGTGTGTCCAATGCCGGTCGGAGGAAAATGGTGTCCGGGCCGCAGGCTACGAAAAGAATCAAAGAGAGAATCGACAAGGCAAGATAGTTGCGTCGGACCATAATGTCTCCTCATTCACCAACTATTTGTATTTAATAGATATTACAATCCTGATTGCTGACCAGCCTCCGGATCCATGACGATGCTCACCCGGCATGCTTTTAGAAAATTCAGGTGAACCACCGAACTTCGCAGCCGCGCCCCATCGGCGCTGGAGACGACCAGGTCCGTCTCTCCCGTCGACCGGGTTCTGATGGCTTTGATAACCAGTGGCCGCGGTCCCACCCGTTTGTCATTGCGGGCAGCAGCCAGGGTGGTGGCAAAGCCGCTCATTCCCCGGGATACGGCAAATTCGCGGCTGACAAAGGCCGGTCCGTAAACCACATCTTCCGATTCATCGACGACCACCGGTGCCAGGGATGGCTTTGCACCGATGCCGGTGGCGTCGATGATCAGCCCCGTATAAGCATCGCCATCGATGCCCTCCACAGGTTTTACAGGCTTGTCCGCATCCGGTTCAGCAGCCGTCATGGTAACCACCGAGTCCACCTGGCGAATTTCTTCGGGTAGCACGAATTGGCTGAACCCGCCTGTCAGATTCATGGTTAATTCAATTTCCACGGTACCGTCGGATAAATACTCCTGGCGGGTGAGGGATGCATTTCGGGCCAGTGAGATCAAGCCGTCTCGAAAGTCGGTGCTTTGGGCCATGCGATCCGCTATCTGTGAAACGGCATTGATGGGAATGACACCTGCGGTTTCAATCAGGTTGAACTGAGCTATCCGCCGGGCGGTATCCAGAATTTCCGCTGGTGAATCAGGCGACTCGCCATCATCAAAGGTGTCGGGGGCAGCAACTCCATGAACCCTTATGGTTCCGGCACTCCAGTCGATGCAGCCCGTGTTCAAGACTTGAACAAGAGGGCTGTCTGCCACACCGGACGCGGCTAAGAGCAGCACGAAAAGCAATGAGAGCGAAAGGATGTGAAAAAAGGTGAGTTTTACTTTCAATTCTTGATAGTTAACCCTATGCTATTGATCCACGTGATTTATATATTGTAAGAATTTGGATAAGTCAACCAATGAGCCCTCTTCCGGGTATGCTACCCGGGGAGGTAAGCGTTGAGGCCAAATGGTAAACTTCGTTGGCGCCTTAGGCAGAAAAACCATTCGATCCGTCAACCGCCTGATGGACCTGTGTGCGCTGACATATCGTCTGGCCGCCATCGCCGTGCCGCTGCCTCGCACCGGGCGGGCCCTGATCAAGCGAGTGATTGTGGAGCAGGTTTACTTTACTGCAGTTCAGGCGCTTCCCGTAATCATTCCAGTCGCCTTGATTACCGGCAGCATGCTGATCGTCCAGTTCTCCCAGTTGTCAGGTCAGGTGGATTTGGGGAAACTGTTGGTGGTGCTGGTTTTGCGGGAAATTGGCCCCCTGATCACCACCATCATCGTGATCCTGCGTTCTGCGACTGCGGTTACCATCGAGATGTCATATATGTGCGTCCTCCACGAGATCGACGCACTGGAAATGGCCGGTATCGATCCCCTTCACACCGTCTGCTTTCCACGGCTGGTGGGGATCACCACAGCCATCGTCAGCCTGATTCTGGTCTTCGATCTCGTGGCGATCATCGGCGGCTATGCCATCGTCAAGGGTACCACCATACTGCCTGTGGAAGGATTCTTCCAGCAAATCGCAAAAGGGGTTGTGGGAACCGATATTGCCGTTGGAATACTAAAGGGTGCCTTTTTCGGGATCACAATCACCGTGACCTGCCTCTACCACGGACTCGCCCGTAAAAACCAGATCACCCAGGTGCCGGTGGCCACCTCCAGAGCAGCCGTGGACTGCTTTTTCTACTGTTTGGTGATCAATATTTTCATCTCATTTATTTTTTACGTATAAATGGAATCGATCCCGACACCAATCATTGGCATCACGGACCTGGCTCTGGCCTCGTCAGGCATTTCCAGCCACTGTGACTCGAACCGGTTGGCCGTTGCCCATGGTGACGTGATCGCCGTTTTCACCGACTCGCCTGCGGATGGCAGGCATCTGCTGCGTATTCTGGCTACATTGGAACCGCCGGAACGGGGAGAATACCGATTCAATGGGAAAACGGTGGATCTGAAGGATTATCGGCAGTGCCTGGCTGTCAAACGTCAGATTGGCTATGTGGCCCCCGGGGCGGCCATGCTCAGCAACCAAACCCTCCGGGAAAACTTGCTTTTGTCAAGGTTTTACTTTGAAAATGATTTGACCATTGACCTGGATATCACCCTGGATTCTCTCTGTAAGGGTGCGGGTCTATCCCGTATGCTCAACCGGCGGCCATCCGTGTTGAGCGACGGTGAGTTGCTGAAAGCCATCACCGTGCGGGAAATGGGTAAAGCGCCGGCAGTGATGCTGATCGAGCAGCCTGAGAATTTCATGGAAATTTCTGAAAACGATAACATTTTCAACCATCTTAAATATATGGTAGGTTCCGGAACCGCCGTGGTTTTTGTTTCCCACAATTCTGAAATGAACGGTTTTGCGAACCGGCAGCTGACAGTGGCTGGCGGAGAGATACGGACCACATCCGTTTAACGATTCTGTGAAGGCCAGGGTCAGACAGGTGACGATCTGATGCAAACCAGCTATACCCGCGCCGAAAAGAGCGTCGGCCTCTTTGTCATCGGCTCGGAATATATCTCCATTGTCCCCGGCGCATCGAACGCTCCGAAAATTCCTGTTGGCGGCATGATCCCGTCAATCGAAAAGAAGTCCATTTCGTATATTTTCAAGGAGTTCGAAGTGGAAAAGACGGCCATGCTGGCCGTCCGCACGATCCAGGAAATCGCTGATCTGATGATCCTCGTAAAAGACCCGCATGGCCCATTGATGACTACTTTGGCCAACATCGAAAAAACATCTACCCATCTTTTACAGATCACAGGCAGAATCGGTCAAGGACAGGGGGCGTTGGGATCTCTGGTGGCTTCCCGGGTAACTGGTTGACGGGGTTCTATCAAACCTGGAAAAGGTGAACGGCCTGCTGGATGATATGCGGACAACCTCCTCTATGGGGCCGGTCATTATGGATCAGGTCAGCGACAACCTGGCTACGATCCGGACGGCCGGCAACGGCGTGGTGGAAAATGTGCAGGCCCTGAAAGGCATTCTGGAAGAAGCCCGGGGGTCCCTTGAAACCATCCAGGCAATTTTGGAAAACCTGAAACAGGGCAGCCAGGACATCCCCCGAGTAACGGTAACCGCCAGGGAAGGCATCCGCGAAATTCGTGAGGGTGTGGCGGATATCGATCGGGTGGTGCAGAGTCTGGAACGCAATATTATCATTCGCTCCTACCTGCCCGACGAGCCCCTGTCGATTGACACCGATGCCGGAATCCGTGTCCCAGAGTGACCGTTTCGAGAGTCCTTATAAATGGTCTAAATGGGCGTTGATTCGCTGGCTCGCAGTCATTTCGACCTGCCACGGTTGGGGAATGGCCTCCATTCCGTGGGCGGCACCAAGAATCATGCCTGCCATCATTCCCCGCGCCGATGAATCCCCGCCGGCCATCACATTTTCCACCATGGCTGTCTTGAAATCGTCGGCATAGCGGGAGATCAGGTGAACCGCCCCGGGCAGGCCTGCCTCCACGCTGCATATTTGACCGAATTCGGCGATGGTTTCCCGGGTGTCCCGGTCACGGCTTTCCAATCCCATGGTAATCAACGATGCAATGGAACTGTTGGAAAAATGGGTGTCCAGGGTGGCCTGCACGGCTGCCAGGGGGGGCTGCCCGCCGAGTACGGCAAAAACGGATCGAGCAAAAAAATCGGCACTTAAAAGCCCCTGGTCATCGTTGTGGGTGATGCGGGTCTGCGCACGGGCAGCGCTGACCAATTGTTCTACGTTGTCATGGTAGACAGAAACCAGCGCCGCCAGGCGTGAGGCCCCTGCCAGGTCGTCGGAATCCGAGGCGCTATCGGTCAGGTCTTTGCCGGCATCCATGTTCGCCAAGGTGGTTTTGGTGGCCTGATCGAAATAGCCGCCGTAATCGGCAAAGAAGACGCGCCACAATTCAGCAAACCGGTGGGCATCAAAACCGCCGCCGCCGCTCACGGATTCCAGGAGCACCAGCATCTGGTCCCCATAGTGGGTGAAATCTCCGGCCTTCTTACCCTTGTGGTAGGAGGTCAAGGGATCGTAATATTGCTCCACCCGACCCAATTTTTTGTCGATCACGCCAGTGTTGTACACCCAGTGTACACCCAGGGACAGCGCATCGGCCACAAACGCACCGATTACCGCTGCTTTGATTCGATTGTCTGTCATCTGTTCCTCCTCTTGTTGGTTGGCCTTGGTTTGTTTCAGGCGATAACATAAGCCACGCGTCACTGGTTTTCAAATCAGAAGTTCTGAAAAACGACAGTTCGTTGCCATCAGGGACACGGCAGGTCCATGCGGTGAAACCTGCTAAAGTTTGGCGGCTCCCACACGATATATAAGGCGTCGGCCAATTGACAGCAAACCATCGCGTTGCCCCAAAATCTGAACCGGATTATCTATGTCTCATATTTCCATTGACCAGCTCAAACCAGGAATGGTCCTGGCGACCGACGTGACGGATACAAA
The DNA here is from genome assembly GCA_030145105.1 of Desulfosarcina sp. Taxonomy (GTDB): domain Bacteria; phylum Desulfobacterota; class Desulfobacteria; order Desulfobacterales; family Desulfosarcinaceae; genus Desulfosarcina. Next base: position 8,881 of record JAQYWF010000132.1, read on the forward strand.
CGGCCGCCTGTTGCTTTCCAAGGAACAATCTATCGCCCATAAGCACTTAACCATATTTAAAATGTGGGGTGTACCGGAAGTGCAGGTCCACCAACTAGGGATGGCACGAACCAGGACTGGGGCCTTTCGGCCGCTGTTGCGCTTATGCAGGGACGTGCTCTCGACGTCACCATAAGAGACAATCGCACCGACGACGGTAAATTGAACCCTCCCCGCAGCAAGCCGCGGGGAATCTTCACCGTTAGGATGGATATCGATTTTCAGTTCGCTCGCATTCCCCGCCGCAAGCGGCGGGGAATGCGAGCGCTATCGCGGTTCAAAAAGCAAGTATACTGTTTCAGTGAGTTCGTTTCTCAATGGAAGGAAGCCTGATCATGCGAATATTATTGATCGATGACGATCCGGTGGCCTTGGCCACACTGGAGTTACTACTGAAAAAAAACGTGGGGTCTTGCGATACGGCGTCCAGCGGAATCCATGCAACGGAGTGCCTCGTGAAAGCGATCGGAGACAATCAGCCCTACGATTTGATCACCATCGACATCGAACTGCCGGATATCACTGGCCTGGATCTGTTGACCCGATTTTACCAGCTGGAGCATAAAAACGGTATCACACCGGCCAAGAAGATCATTATCACCGCCCACAGCAAGCCGGATTATGTGATCAAGTCCCGGGATAAATGCGACGCTTTCTTGGTCAAGCCGATCCGAAAAGTGCCGCTGCTGGAAAAAATCAACGAATTGTTCCCGTCCGGGAAACAGGCGTCATAAACGATTCTGTCTCCGAACGCCCAACACCTCCCGGCAATAGCGCACGCTGCGCCGGATGGCGTCGATCTCCGTGTCCAGGGCCGCCTGCATGTCGTCCAGTGGCGTTTCCAACTCCGTTTCGATGTTGATACGCTGCATGCAGGAGTGGTCCCTGAAAATTTCGTAGGCCCGGCGCATATCGATATCGCCCTCTCCGACGGCCGCCCCCACCAGCTTGAATCCCCAGCGCTGGAACTCGATTCGATCGTCGCGAAAGTGATTGGTGAAGGCCCGGGGGGCTAAATTTTGGATGGCGGTCATGGGGTCTTCGGTGACATGCAGACCGTTGACGGTGTCGATGCAGGCGCCTACCGCAGGATGGTCCACCCGGTCCAGCAGCCAGAGAATTTCCTCAGAAAAACTGTCGCAGTGGTTTTCCACGGCCAGCCGAATGCCGTGTTCGGCTGCCGTCGGGGCCTCGGCTTTCAACAGGTTCGCCACCATTTTTAGCTGATCGACGATTTCAGGGTGAAAGCGGCTGGCGGCTACGGGCCTGGGGCGGCGGATGTCCATGCCGACCTTGATCACGTCGGCCCCCAGGTGCCGGGCCGTGGTGATGGCCCCGGGCAGGTCGTTCTGGACGCCGACACCGAACTCGCCCAGGTCCATGGAGAAATTGTATTCCAGATAGAGCCCGGCTTCACGGGCCGCCGATCCCACTTCTTCAAGATAGGCCGGTTCCAGCTGTTCCAAAACGCCATCATCCAGGTGTACCCCCTCCAGGTCCAGGTCCAGGATCAGGTCGAACAGCTGGAAGGTTGAGAGTTGCCGGGGCCAGGGGCAGGTGAAACCCGCCCAGGCCTGGCCGATGCCGTGCAGATTCAGGCTGTAGGTGTGGAGGCCAAGCTTCATTTTCTCTTCAATGGTTCTGTCTCAAGGGTGATGGTTCGGTAAAGTGTAACCGACAATACAGCATCGCCTGGATGATCGCAACCGTGATCGAAACGATAGTACTTCTCATTTAAATATCGAGGTCGGGAAAGTGTTTCCAGCTAACCATTGCCATCGCGTCAATAGTACCTTCATTGACAAAACCAGTTCATTTGACTATGCTGCCCTAACTGATATGATTCAAAATTATCTTTTTTCTTACATCCCCCATTTTTGTATTTTGGACCATGCCGAGGCTGTCAATTACACCGCAGTCGATTGGGCACGCCATCTGGGGCATAACCGATAGCGCCCCATGGCGAATCTGCTTTTATGGGGCAGGGATTGTCACTTCTTTTCAATCTCACCATTAGTACCTGCCTGTTTTGATGAATTAGGCGTTTATTGATCTTACCCACAAAGGAGGAGAATGACATGAATCAGAAGGAAAAAATCCATCCAGCGATTGCGAAATTCAAAAACGAGATGGACAAGGGGAAACTATCCCGCCGGGAATTTATTCGATACAGTGCTCTTCTTGGCCTCAGCGTGACCGCCGCCGGCCAGCTTGCCGGACTCACGTTTCCCAAAAAAGCGGTCGCCGCTAAACAAAAAATGGGCGGAGTCCTGAAATTTGCCATGCAGGTACAGGAAATGGCTGATCCAGCCACCTATTCATGGACTCAGAAATCTGTCGTTTCCAGGCATATTGTCGAATATCTGGTGATAACCGGGCCGGATAATATCACCAGACCCGGTCTGGCAGAGAGCTGGGAGGCATCCGATGATCTGAAAACCTGGACCTTCCACCTTCGTAAAGGGGTCAAATGGTCAAATGGTGACGACTTTATTGCAGATGATGTTGTATTTAATTTTACCAGGTGGCTTGACCCCAAAACCGGATCTTCCAACTTGGGATTGTTCAACGCCATGATCGAAGAGACCGGCGAGAAAGACTCAAAAGGCAACCCTGTCAAGCGCATGATCAAAAATGCAGTGGAAAAAGTAGACAA
>JAQYWF010000058.1 GCA_030145105.1 Desulfosarcina sp.
AATCTTTCAAGAGGCAGACTCAGAACGTATGCTGAACGCTACAATGAGCATTGGGGTAAACGCATCCGCGATAGTTTAAAGGCCCTCCACGTGATCGAGCGATTAAACGACGACGACTTAAACGCCCTAGTTGACATACTGGAGCCCCAGGACATCATCAATCTGGCCAACGGATCGGATATAACGGCCGTCGCACGCAAGTTTCTGAGGCATCCACTGTTTAGCTTGAAGATCGCCAAAGCCCTCTTAACGACCTAACTGCCACTTCACGTCAAGAACTCCAGACAGAGGATCGCATTCAAAATGCCTTTTTCAACTTCACTCAAATCCAGCCGTATCCAATCCAGAGAACCCGTATACAGAAAGACCAGGAAAGCAGCATAAGATGCATAACCGACAACAGCTGCCGTGAGCAATGTAATGATTGCGATCAGTTTGTGAACCAGGTTAGACATGTCGTTACCTTAAAGAGCCATCAGAAACAGTCCGTTGGCAGCTTTCGGACACTTCCGGAATCTCAAAAGCTGCCATTTCGATACAGAGGGGCTACCTGTATTTTCCAACCACCACCACCCGCTTTTCACTCGGCAGCGACTTCAAATAGGATTTCCATCCCGGGCACCATCCTGTGTGCCATTTCCAGATTTTGCCCAACACCGATTCAGGATTCTTATCGTATCGTCCTCTGAACTTACAATGTTCGCAATTTTGCATTTTGATTTCTCCTTTTTCTATTACGGATCAGAAAGAATATTGGTTGATTAGCAGCGACACGGACCAGCCGACGTTTTGCTGCAAGCCAATTCGTTAACTTTTTTCGATCCGACAAGTTCATCGATGGTGCTGGATATGGCCGTATGAGCGCCGCCTTTAACCAGCGCGGCAATTTCGGAGGCTCTTTTGATTTCGCTTGCCGTAATTCCGGATGTGACGGCCTTTTCATACAGGTGCTCGAAACAGGGGATGCAGTTCGCCGCCGTAGCCGCACCAATTGCGATCAGAGTTTCTGCTTTCTCTTCCAGAACCGTTTCTCTCATTGTCTCTCTTTTTTCCATCTGAAGATCTCCTTTGTTATAAATAACGGATACCATGCAGCCCGCCTGTTCCAGTTCTGAATCAAAGGCGTACCCAGGGTTCAGAACCCTGCTTCTGGTGAAGAAGCGGGGTTATGCTGTTGAGTTGGAGCGTGATGTTGCCGGGCCATTTGAATCGCGGCAAAATGCTCATGATCCCTTCGGTCCTCATCCCCTGGACTACCTGAAAAGACTCAGTATCGCCTGAATCCAGGATCGTTTGGACAGCGGCCTCGCAGCCCAACACCACCAGCGCATCGTACTTTTTCGCGCGTCTCATCAGTTGTTTTCGACGCCTGCGAGTCCACATGCACACGACAAACTGGTGGGGTATGCGGCTTCTGAAGACATCAGCCCTTACTCCTCTTTTTTCCAGCTCGGATTTCATCGTCTCGATGTATCGTTCATAAGCGGCCGTCTGCAACATGTGCCGAAAGAACTCGAAGTAGGGCTCATTGTTTCTTACGGCAAGACTGGCCGCCGGACAGAATCGGCAAGGGACGATGAGAACCGATTCAAACTGCTCGAGTTGTTGAAAATCATGGATGTCTTTCAAGTAAACAGGCATTTTAAATCTCCATATCAATGACGTTCACTGCGATAGAACCCCGCCCCGAAAGACTTCATCCCGGGGCCGGGGATGATTGATTACCCGCAACCGGCGCCGCATTGCCCCTCCGTCTGAATCGGGTCGGCTGAACCTTCGGCGTGGATGTTTTACAGGCTGCCTAAAACCCAGTCGGCCACGGATTGCGCCACTTCTTTTCTTTCTTTTTCCGGTACATCTTCATAGTCGAAAATGTGACTGTAACGGTTGTAGCGGGACAAGGCATCGAACTGAACCAACTTTTCCTCGTCGATGAGGTTCTCGATGATACGCCCGTGGCATCTTAGAAAACAGCCGTCGATCAGGACCACCTTTTCGGCTGTTTTGATCCACCGGGTGATCGCCGAATCCGGGACTGTGATCAACTCCCCGTGACAACCCCGCCCGTAGGGCTCCTTTTTGGAGACGATGCCGGCCGCTAATCTTGCGATTTCACCCCGTATGCAGGCTCCCTCACAGGACAGGACCGGAATCTTTGATTCGCGGATATTCTTTTTTCCAGTGGTCTCTCCGATGGGGCAAACAGCGTTTGTCGTGTTCATTCGTATGTTTTGTTTCGGGTCTTTGCAACTCATCATGAACCTCCTCCAAGCCGTCTTACTCACTCAGTTTTGGGTCGACTGGACCGGTAAGCGTTCTCTTCTTTTCTTCATATTCAGTTTTATCGATATCCCCCGAAGCATAGCGCCTGTCGAGTATATCCATGGATGATTCCTTGCCTTTGTCCTGCCGCCAGTCACGGCCGCAGCAACCGAAGCCGCTCATCATCGTGCCTCTGCATCCACGCATCATAAAAAAACAAAAGATCATCATAACGATGGGGAAGATCCACCAGAACGAGAATGTAAATAGCTCTGATCCATACATGGGTTTTGCCTCCTTGATTATTGGTTACATTTATCCCCATAGACGGATCGATTCCGAGAAAGGATACACCTGAGTCCTTTTTTTCGAAAAAGTATCTTAAAAGTATTGAAAAATTTGATGTTGTGGCTAAAGGATATGCCCGAATCTTAATCGGGAGTTTTTGGCAAGATCTGAACCTGCTTGCGATCGCAGGCAAGGGTGCTCCCCTCGGTGTAGTAAAAATCGCACCCTTCCTGCAGGGCTTTTTTAAGCTTGCCCCTGGCACGGTGGAGCCGGATTTTAACATTGTCCAGCGATATGTTAAGGATTTCAGCGATCTCCTTGTTGGCAAACCCTTCCAAATCACTGAGAACGATCACGGTCTTGTAGTCGGGAGGCAAGTTGTCGATGAACTCGTTGATACAATCGCTCATCTCCTTGCGGATCACGAGCTGGTCGGTGGCAGGGGAGGACTTCACAGCCTTGGCACCGGACGATTCAAGGGATGTCCCTTCCTCGAAAGGATGATGCTCCATCTCATATTTATAGGCTGCAGAGCGGGATCTGTCGATCGCAGTGTTGGTTGCGATGCGATAAATCCATGTGGAGAGACTGGATCTTCCTTGGAATTTGTTTAGCCCCTTATTGATCTTGTCAAACACCTCCTGGGAGAGGTCTTCGGCATCATCAGAGCCAACGATTCGTTTCAGGTACCGGAGGATTCTTGGATGGTATTCATCAAATATTTCATTGAATGTATGATTGGAGACCATTTCAGCACCCAATTTTGATCAGATCCCATATGCAAAAATAGCGATCTGCATCTTTTATAACCCCTTTCGCTGATATGGTCCAGTGCAAAAACCGTTGCGCCATGCGAACCTGTCAACTACACAGCGATACCTGGGAACGATCAACGATATTGAAGGGATCCGCTGGATTGAAAACATCTATGGATAATGGTGAGGGGTGAAGCCAGTTGATGGTTTCACCCCCATTCAGACTTGCCAGTAAAGATACGCAGAACTAAGTGTTGATTTTATCGGGAAATGGGAGCCACAATATATTGTATGAAGCGGTTTATTATGCCGAAATTATAAACATCACCGTCTGTAGCAGATACATTTAATGCCGCTAATCAGCCGAGCATGTTTTTGCCTCGGCTGATTAGCCTTGTTCGGCGCATCCTTTATAAAAATTAGTTCCCCCAAAAAGGGTATTTTATTTTGTCGCAGAAACAACATAGCATTCCATTGGTGCTGCAAGGCCATCATCGTCAATATAATTTGAGATAGATTTGCGGATTGCCTGAAACATTTCTTCGCGTGCTATTTCTTCTAATGCTAAAATATCATTTGCAAATGGGGAAGCGAATAAACTACCAAACAGAAATTCCTCGAAAGGCGAATAGCGCATTTGCTTGATGACTATTCGGATTTTAATGTTTTTGAACCTGGCACCTTCAAATAATGTTTTCAACTGTATAGGATCGCTTAGAGTATAAGCTGATGCAAGTATCGAAGCTGCTTCTCGATTTATATATTCCTCGAGTGCTTTGTGTAATGTAAAATAAAAAGGAGAGAATTCTATTGGGCGCCAAACGCTAAAAACGATACGACCTTCATTTACAAGTACACGATTAATCTCTTTTAGTGCACGAGATCGATCAGGGAAATATTGCAAACCTTGTTGACAAAGTAACACATCAAATTTGGCATTAGAAAAGGGAAAAGCTGTTACATCAGCTTGCTTCCATTCAATGGGGGCTGCATTTAGTGCGGATATTTCTCGGGCTTTATCCAGAGCAATATCATTTACATCCACTCCTGTGATATGGACAGAATCACCCAACGATTTATATGCATAACGAGCGACAATGCCTGTACCACAACCTACATCAAGTATTCTATCTCCCTTTCGTAATGCAGCTCTTTTTACAATGTCTTGCGCCCATACATCACCAAATGCAGGGACGACATATTTTTCAAAAGCTTCAGGGCCACCTTTGCACAATTGCCAACCACTTATTTTCACATCTTACCTCATATTTTTCAGCTGAACGTTTAAGTTCAACGGCAGCGTCCGCTGCAGCACCTTGATGGTAATAATTTATGAGCGCTGCCAGGTCGTCTCTATACTTTGCCCAGCGGCTCGTGTTCCTCTTTCCTGATGCTCACATAAGTGCGACCGCTATCGCTATGCCTACGCCGAAAAACATGTGATTGGCCATGCTTGAAAGAGGACCTTTAATTCCTTCGGGAGACCGTAGACCAAACATACCAAAACCAATCGAAGGGTAAACAAAGAACAGAGATGCTGCCGTAGTCGCAATACCATAGACAAATGCCCATGCCGGTGACACAGGCCCTCCAACCAGGAGATTCCAACCGAGTATGAATGGGATCGCGAGTCCCACTCCGATGGCGTAATGAGTGAAATAACCATAAAGCATCTCGTTGGGGGCGCATTCCATTTCGTCCGGATGGCTATAGCGAAAGCGTCCTTGCGCCCATCCCAAGGACATCCTGCCAATAATCCTCACGTCGATCTTCGAAATCAACCCAAGCCGGGCGAAGAGATGATTCAAGGAATCCATCATTAACGTTCCCAACACACCGGCTATGAATCCCTTTAAGATGATTTCCATTTTCCCTCCAATACCCGTACACTAAATAGTAGAATTTCTGCCATCAAAACGAAACACAAATGTTAATATTCAGTTATTTTTTAATTGTATATGATTTCTTGTGCTTCCTTAGTAATAGTATTCAGGTTTTTGCCCTCTATACTCAATTCGATTCCGTGTCTACGCTGGATCATCTTCTTAATCCGGTGACGGCCTAACCTGTAGATGGTATAGTCCAGGCCGTTTTCAATGCAGTGTCTAATGTCGGCACCGGTCTTGATCTTATTCATGCCGCATCCAAATCGCCTAATTTGATCTCGAATCATGCCATACCCTTCTTCCGTTAGCCGTGACGCACGGCGATCTTTTTAAACATTTGGGTCAAGCCAACGGCCACCGAGTACAGGGCATCAACTCCTAAATTGGCCGAGGCCGTCTTATCAAAGAAGACATGCAAGTCGCTGTTCATGCCTTCTTCGGCCTTCCAGTAGCAGATCAGAATGGGCACCTTGGGCAGAACGTTAAGCACCACGCCAATGTCACTTCCCATGTGCCCTTCAACCCGACTACCGCTGAAGACGTGCATCAGGGTTTCAAACAGGTCGGGGTGATTGTCGGCCAGATCATGCAATGGTGTTACGCACTGGTTTTCAAACATGTGCCGCCAAGGCTTACCGCCTTCCAGGTCGTGTATTTTCACCCACCCGCCGGCAACGGGCAGTCCCTTGGACTTGACGATGGCTGTCAACACCGGACGCTCCAGCCAGCCGTTCACGTGGATGTCGGTGTAAAACTTACCGTTGGCGTCCACACTGACATCCTTGCCCATGACCTTCACGATGAGCTTGCCGTTGGCGGAGGTGCCGCCCAGGCGTTGGGCCGCATCGGGCAGATCGACGTTGATGATCTCATGGCGCATCTTCTTGAACTCATCCAGATACGCTCTGTGAGCTTCTGGAAGCTTTACGCCGTCGCTGAATTTCTCCACCACGGCCTTGTCAAGGTGAGGGCAGTCACCAATAGTCTTGTGGCGTTGGAAGACGGCACCGGCGAAGGCCAGGCAGGTCTTGGCACCACACTCCCGGCAGTTGGTCTTGGGCAGTTCCTTGAAAACGGTCATTGCGTTGTCGATTTTCATGTCAGCCCTCCTTTGACCAGTTGTAGATCCCGTATCTGCCCAGCTTGGCCCCGACAGCCCTTGCACGTGATGGTTTCGATGGAAACACCGAGAATTGTAGACCATTGGGCTCCCTGTTTCCGGGCGGCTGAATCGGTATTCACCAGGTAATGGATACAATGGCTGCACTCCACTCCGCAGGGTGCTATCATTTGTTCGTTCGACATAAATTTTCACCATTTTGAAAAGCCGGTCGCCGGCTGATGTAAAAGTCGATTCTGGCCCGCAGAACGGTGGACAGGGAGGTGTCAGTGATTTCGACCTCAACCTCGACTTCACCGGGTATCAACGTTTCCGGGTCGACCTTGCAGGTGCTGATCAGAACGCCTTTTGCCTTTTTCAGATACGCAACTTCCATTTTCTTTGGAATCCAACGAAGGTCCACGGGAATCGATGCATCGACAGTCAATCCTCCGGTCAGTTCGCTAAAGGTGCACAAGGCACCGGCATTGACAGTGCCCAAATGATTCCTGATGGAACGACGCTCCTTGATCTTCACCCTGCTCCGGCCGGCATCCAACTCCAGGATTTTCGGATGGATGGTTGCGAAATAAGGAGCCCGGAAAGTCAAAGCCCTGGAAAACAGCCATTTTCCACCCGGGATCCGTGATACCTGGCGATATATTTTCAGCGTTTTATTCATTGCTCATCTCTTGTTGAGGCATCCTGAAAAGTGACTGGTGGCGTACTCGTGGTCGCCTTTCAACTCATCACCCTCCATTATTCCACTATGTTGTTGAATGCGTTCATTCATCATTCAGCTGGTGCTATCCCTTACAATTGCTGAGACTGTCAGCCCACTAACTACTGCCGTTGGTGGTCCAGCGAAACAAATTGCAGTTACAGCACCTACCATGGATATGCCGAAGATCAAGCCCGCCAATGCAATCAGTGGGCCTGTCATCAACAACATGGCGACAACCGCCAGAATGGCCAGCAGCATCACCGCACCCAGCGGCACCAGAAAGCAACACGCCACCAATTTTAAACCAGCAGCGATATTTTTCATTTCATCTCGCTCCATACTGAATGATTAACCATGCCAAACGCTCTCAAGGCTTCAGCGATCCGCAGTCCAAGCCGGCTCCCATGGTTGAGAACGGGCTTCCCTTCATGAGACAGGATGATGCAAAAATCAGAATCGATTTTTTGGCGATGGTAAATTTGAATGCGCTTAGCTCCATATTTCCTAACCACATCGCTCATTAATTCCTGTAAAGCCGATGTCAGAGTCTTCACACTCCTGTCGGTCGATCGCACCGTAATTAACTCTGCCCATTTCATACGTTATTGCCTTCTTCCAGGGCTGGTTGTCTGTGAGCCTTGGGCTTTGTCCACTGCCCAATAAACGCGTTAAGCATATGGATGACCTTGTTCATTCGGCAATTCGAGCATGGGCGATCCAACCGCGACAAGCGGGCCGTCGTGACCTCATCCAAAATTTGCTCATGTCGTTGCCGAATCATGCTTCTCAGAAAGTAGTCGTTCATTTCCTGTCACCTTTCTTTTCTATTCCGCATTCGATACCTTGCTGTTTGAACAGATCCAGTGAGCAAAGACTGGGCCAAATTTAAATGTATATATAAATCAAAATGTTATGAATTTTGATTATTAATTTTGTGGTATTTAGTAATATTGATTGTGGGAATTAACAAAATGGGATAGGTTTCACGAAATACAACAATTCAGTGACGCATCGCATACGAATGGAGAAGCACAAATGGTTGATGAGAACGAATTTTTTCGAAACATCACTCTTAAACTATGCGGCCATCTTGAGATCGAAAAGGGCCTGCATGCCTGTATCAAATATCTTACTCAGCACCTGCCTGCTGACGCGATCTATTTGGAGAAGTATGAGGAGGATGTCGGTGCCATGCGCTACATTGCTCGTGCAGATTCTGAAAAAGGCGAATTGATGAGCATTCTGGTCCCGATGTCGGCAGAGGCCAAAGCGAAGGCTGCTTCAGACATGAAAGAGATCACAACGAATCCGAGACCTGTTATTATGATCAACCGGCCCGACGAAGACCCAATAACTCGGCATCTGCTCAAAGCCCTGGATAAGCCACAATCCTCGATTCTGGGTATTCCGCTTGTTGTAGAAGGGCAGTTTGCAGGTGCCGTTATCCTCGCCGCTTTGGGCAATGACCGCTTCAATGATGAACACGCTAATCTTTTTGCCACACTCAAAGAACCGTTTTTTGTGGCCATGTCCAACGCGCTCAAACACCGTGAGGTATTAAAACTCAAAGATTTATTGGCTGACGACAACCAATATTTGCAAGGTGAGTTGCGTCGTATATCGGGTGACGAAATCGTCGGCGCCAATTTCGGACTTAAACAAGTCATGTACAAAGTGCAGCAAGTTGCGGCACTGGGCAGCCCGGTGTTGCTCATGGGAGAAACGGGTACCGGCAAGGACGTGATTGCCAACATGATCCATTTTTCATCGGCACGTAGCGACGGGCCTTTCGTAAGCGTAAATTGTGGTGCCATACCAGATACGCTGATCGACAGCGAACTTTTCGGTCATGAAAAAGGTGCTTTCACGGGGGCACTTTCCCAAAAGCGGGGGCGCTTTGAGCGCGCCAACAAGGGAACCATTTTTCTGGATGAAATCGGCGAACTGCCGCTTGCTGCCCAAGTGAGACTATTGCGCGTTCTTCAGAGCAGGGAGATTGAACGAATTGGAGGGGCAGAGACGATTTCGCTGGACATTCGCATTATCGCGGCCACCAATCGAAACCTGGAAGAAATGGTTAAGAACAAGCTTTTTCGGGAGGATTTGTGGTTTCGGTTGAATGTGTTTCCTATTACGATACCCCCCTTGCGAGACCGAACCAGCGATATACCTGCCCTGGTCCGACATTTCATCGAAAGAAAGGCAAAAGAACTGAAATTGAGCGAAACGCCTGAATTGGCGCCCGGTTCGATCAATGCGCTGATGTCGTATCAATGGCCGGGTAATGTCCGGGAATTGGAAAACCTGATTGAACGATCATTGATCCTGCATCGCGGTGAGCCGCTTCAGTTTGAAGATTTAGTTTCTTTACCATCAAAAAAGGTCGATATCAAAACTATTGCACTTGAAGAAAAAACGGTGGAACTTGATGCACTCGTCAAGAGCCACATTCAGAGCGTTCTCGAAAAAACGAATGGAAAAATTCATGGCCCAGGAGGTGCTGGTGAACTTCTTGGAGTGAATCCCAATACTCTTCGATACAAGATGAAGAAACTGGGGATTCCTTTTCAAAAGAAAGGAAAAAGATAGCAGAAGACTTCGTTCCTTTGGTGTTAGATCCATATATCCCAAAATAATGGAAGGACAGGAAACGGCAGATAGCTTGCCATGCCTCCAAGTTGATAGGAATGGAAGGCAATTGCAGATTGCCACTTTGTTACAAATTTGTTGGATAGAGGCTGAAAAGGATTGAGGCGAAAGCTGCCTGATAGATGGAAAAACAACGTCCTTCAGGATCATGATAGTGGCGGCTCCATAGCAGAAACCTGTGCTCTAAGGTGAGTGCAGGTTTGTGATGATAAGCTATATGAAAAAACCTAATCGTGTTTAATCCTCTGTCGATCCTTCAAAGTAACACAAGTACCTGTCGCTTTACAGACTATAATCGGCTTTTCGAGAAAAACTGCTGCAGTCTCTCCTGCTTCTGGCGCGGGCATTGAAAACCCTAACCAAGAAGCGAACCAAGCGGATGGCGCGTATCGAGCGGATCACCACTGACGCCAGATGAAGCGCAACGCAGATATCGAGCAAATTGGCCTTTATTCATGAAAAGTGGGGAACCATTAAAAATGGAAGGCCAATCCACCATAGTACTGCACGCCTTCGATATCGATTTCGCCCGCCGTCTCATCGAAGCTGAGGGTGGTTTTGGTGATGCGGGCCCCGGCAACGAGGCCAAACCAGTCGGTAAAGAGAATATCGACACCAACCCGTCCGTACACTCCGACGCCCACACCCGATTCCGACTCCTTGGTATACTGCTCGGGCAATGGTTCTGCCGGTTCGACGTCGCGGAACCCCCAGATCAGCATCGGGCCGGCACCGGCATACAGCCGCAGCCACCGTACCGGTTCGATGGACATATATCCACCAAAGAAATAATCCATAAGAAAGGAGCTGATGTCCACGGAGATAGCCGCTGTTCCGCCGCCGCTGCCGGATGATGCGGCAAATTGGCGCAGGCTGCTGTCGAGGCTGAACAGCGCCCCGACTTCAACGCCGTATTGGATCCCTCCCTGTCTGAAGGACTTCTGGGCATCCACACCGAAAATCGTGAAATCGTAGTCCTCCCCATCGACCTGAGCATCATCGTTGTCAATGGTCATCTGGCCATAGACCACATGACCGGTCCACGAGCGGTCCGACTCCTGAGCGCAGGCGGCGGCCACCCAAATTAAGCTTGCAGCCAACCAGATGGTCAGCGGGATCCATAACTGGGGTCGGGTAGGCATTTGCGAATACTCCAATTCTCGGGTTAAGATCAGAAAGTTGGTGCCCCTACCAGTGCGTTGAAAAGCTTACTGGTTTGATGGTTCACTGTCAATTTCAACAATTGCATCACCCGTTGGTACCTTCTGAGCTAACCGATTACTGGTTATACCTGTTCATAGCATTTTGAAGATCGAAGTTAATCCGGCACCACCTGAAATTCCTAAATCCGTCATTGATAACGTCCGGATCGTCTCCGCAGATTAGTAAAAATAAGGTATGGCGAGGGAGCCATCGAGTCCAGTTGAGCCTGATTACTTATGCCAATTGGTTCAGGTCGTTATCAGGATACATATGCCAGTTATTATGATAGCGAATGAGGGCTAAGTATGGAGCTTGAGTTACCAGACTGGTATGTTTTGGATATCCCATACATAAGGACCCAAACCAAAGTTGGAGTTACTTGCCACACGTCCCGGCCGTGCCATCCCTCCGCTCATAACAGATAGCCACTTTTTCACAAAATTGTCATTTTCGGATTGCACGAAAATCAGAGCCGTTGATCGCGATAGACGGAAAAACAAGATCCCTCAGAAACACCGCAGCGGTGGGATATAGCAGTTAATTCCAAGATGCACCAATCGTGTGATATGACCTGGCTACATTAGGGTTACTGCATTATAAATGCTCATCGGAAAGCGTTGCAGACGTCCTGGAAATTTACCAGCGCATCATCGTCCGTCACCCGGGCCAAAAGGCCATCATCGCCAGCGGATATTCGGAATCGGAAAGGGGTCCGCGCCCTTCAGGAATTGGGCGCCGGACGGTATACCCAAAAACCGTACACCCTGGAAAAAATCGGCATCGCGGTGTGTCACGAACAGAACCGCAGCCAGTAAACCCGAGACTTATCGTTTGCTTCCAAGACAGGCTGGACGTATCGACCTGGCTCATGTAAACCCGCAGCCGGACTTAGTGGTCACAGGCACCACGGAACGTACCGAAAGGCTTTATTCGAAACCCGGGCGGCTTTGCCGAATGCGCTCTGAGAAATCTGCATCCTCATGGGCGGCCTGGGCTGCTGGATTGATGAAAGCGCGTTCCCGCATCTCCTGGAAAGACGACGTTTCTCCGCGAAATCCGCCTTTTTCATAGATCAGCTCGTCGAGCCGGCCATTGGCAAGCATGCGGATATCGAATGGTGCGTTGCGAAACTCCATGGTTTGTGCGAACAGGCTGGTCGTGCAGTTGGCGCTGACCACATTGTAGAACTTCGGTTGACTATTCAGCAAGTTGGTATTCCGGATCGAGTCCAGCAATACGAACAGCGTCTCGTCCGGGGTCATCATGAGTCGATAGAGATAGACCGGCTCGTTGCGAATGTTTGTGCGCACCCGGATAAAGTCGCGCTCATCGCCCCACAGGTACTGCAGATCGAACTTCTTGTAGAGCCCGCCAATTTCAGAGAAGGATTCACCCACCTCTCTTCGCGTCTCCACGGAGAGCGCAGCTCGACCGTCGGGACCAAAGTCAAACGAGAGGATGGGATGAGCGATCAGGTCGCCGCCGAAAGCAACATGGAAATAGTCCATGCCTCTGAGGTTTCGCAGGTCGAAAGACCGACTTTCCCAAATTTCAGTCACCGTACCATCGGTGCCGTAGTCGAAGTTTCTGTAATTGTGGAACGTCAGCAAGCCTCTGTCTAACTGTACCCAACCTGTTTCGGCCCATTCGGGCTTCCAATTACGATCATTCGAAGGGCTGATCAAGAGCCAGGGAACAAGCACGACCAGAAACCAGGCGGTCCAAACGAGAAACCGCAGCCACGAAACGCGTATAACAAACAGGCCGGCAACGGCAATGACCAGCCACCCGATAGCAAGCCAACTATTTCCCGAATTCATCCCAAGCGGACCGTCAACGTATACCGCACCGGCAGCCCATAGAGTGGCGAGCAGACAAAATACCCAACGGATTCCAGCCCCCACCCTTGTTAATCCTCGATAAAGCCAGTCGGGGGCCTCTGGGGAGCGTTTTTTCTTCTTAGGCATGATATCCTCGCGGTAAAGATTGCCTGCCGGATGCCTGCTCCGCCGGCCCATTTGGCGCGCTCTTCGCCAAAGTCTCCGATTTCATTTGCTGTTGATCCAGCACCGTCGAATCCGACCAGGCTCCAGCGATAAGTAATGTCCCAGCGTGCATCAAGCTCTCCAACGATCACATTATCTCCCTGATACCGCAGAGCCGGGATTCCGCGTATATCGATGAAGGGTACGTCCTATATGACAATGCGGCGCTGATAACGTTCATCCCAAACCGTTTCCAGCTGTTCGTAATGATCCTTGACGCAGCGGTAGTAGTTTTCTCGCGAGAGTTCAATACACGAGCGGCTATCCTGACCAGGCGATCCGGACGCTCGAAGAGGCCGGCCGTGTTGCTTCAAGTCGGATCGTCGAACCAGGATGAAGCCGAGAGGGCGCGCGACCTCATCCGAAACTACGGAAGCTCCACGACGCCAGAGCTTTGACGCATCGTGGAACGCCGTGTCGGACCGCGATCTGGATGTCGCCGGTGACCTGCCCCCGGGCTTCCTAAAGTCGGGCCTCCCCATTTTTGTATCACAAACGATCAAGCTCGTACAGGGGCCGCTTGGCCGGCCTCGTAAAGCCTCGTGATACAGGAGTTCCAATACGTTGACCCTTGACCCCACGGCAATTATTACCCAATTTCGGGTGAACCTTATTCCGGAATTCTGCTCCCCTGATTGCCCCCGTATCAGGGCCAAAATGACATTTCCTGTCCGAACTCATTCCAAAAATCTTGCATGCCGCGCAATCTTCCTATATTCTGATTTTTCAACCGACAGTTCTTCATTGATTTCAAAAACTTAAACGAATGGGGACACCCACATGACAGGCAGGGCTTTTGGACTGTGGTTTCCGAATAACGATCGACGTGATTTAAGTTTTTTTGTGGGACCGACTTTAATCGGTCTGTGTTGGACTGTGATCTGTCTTTCGTTTCTCGTCAGCACTGTTCAAATGTTGGCAGCACAGCCTGCGTTGGAGTCGGTAATACCATTGACTGCCGAAGAACAGGCA
This sequence comes from Desulfosarcina sp., assembly GCA_030145105.1. Classification (GTDB taxonomy): domain Bacteria; phylum Desulfobacterota; class Desulfobacteria; order Desulfobacterales; family Desulfosarcinaceae; genus Desulfosarcina. The sequence goes on from JAQYWF010000058.1 coordinate 13,884, forward strand.
TGGCTGAAAGCCCATCCGGATATTCAAATCGGCTATACTGACGCCTTTGAACCGGAAGTCATAACCAATCCGGACGGCAGCTATAGCGGTATTCTGGTTGATTTCCTCGATGAGTTGAACCGGCGACTCGGGACCCGCATCCGGTTGCGCATCGACCCTATCCCCGAATTGTTTGGGAAGGCACAGAAAAGGGAAACCGATGGCATTTTGTATCTCCTCCCTGAGTACGCCGACAAGTTGGGCTTGTTGAAAACTGAGGGCCATTTGACCGGTTATGCTGCGGTGTTCGCGCGCAAAAATGTTGTTTTCGATCGCCCCTCTGACTTTGCCGGCAAGAAAGTCGCTATCATAGACGGCGTTATGTTCTCCGAAAAAATTATTGAACGGTACGGAGCCGGCGCAACCATTCTGAAAGTCAAGGATGCACTGGAAGGGTTGCAACGTGTCGACAAGGAGGAGGCGGATCTCTTTCTCGGGGCTTCTATCAATGCCTATTTCCTCGCGAAATACCAGCTTTTCGGGTTGGCACTCCAATACGTGTTCTACGACCACCCTTTCAAGGGCGGTATGGCTATTAGGTCCGATTGGCCGGAACTGGTGTCCATTCTCAATAAAGGCATTTCGAGTTTCTCGGAAAATGAGATTGAGGCCATCACAGCAAAGTGGATTTCTATTCCAGAGGAACAGCAAGTCGCGGTTGAACTGACTCCCGAGGAACGTACCTGGCTGAACGCACACCCGAATATTGTGCTGGGCTATACAGATGGATTTGAACCGGAACTTATTGCCAGCCCTGATGGCAGCCATAGCGGCATTTTGGTTGATTTTCTTGACGAAATGAACAGGCGGTTGGGAACCCGCATAACTCTGCGGATCGATTCCATACCCGTAATACTTCAGAAGGCGAAAAATATAGAGGTTGACGGCATTCTGGAGATGCTCCCGGAGTATGCCGATAAGCTGGGCCTGTTAAAATCCATTGGATACCTGAGGGCCTATCCGGCTGTCTTTGCCCGTAAAAATGTTTCTTTTGCAGGGCCAGACGATTTTGCCGGCAAGAAGATCGCGATCATAGACAAGATCTATTTTTCGGAGAAAATGGTTCGGGAATATGGTGAACAGGCGACTATTCTGAGAGTGAAGGATGCTATACAAGGGATGAAAAGTGTAAGCGAGGGAGATGCGGATCTCTATATAGGGGTCAGCTTTAATTCCTATTTCATTACAAAATACCAATTATTCGATGTTGTTACTAAATACATATTCCGTGATTATCCGGATAAATTCGGCTTCGCAGTCAGACCTGACTGGCCTGAATTTGTCTCGATCCTGAACAAGGGGATTTCAAGCTTTTCGGAAAATGACTTCGATACCATCGTGGCAAAATGGGTTCATCTTCCGCAACAAGAAATAACAGTAGAACTCACGCCGGAAGAACAGGCGTGGCTTTCGGAAAATTACAACGTGCGAGTACGATCCACCGATTGGCCTCCCTATATGATCTTCAAGGAAAACGAACCACCCCAGGGGATTACCGTTGAGTATCTCAAGCTGATTCAAGAACGGACTGGGATAAACTTTGAATATGAAGTGACCAAGCAGCCGTTTGCCGAATTTCTTAAAAGCATGAAAGAGGGTCAGGGGCCTGATATGACAGCGATTATTGCGCCAAGCCCTGAGCGCAAAGAATACCTATCCTTTTCAATACCTTATACCATCGCGTCCTATGTGATTTTTGCACGGGATCAGGATGAGATCTTTCTATATATAAACGACCTGGCCGGCAAGACCGTTGCGGTCACCAAAGGCCATGTCATGCAACAATTCCTGGAGAAGGACTTCCCTGAGACCGAGCTTCTTTTATTTGATAACGATGAGCAGGCATTACTTGCCCTATCAACCGGAAAGACAGAAGCTTATATTGGCAACCTGACCGTTGCCACCCATATTATACAAAAACGTGGACTCTCCAACATACGGGTCGTGGCTTCAACCCCCTATGGTGACCAGATCTTAACAATGGGTAATCGAAGAGACTGGCCTGAGCTGACCTCGATCCTGAACAAGGCCTTGGCCAGCATTACAGAAGAAGAGAAATCAGCCATTCAAAATAAGTATATTGCATTGAAGTATGAACAAGGACTGGACAGGGTAAAAGTAATACAATGGATCCTGATTCTCGTTCTAACCGCGACTGCTATTCTGCTTCTGTTTATTTTCTGGAACTGGCAGCTCCGCCGGAAAGTTGATGTTCGTACGGCGGATCTGGAAGCGGAAATTGTCGAGCGTAAACTGGTGGAGGCGGCATTGATAGACAGTGAGGAGAAATTCCGGGGCTTGGTTGAACAGTCTCCGCTTTCAATACAGATTCTGAACCTTGATGGGCAAATACTTCAGGTCAATAAAGCGTGGCAGGAGCTTTGGGGGGTCTCCAATGAAGACTTACCGGAGGTGCTTAAAGAATATAATGTGCTAGAAGACGAACAGGCAAGGAAACTTGGAATTACACCGCTGATTAAAAAAGCTTTCAAGGGAGAGATCGTAACACTGCCGGTGATCGAATACGATGCATCAACTACCGTGGGAAACCTTCGAATAGAGCATGTTGAGGCCAACAAACGTTGGGTCCAGGTCCGTTTGTATCCGATCAAAAGCAGCGGGGGCGAGGTTTTGAATGTTATTGACATTGAGGTGGATATTTCCGAGCAAAAGCGGGCGGAGGAAGAACTGCTGCAGTTAAAGGATCAATTGCATGAAGAAAATATTTACCTGCGCGAAGAAATTCAACTGGGACACAATTTCAACGAGATCATCGGCAACAGCGAGGGGCTCCGCTATGTCCTGTTTCGGGTTGAGCAGATTGCAGCTACCGATACCACCGTGCTTGTTCTGGGAGAGACCGGAACCGGCAAGGAACTGATTGCCCGCGCCATTCACAACACCAGTCCCCGTAAAGAGCGACCGTTGATCAAAGTGAATTGCGCCACCCTGCCGGCAGACTTGATTGAAAGCGAATTATTCGGCCATGAAAAAGGCGCGTTTACCGGTGCGACCGAACGACGAATCGGACGTTTCGAACTGGCAGACGGTGCAACCCTTTTCCTGGATGAAATCGGGGAAATACCCCTTGAACTGCAATCCAAGCTGCTAAACGTGATTCAGGATGGTGAATTCGAACGCGTCGGCAGTTCTCGAACGATCAAGGTGGATGTCCGCCTGATTGCTGCGACCAATCGGGACCTGGAGACCGAAATCCAGTCCGGACGTTTTCGTCAAGACCTGTTTTACCGCCTGAATGTCTATTCTCTCACCCTCCCGCCGATGCGTGAACGCCCTGAAGATATTCCGCTTCTGGTGGATGCGTTTATCAAAACCTATAACAAAAAATTAGGAAAACGCATTGAGCTTGTTTCTAACCAAACAAAGCAGGCTCTGGCTGACTATTCCTGGCCTGGAAATATCAGAGAGTTAAAAAATGTCATTGAAAAAGCGGTTATCGTGGCTCAGGACAAGACCCTTCGCGTGGAAATTCCGGAGATTCAGACGCCGGTACCTGCCGATGATCCCACCAAAACCCTTGACGAGATGGAACGGGATTACATTCAATCGGTTCTGAATTTGAAGAATTGGCGGATTGACGGTCCTCAAGGCGCGGCCCTTGTCCTGGATTTAAAACCCAGCACCCTTCGTTCTCGCATGAAGAAACTCGGTATCAAACGCTCCTCATGAATGATACCGGTTGATTGTTTTCATACTGTTAAAGCCTTCTCACATTCCTCACTATTTCGCACATCCTCGATATATCGTGTGAATTTTTCCTTTCATTTTACCCCCATTCGAAAGAAGGAATAGAAACTATATAATTCATTATCAATAATTTACGATATATTTGATGCCAACAAACAGGATTGGCACCATTCCTGAATTACCCATCCGACAGAAACCATAATTTCCCCATATTCCCCATACATGATTGGCGGTTTTCGAAGGAGTCTCCATGACATCCAGCGGATCCTTGGTGGTGGTTACATTTAAAATCCAAGCAAGTCCCGGAAAACAACAAGAACTTCTGCAAGCCCTTGATGAACTGCGCCCGGTCATAGGCAGCGAAGTGGGATGTCGGCAGGTAACCGTTTCGCAGCCAAAGTCACAAAAAGACAGGGTTATCGTGAATGAAAAGTGGGCAACCCATAAAGACGCCTTGCGCCATTTCCGCTCAGAGCCTTTTCTTGTGCTGAGAGGTGCCACCAGCGTCCTGGCCCAGTCATTGAAGATGACCATCAGCATCGAATTGCAGACAACCAGTGTAGATTTGAAAAGCCTGAAGTCCCGGAAAGGAATTTATCTCTGGGCAGCACAGACCTTGTCCTAAACTGAGATATGAAAGCGCTGATAAGAAAAAGCATGTGGGCTACAGTGATCCTGGTATGGGTCGCCTGCTCGGCCGACAGCGTTTCAGCCGAAACAACCTCCCTTGACGTGGATTGGAAATTCGGCCCTGAGCTATACTTCTGGGGTGCCTCCATCGGCGGCGAATCGGCTGACGGCAGCGATGTCGACGTCGATCTCGACGATATCCTCTACAATCTGAAACTCGCCGTCATGGGGACGGCGGCCGTGAGCAAAGGAGAGTGGTCGCTGGCGGCGGATCTGATTTACCTGGATGCAGAGGCCGATGGCCCCATCGCTCCCGGCGTGAATGCCAATGTAAAAGTGACCAATTGGGACATTACCCCGGTGGCCGGCTACAATGTCGTCAACACGGATCGAGGCCGACTCGACATCGTGGGGGGGAGCCCGTTATCTCAACCTCAAAGCGGTTAGTGTTGTCGGTGTGCCTCGTTTTCGCACCAGAAGGGCCCTTCGTCAGGCTTCAAGGCTCTTTTTCGTGATACCCGAAACCTTTTATCCGTCAATAGTGAAACCATAACCCCTAATGAATAAGGAGTTGAGCCATCACCGACAACCAGGATGACTTTTCCATTATTCGAACGAAGCTTCACCGCCCGCGTGTTCCCAACAATCACGTCTATCGGGAGATGCTGGTGGAAAGGCTTCAACACTACAACCGTCGGCCCGCCATCCTTGTCTCGGCAGCGGCCGGTTACGGCAAGAGCACACTGGTGAGCAGTTGGTTGGAGATGTGTGGCCGTCCCAGCGCCTGGTTGTCCCTGGATGAGAATGACAACGACCTGCAGATGTTTCTGGTCTATTTCACAGCGGCCGTTCAAAGCCTGTTTCCCGATACGCTCACAAATAGTGCGGCCATGGTCAGTGCCCCGAACCTGCCACCCATTCAGGCAATCGTCAATCAAATGGCCAACGAACTGGACGCCATCGATCAGGATTTTTTTCTGGTGCTGGACGACATCCATCACCTCAGGGAAATGTCGATAAATGATTTCCTCGACAGCCTGCTGCGCCACCCACCCCGGCCCATGCATCTGGTGCTGATCGGCCGGCGGGACCCGCAGCTTTCCATTCCCGCCCTTCGCGCCCGGAGCCAACTCGGCGAGATCCGACTACAGGACCTGCGCTTTTCAGATTTGGAAACGGCTTCCTACCTGCGTCTGATGCTCCAAACGTCCGTCGATGGTGGTGTCGTCGCTGCGTGGGCGGAAAAAATGGAAGGCTGGGTGACCGGTTTGCGTCTGGCAGCCCTTTCCATAAAGCATCGTGCCGATATGCAGTCCCTGTCCCAAAGGCAAATGGGATCCCAGTATGTGATGGAATACCTGTTCAGTGAGGTTCTGTTGCACCAGCCGACCGCTGTTCGGGATATGCTGCTGGAAACATCCATCTTGAAGCGTTTCTGCGCCCCTTTGTGCACTGCCGTTGGCAAGGCCAGCGACGATTCGGAAAGGCAACCCGACAGGGCCTGGAAGTTTATCCAGCATTTGAAAAATGAAAATCTTTTTTTAATCAGCCTGGATGCGAAGGGCCATTGGTTTCGCCACCATCACCTGTTCCAACAGTTGCTGCA
>JAQYWF010000430.1 GCA_030145105.1 Desulfosarcina sp.
GCAGCGGTCGGGCCGAGAGACAACTGCGAAAACTGCTGACCGCTTTTGATCTTTCGCAGATTGTTACTATTGTGCCAGGATTGAAGCCCTGGCGTTCGGTACCTGTATATATTCAGACCCTTTGGGACAAGTTTGGCATTTTTTTAACAGACACTTTCCCTGAGTATTGCCGGTTTAATCAACTCATCATTTAGGGGCTCCAGCCCCATGTTCATGCGCCTTCTGTTGCGCATGGTTTGCTCTTTGACCAAGTTCCTGGCCTTGGCAATCTTTTCTGCCCTGCCGTGGTACCAATTCACACGAAATCCGCGACCTATTTTTAATTGGTTAATTATTCAGATGACGGTAAAACGCTTCGATAGCTGGCTAATTTTAATCTTTATCTCTCGCGTAGCCCTGTACGCAAACTTCATGGTCTACGCTGCCTGTTTGCCGATCCTTCTCAACAAATGGGATATGTCGGCCACCCAAGCCGGGAGCATCTCGTCAGCTTTCATGTTTGTCTAAGCCGCATCCTTATTCGTTTTTGCCTGGCTATCTGACCATTTTGGTGCGAAACGATTATTTCTTTTTTCCGCTGTGCGAGCGCATTATCGGCTTTGGTCTTCAGCTTTTTGCACACTCCTACCTCACCGGTCTAATACTGTACGCCTTTGCCGCTGCTACACAGGGTGGTCTCTATACGCCGGCAATTATCCTGTTCTCAGAACGCTATGACGCCTCAAGATGTGGTGGGGCGATCGGGTACCTGATTGCGAGCACCTCCATTGGATATGCGTTTTCACTGGGAGTGTCCGGGCTATGCCTGACCTGGGGAGGGTTTCGCGCCGCTTTTATTGTGACCGGGTGTCTGCCCTTAGTAGGTCTACTCTTTTCTTGGTTGGCATTGAGAACAACCTCAATAACATCCATTCGCGTGTCGAGCACCTTCGGGTAGCCACTATTTTGCAGCGCAATCGTAACGTGGGCCTTTTAATCGCCGGTTATACCTTCCATGGCTGGAAATTGTTGGGCATGTGGACATGGACACCGGTCTTTTTTGCTGCAATTATAGCCATCTCCGGAAAAAGTTTCGGTGAAACGGCCCAGTTCGGTGCGTATCTCGTGGCTTCGATGCATCTCATTGGAGCACTGGCATCGGTATCGATGGGTCGCTTGGCGGACCAACTTGGCAGGCGGGTCGTACTGATCCAGGTTGCGGCGATCAGCGCCTTTATATCGTTGGCTATCGGTTGGTTAACGTTGTGGCCGACTACGCTCTTGGTGTTTATTGGGCTTGTTTATTATTTTTTCGCCATCGGCGATTCACCGGTATTGTCTACCGCACTGACTGAGGCAGTGGAACCGAACTACCTCGGGTCTATCCTCGCCATCAGGGCTCTGCTTGGCTTTGGTGCCGGAGGTATTGCTCAAATAGCCTTCGGTGCGGTGCTGGATCTAACTAACCCACCTGACACCACACCTGAAACCTGGGGGTGGGTATTCATGGTCCTTGGTTTGGGAGGCATCACTGCTACCCTATGTGCCATCTTTTACCGAGAAGCGGGCAAAGGTTGTTGATCCAACGAGAGATAAAAGATAAGCGTTCGTCTTTTGAGAGCGGATAAAGCAACATCGGTGTTACGTGACGGACGGTGAAATACAACGTTACATACGCAACAGCTAATTACAACCTATGGAAACTACCATATTCATCAGTTGTGCGCTGATCCTGAGTGCATTTACATTCAGTTTTGCCGGGTTTGGATTCGGCCTGGTTGCCGTGCCGCTGCTGGCACTGGTTCTGCCTGTAAAGGATGCCGTGGCAATTCAGCTGCCCTTTTCCGTTTTTCTTGTTTTAATCAACAGCGTCCGCTATGGGAAATCCATTAAATGGAATGAACTGAAGCCACTTTTCATTGGTTCGGCCGTGGCGACACCTGCCGGCGTCTATTCATTAAATTTATTTCCGGATACGTTAATGAAACGTGCGCTGGCGCTTTTTGTTGTATTGGTGATTCTATTAGAGCGGCGGAGCAAGGGGCAGGGCAAAGTAGGAAGATTTGCCCACACAGGACAGGGAGGAGTTATTCTTGGAATGATCAGCGGATGGTTCCACGGTGCCTATACAACCGGTGGACCACCTGCCGTCATTTACGCCACTGCCAGATTTCCAGAACCCAGTAAGGCCAAAGGTGCGATGGGAATCTACTTCCTTGTCACCGACTTATTGATCGTTCTACTGTTTACCATGACCGGACTCTTGACTTTGGAATTGTTTTTCCAGTCTATCCGATTCACCCCTGCCGTTCTTTTAGGCTATGGTGCCGGCTTCACGGCCGGATATCCCTGCGGAATACGCCAGAAATTAAGGTCGATATGCTCCAGGGGTCTTTCGGGGGTTCCTGGGTCACGGTCATCTCGCAGCATGAGTACGACATCGGAGCTCACGGTCGGGGCGTTGCGGAAATAGCTGTGGCCGTACTTGTCTCCCTCGACAACGAATCCACCGGATGCACCCGCGAATGTGACAATTGAATAATTGCCCTTACCGAATTCGGAGCCGACCCTCAAATAATCGTCTATGGCTCCCGGTCCGTAAGTGCCAGCGCGCCCTTGCGGACTCTGAAACAATTTCCTGGCAACCCCTATGGCTTTATCGTCGGGTGACGTGTAAACGGTAAACCGTTTAGCACTCAACGGGAGATGGTCTCCACTGATCCGTTGCACGGCGACTTGCAGATCGATGTCTGGTGCGGCAAGAATAAAATTATGAAGCTTGAGTTCCTTTTGTGGATCGCGCCCTGCTGCGCGCATTTCGATGGTCAGTTCCCTCAACGCAGCCACGGCGACGTCGGTTCCCCGGCTGTGGGCAATCACATGGATCTTTTCGACTTCAGGAAAGCTTGCAATGAATTTCAAAACCCTGCGCAGGTGAAAAACGGTAAATTCACTCGATTCCCGGTCGTAGGTATAGCCGAACATTCCCGGAAAGCCTGCCGGCCAGGTATAGATCATGGGCACCCCGATGCGCCCTAAAAAGTGCCACAGTTCCGCCATTGCAAAGGCGGCATCATCGAAGGTGTTATGGAAACCGTGGATATAGATGAATATTTCTTTACGGGGGGTTTTATACAATTGTTGAACCAGTTCTTTGCGGAATGCATCTGCCGTCGTTTTTTCTTGTGCAACCCAGGTTGGCTCCTCGACTATTTTCCCATCTACCAGGGTGTATGGAAGCGGTATCTTCGGGCCTCGGATACGCTCGGTGATCTTTCCGAGCTTGAGTTCCACGGGCTTTAACCGTTTTTGTGTCCGGCTGGCCTGAAGCAGGTCATCCCACGTATGGTTAACGCCCAGATTCACCACCGCATCGCCGAAGGCCAGCGAGGCGGAACGGTTGTAACCATATCGTAGGTTGCCCTCCTTGTCTTTTTCAGGCCCACGGTCGGTAACGTAGAAAAGCCTGACTTCAGATTTTTTCAGATCAGGGTTGAGTGCATGATAGGGATCCTGCGCCTCGTTTAGATACAGGTTGGGGGTGGGCATCATCAGGCGCGGTCCTCCGCATCCCCAGAGCAGCAGTAACATACAAATAACAATCAAGGTAAATTTGCGACTCACCGTTATCATGATATCCCCCCTTCTCTTAATGAATAAAAAGAAATTCCCATTTAAGCCGAAGTATAGCCACTTGTGATGCATCTGGCGTATTGGA
>JAQYWF010000174.1 GCA_030145105.1 Desulfosarcina sp.
ACCCACGCGCCGCGGTATATTGATGTGGAAAAATGCACGGCCTGCGGTGATTGCTATGAGGCTTTTCCTGAATGTGTGCGTTTTAATCCTGGCCTGGATCATCGGGCGCCAACGTGTATGCGCTATCCCCAGGCGACCCCCCAGGCCTTCTCCATCGATATGGAGAAGTGCCAGGATCCTGAGGCATTGGCCAAGTCCTGTCCGGCCGGTGCTATTATTCCGGAGGACACCCTCCAGACCGAGGATCGACAGGTTGGCGCCATCGTGCTGGCTCTCGGCGCAGGCCTTTATGACCCGGGCCGCCTGGATAACTTTGGCCATGGCAAATATCCCGACGTGGTGACCGGCCTCGAATACGAGCGCATCATGTCCGCTTCCGGCCCCACCGGTGGCGAGCTGATACGGCCCAGCGACGGCAAGCAGCCTCGACGGGTGGCCTGGATCCAATGTGTCGGTTCCCGCGGCTTAAACCGGGAGGATGTCTCCTATTGTTCCGGCGTATGCTGCATGTACGCGATTAAAGAGGCCATCGTCACCAAGGAACGATTCCAAGACGATATTGAAACTACGATATTCTATATGGATATGCGTACCTTCGGAAAAGACTACGAACTTTACTACAACCGTGCGAAGCAGAGCTCTGGAATCCGTTTCGTGCGCTGTCGACCCCACTCGGTGATCCCGGCCACCGATTCAGATCGACTGACCATCTCTTATGCAGTGGATGCCGCTTCAGATATGGTTACCGAAGCGTTCGACATGGTGGTTCTCTCCACAGGGTTTCGGCCGACGGAATCCGCCAGGGAATTGGCCGGGATTCTGGACATTGAGCTCACGGAGCATGATTTCGTCAAAACCGGCGGATTCAGCCCCGTTTCAACGTCCTGCCCCGGAATCTATGTATGCGGGGTTATCGAAAGCCCCAAAGATATCCCTGAAACCATGGTGCAGGCCAGCGCAGCCGCCTGCCTGGCTTCCAAACACTTGGTATCCGCTGCTGCAAACGCATTACAGGAAGCGTCCCTCCCGGAAGAGCGTGACGTCAGCGCTGAGGAGCCGCGTATTGGGGTGTTTGTGTGCGACTGCGGGCAAAACATCGCCGCTGTCGTCGATGTGGACGCGCTATCGGCCTACGCCGCCAATCTGCCCGGGGTGGTTCTCTCACAAAATGCCGGGCATGGCTGCAGCCGCGATTCACTATCAGCCATTAAATCGGCAATAATTGAAAAAAACCTGAACCGGATTGTTATCGGCGGATGTTCCCCCAGAACCCATGAAAACCTTTTTCAGAACACCCTGCGCGAAGCCGGAATCAACAAGTACCTGATGGAAATGGCCAATATTCGTGACCAGGATACGTGGGTCCATATGAACAACCCGGAAATGGCAACAGCCAAGGCCCGGGATCTGATTCGCATGGCAGTGGCCGGTGTGTCAGGCGCCCAGGCACTGCCTGAAAACAAGCTGCCCATTAACAAGGATGTTCTGGTGCTTGGCGGCGGGGTTTCCGGCATGAACACGGCCCTTGAGCTGGCCGACCATGGGCACCGGGTCTACCTGGCCGAGCAGGCCGGACACCTGGGTGGTATCGCACGGGCCATCCGCAAGACGCTGGAGGGCGATGATGTCCAGGCCTATATGACGGGCCTGATTGAAAAAACGATGCAGCACGAACACATCGAAGTGATTTCCCAGGCAATCGTGGTCGATCACTCCGGAATGCCGGGCATGTATAAAACGGGGTTTCAGATCGGCCCCCGGATGTATTACCGGCAGATCGAGCACGGGGCCACCGTCCTTGCCACAGGGGCGACGCACAACGTTCCCCGTGAATACCATCTCGGGCAGCATCAGGCGGTAACCACCCAGATTGAGTTGGACAGTCTGATTGAAGACCACCCGGATCGCGTGAAATCCTGGGATGCCCTGGCGATGATTCAGTGCGTGGGGTCGAGGACCCCGGATAATCCAAACTGTTCGCGCATCTGTTGCCAGAGCGCCATCAAAAATGCCTTGCGCGTGCTTGATTTGAATCCCGACATGCAGGTTTTTGTGCTTTACCGGGAGATGCGCACCTATGGCTTCTCTGAGGATTATTATGCCCTGGCACGTCAGCGAGGGGTAATATTCATACGGTACGAAGCCGAGACGCCGCCCGACGTAGCTGCCGACGGTGATCGGGTCACGGTTACTTTTACCGACCCGATTCTCGGCCGGCAACTTGCGGTTGCGGCCGATTGTCTGGCCCTTAGCACCGGAATGGCGGTGAACGAAGAGTCCACCGAAGAACTGGCCATGATCTTTCATCTCAATCGGACGCTGGATGGATGCTTTCTTGAGGAGCACGTCAAACTGCGGCCAACGGATCTCTCGGTTCCCGGTTTTTTTGTAGCGGGCAGTGTCCATGCGCCCAAAAATATCAAAGCGTGTATTGCCCAGGCCCAGGCTGCCGCCAGTCGGGTCCTGGCGATGCTTTCTAAAGATATGATTAATCTGGGTGCCACAGTGGCTCGGGTTGATCCCGAAAAGTGCGCCACCTGCCTGGCATGTGTACGTGCCTGCCCCTATGGGGTCCCCTTTATCAACGAGGACCGCTGTTCTGAGATTGATCCGGCGAGGTGCCATGGCTGTGGCGTTTGCGCAGCCGAGTGCCCGGCCAAGGCGATCGAACTAACCCGGTTTGAGGATGCGTCGATCATTGCGCGTCTCGAAGGACTGTTTGAAAGGAGTGCCTAATGCAACGTTTTGAACCGACTATCGTGGCCTTTTGCTGCCACTACTGCGCCTACACGGCAGCAGACATGGCGGGCAGCATGCGCCTGGCCTATCCACCCAACGTTAAAATACTGCGGGTGCCGTGTAGTGGCAAGGTCGATGCCATTCACATCATGAAAGCCTTGGAAAAAGGGGCGGATGGTGTGCTCGTTGCCGGATGCCTCGAAGGGGACTGCCATTTTAAAAACGGCAATGTCAAGGCGCTGCAGCGGGTCACCTACCTTCAACGCTTTCTGGAGGAGATCGGCATCGAACCTGAAAGAGTGCAAATGGTTACTATGTCCGCGGGTATGGGGAGCCGTTTTGCGAAGATTGCTGCCGAATTCACGGATACAATGCGGGAATTGGGTCCCAGCCCTGTAAAAGCAGGGGATCGGATGGAGCCCTGCGCCAAGGCCTCCTAGCCTAAAATTTCAAGGAGAACCAATAACAATGATTACAGCTGAACGAAAACCAATGGATGAAATCATGGAAAGCATCGATGGTTGCGGCCGCATTCTGCTGGTGGGGTGCAACGAGTGTGTAACCGTTTGCGCGGCTGGTGGACGCAAGGAAGTTGCCTTGCTGGCATCGGCCCTGCAGATGGCTTCCATGAAAAAGGGTCGGGCATTGGATGTCCGTGAGATGACCCTGGAGCGGCAGTGTGATCCGGAATACGTTGAAGAACTCGCGCCTCATATCGGTCAGGTGGACGCGGTATTGTCCATGGCCTGCGGGTGCGGTGTGCAGGAAATCGCCCGGCGCTTCAAAACGACCCGTGTATTTCCCGCACTGAACACCACGTTCATGGGGGCTTCCGAAGGTCCGGGAATCTGGGCTGAACGCTGCCAGGGCTGCGGTGACTGTCTGCTGGGCCTCACGGGGGGAATCTGCCCCATCGCCCGCTGCGCCAAACGGCTCATGAACGGGCCCTGCGGCGGCTCGGGCAACGGGAAATGCGAGATCAGCGATGACGTGGATTGTGCCTGGCATCTTATCTGGGAGCGTATGAAAGAGCTTGGAATTGAAGATCGGTATGAAGATGTCATTTCAGCCAAAGACTGGCGGACAGGCCGGGGCGGCGGCCCCCGCAGGATTGTCAGAGAGGATTTGAAATAATGAAAACGGAAAGCGTATTGGAAAAGGTGTTTGCGACGGGTGAACTGGCGGTAACCGGTGAATGCGGCCCTCCACGGGGTGCCCTTCCGGATGTGGTGAAAAATAAGGCCGCCATGCTCAAAGGCTATGTGGACGCGGTCAATGTAACCGACAATCAGACAGCCATGGTCCGCATGTCCAGTTTCGCCGCCAGTGTTTTTCTGCGCCAAATGGATCTGCATCCCGTCTTCCAGATGGTGACCAGGGACCGTAACCGGCTGGCCATGCAGAGTGACATCTTAGGCGCCTATTCACATGGGATCAATACCATGCTCTGCCTGTCCGGCGACCATACCCAGTTCGGCGATCATGCCATGGCGGCGAATGTCCATGACCTGGATTCGGTTCAATTGATTCAAACTGTCCGGGGAATGCGAGATGAAGGTCGGTTCCAGGGAGGGGCGGAAATCAAGAACCCTCCTAAAATGTTTATCGGTGCGGCCGCCAACCCCTTTGCCGATCCGTTTGAACTGCGGGTTGCCCGGCTGGCCAAAAAAGTGAAGGCCGGCGTCGATTTCATCCAGACCCAGTGCATCTACAATATCGATAAGTTCGAGACATGGATGGAAGGGGTGTGCAAGAGAGGACTGCATGAGGAAGTATATATTATGGCCGGTATCACGCCGATGAAATCCGCTGGTATGGCCAGGTACATGAAGAAAAAAGTTCCCGGAATGGATGTTCCCGATGAACTGGTTAAACGGATGGAAGGGGTACCCAAAGAGAAGCAAGCCCAGGAGGGAATTGATATCTGTGTCGAGTCGATTGAACGCCTCCGTGAGGTCGAAGGGGTTTCCGGATTTCATATCATGGCCATTGAGTGGGAAGAGAAGGTCCCAGAGATAGTCCAACGCGCCGGGCTTTATCCCCGGCCGCAGGTATAACTGCAGGCATGGTGCCGCTTTTAACCACTTCGAGCAAATGTGAGCTCAAATTAAATAACTAAAACCTATATAAGGAGATAAAGCAATGAGTGAAAAAAAATTGATCATGGTGGTAGACGACGATCCCGATCTAGTGGAATCGGTCTCCATGAGACTGGTTAACGATGGTTTTCGCGTCGCCAAAGCCTATGACGGTGAGGAAGCGTGGGAACGGATTAGGGAAGAAAAACCGCAGATGCTTATTCTGGATGTCATGATGCCACGCAAAAATGGATATGTCCTTTGTGATGAAATAAAAAAGAATGACCAGTTCAAAGATATAACCGTGGTGCTATTAACAGCCGTAGCCGACGCAGTCACATCCACCAACTACACGCATCGGGACGGCATTACCAACCTGGCTGATGATTTTATACCCAAACCCATCGATATGGATAAGCTGATGGACATCGTCAAGGACAATCTTGAATATTGTTCGTGATGACTGAGATCCAGATCAACGGTTTGAAAATCAGCGGGGCACTATGCCTGGTGAGACTGCACCATTCAACCCCGGATATTTATCGGCTGCCGGCCTTTTGCGGCATCATGGCCGGCAGCATGATAAACCTGCCGTTTATTTCAACTGACCATCAATCAAGCGGTATCCAGGCTGCCTGTTGTGTGGAAGCCAAGCATCAAATGCTGACCCAAAAGTTAGTTGATGCCGACCCGATGATGAAAGAGCATGTCTCCTATATCCCGGACGTTGGATTGCTGACTCTGTTTCCACACCAGTCGAGCTTGAAATTGTTCGTGCGGTCTCTGCGCGCATTGTCCACGGAAAACGTCCGAGTTCTGGAAATGGCGTCCTCCATCGGTGCGTTAACCTATGTGCTCGATTATGCTCAACTGGATGCAGCAGCCGAATTGCTGAGGTCGTGTTTCAAGCTGGATGGAAACCACTCGCCCTTCAGGGCAGTGTTTGTTGTTCGCCAGGGAACGCAGCTCAAGCCCGGGCCAGTGGAGTAGATCAATGGAAACCGTTGCCATGTATTGGGAGCCAAGAATTAAAACGTACGGTTTCCAGGTGGTAAAAGGACTGGCTCTCTACCGGTATCTAATACCCGTCAATCAGTCGAACCATTGGGAACATGCGCTTGAATGTATTGAAAATGGTCCCAACCGTTTTCATCTGATATGCGGTCAACTCAATGAATCCCTTGACCTCAGCCTTTTGCTGCTTTGCGGGCCGGATCGGGGCCGATCTTTTTCCCGACCCATCGAAGCTGAGATGCCGATAGTCGAAGGGTGTCGGCGTCAGGTGATAACTCCGGTAGAATTACTTTTTTTCCAAGGGCCCCATTTTGGTGACCGCTTCGGCGTCGCCGACTTTACCTACTGTGCGCTAAAAGACCATGCGAATGCTTTGCTTGCGGCCGTCTTCTCCTGTGCTTCCATCTACCTGGTTCTACCCGAGGGTGCGGCTGGCGGGGTATTAGACCAACTGAATGCTGCCTTTAACATACCGAGTTGATTAAACGACAATGAACGCGAAAACCTACAAGGAAATCGATTGGCGTCTGAGAGTATTTGAGTCCCTCTCTTTCCCCTCCCTGGTGATGACCCCCGATAAAATTATTGTCGCCGGCAACCAGGTGTTTCTCGACAAATACGATACAACCCTTGAGCAAATAGTGGGAAAAACCTGTCACGAGGTTTTTTACGGTACCCGGCATTGCCCCAACGAAAAATGTGCACTGCCCAAAGTGATGGCCGAACGCAGAGGGCAGAATATCCTGCACAGTGTAACCACCCGGACAGGGAAAAAAATATGGGAGGATCGATTCTTTATACCGATTATCGGTGAAGATGGTGAAGTAGACTACATTCTTGAAAGCGTGCGTGACGTTACCCGGGTGAAAAATCTGGAATTTACCCTCAAGGAAACCGAAGCTTTTCTGGAAAAAATAATCACCGGTTCTCCCATTGCCATTGTCGTTGCTGATCGGTACGGTAATATCCTTTTGATGAACCCCCCTGCTGAGGAACTCTTCGGCTATTCCAACGGCCATGCGGTTTTAAAGTTGAGCGCTGCCAACTTATACCCTGAAGGGGTTGCCTCAGACATCATGAAGCGACTTAAAAACAAGCAACACGGTGGCGCAGGCAAGCTTTCCGCGATGAATACCTCCGTTGTAGACGCGAAAGGCAATGAGATCCCCGTAGAGGTGACAGCTTCCATTATCTATGAAGACGATGAAGAAATTGCAACGATGGGGATTTTCACCGACCTCAGGGAAAAGTTGGCCGTGGAGGAGAAGCTTGAGGACACACGGGCAAGGCTGGCACAGTCAGAAAAAATGGCTTCCATCGGTCAGCTTGCTGCCGGTGTCGCCCACGAAATCAACAATCCCTTAACCGGGATCCTTTTCTATGCAGAAATGAAGCTGTCATCGTTGGATGCTGAAGATCCGGAACGCGAAGAGGTGGCATCGGTTATCGAAGATGTCAATCGCTGCAAAGATATTGTAAAGAACCTGTTGGCATACAGCCGCCAGGCAAACCCCAAGAAAGATATGATCCAGCTCAATGCAATCATTGACCAGAGTCTCTCCCTTATCCGAGATCCCAAGATGTTCAGGGATATTGAGATCGTCCAAGAGCGCCACACAGATGAACTGATGGTAAATGTGGACCGCAACCAGATCTGCCAGGTGGTCGTTAACCTGGTGATTAATGCGCTGTCATCCATGGATAGCTCTGAAAATCGTAACGGCAGGCTGATCTTTCGGACCTATCGGGACGACGTCCGAGAAAAAGCATTTCTTGAAATCGAAGATAACGGGTGTGGAATTCCAGATGAACATTTGCCCCGCATATTCGACCCTTTTTTTACCACCAAGCCACCCGGTAAGGGTACCGGTTTAGGATTAAGCACGGTGTATGGACTCATCAAGGAAAACAAAGGGCATATAGAAGTAAAAAAGACAAGTGCACAGGGTACGACATTCCGCGTGGAACTGCCTCTTTCTCAACCGGTAGACGATGCCAAGACCAGCCATAAGGAGTAATATCTTGTCCGGATTAGGATCGGTAACGCTAACCCCACAAATAGAGCATTCGCCGCTTTTTTCCAGACCGAGCGTGCTGGTTGTTGACGATGAAAAACGCATTCGCGATGTGTGTATCAAGATGCTCAGCAGCGAAGGCTATGAGGCCGACAGCGCCGAATCCGCTGAAATCGGCATGCAGATGATCAAAGAGAAGCATTTCGACATTATTTTGATGGATCTGATGATGCCAGGATTGCCGGGATTGGAGGCTCTACCGCAGATTCGATCGCAGCACCCAGATACGGTAGTGATCGTTATTACCGGGTATGCCAGCCTGGAACACGCAGTGGAGGCAATGAAAAAAGGGGCCTTTGATTTTATCCCTAAACCTTTTTCACCCGGCGATCTGCGCATTGTAATTACCAAGGCCGTTACCCAGATCAACACGCTGCAGGATATCGCCAACGAAAAATCCCGCATGCGTGTAATGATCAACCACTTGGCGGACGGGGTGATGACAACCGACAACCAGAAACGGATTGCCCAGGTGAATCCGGCCTTCTTGAGGATGATCGGCTATCACGGACCACGCCCGATCGGTCTTGAGGTTGCCCAAATCGTACCCGATGAGACGATGAGCAGCATGATTGACCAGACACTTGGTGCCCTGGAGGACGATTACATCGATGTATCGGAGGAGCTGTGCCTCGAAAAAACCAGTCTTCTGGCCCGTTGTGTGCCATTCAAGGACCGCCTCAGGCGAACCTTGGGCACCATTACCGTTCTGCATGATATCACTTCGCAAAAAGAGATGGATCAGGTCAAATCGGATTTCGTCTCCATGGTCTCTCATGAAATCCGCAGCCCGATGAATTCAGTCCTCATGCAGCTGAAAAACGTAGTGGATGGGTTGGCTGGCGAAACGACCCGCAAGCAGAGAGAAATCCTGGGGAGGGCTTCAGAGAAAATTGTCGCATTGATCAACCTGGTTAGCGAACTGCTGGATATAGCCAAGATAGAATCCGGGCTGATCCCACAAGAACGCCGAGCGGTTCAAATCGTTGATCTGCTCGAAGAGCAAGTGGCTTTTCATCAGGCTCGGGCCCAGGCAAAATCAATCCGATTAAATCTTGAAAAAAATCGTATTACTCAAGTTGTTAATGCCAATCGTTTTAACCTGGAGGAAGTATTCTCGAATATTATTGGCAACGCCATCGACTATACTCCCGAGGGCGGAAAGATTTCAATCCGGGTGAGTGTTGAAGGTGATTATATAGCCGTACGGGTTACAGATACAGGTATCGGGATTCCCGAAGATGACCTCCAGCGGATTTTTGACCGCTTCTACCGGGTTAAAAATGCAAAAACGCGACATATTCTTGGCACAGGCCTCGGTCTGCCAATTGTTAAAAGCATTATAGATGCGCACGATGGGCTAATTCGCGTTGAAAGCAAACTTGATTTTGGAACTACGTTTTCAGTCTTATTCCCAATCCCTGCTCAGTAACTGGATGAACGCTTCAATCACTGATGTCGATGCCTAACGTTTTTGCTGCTTCAAACGCCTTATAGAGCCTGCTTGGCTGATGCCTCGGCGGTCATGCCGACAATTATTTTTGAAGGCTCCGTAAAAAGTCCGATATCTGCGTTACGCTTCATCCTTCGTCACTGCGGCGTACCGTAAGTACGCCTCATTGCCACAAGCATGGACCTGCTCGAATTGGCCGGCTACCCGGCCGAAGACGATCAGGTTACCCTGGCGTCACTGGCCAAACCGATTTGATGCAGCACGCATGTGTTGCGCGCGATCGCCCATGGTGCCATGCGGTAACGGTGCCAAAGCAGCAACGACCTTCATATGAATGTTGCGGCATGTGGGAACGCCCTTAGGATACAACCAAGGGAAGGCCCGCATTCGACCAGGCGAAAATCCCGCCGGCCAAGGACTTGACACGCGAATAGCCCGCCTGGCGCAGGATGCTGGCAGCGATGTTGGAGCGATAGCCGCTGCCGCACTGCAGCACCATCTCTTCATCCTTTTTAGCATCGGGCAATTGATCGACGAGAATGTCGGACAAGGGCAGATGCTCCGCCCAATTGATCCGGCTGGCGCTCCATTCGGCCGGCGTGCGCACATCGATGATGCGGACATTGCTCTCTTCCAGACGCGCGGCCAGCTGCTGGGGTGAAATCTGCTCCAGCTGCTCCACGGCCCGTCCACTCATCAACCAGGCCATGATCCCGCCGGAAAGATAGCC
>JAQYWF010000431.1 GCA_030145105.1 Desulfosarcina sp.
CACCCTCAAATCTATCGCCAACAATACTGAAATCGACGTAATCTGGGAAAAATTTCAAGATATATTGGAACCTCTGCGCCAACAGCTCAACCAGGCGTTGGGCAACCAATGGGAGGAATGGGAAATCCCCCGCAAGGCTGAAAACGCCTGGCCTAATGAGGCGAAGAAGCTGCACGCCCAGTGGTGGAAACAGCGTATTGCCCGGCAGAGGGAGATCGACGCATCCATTGCCGCCAAAGCCGATTATGAATACCTCTACGACAAGCCCTACGAGGACAAAAAGAAGGTGCGCGTCTCCGGGCCCTTCACTGTTGAGAGCCTTTCGCCGCACCGCGTGTTGGCGGTAAATGAGAACGACGAACTAATCGAAAGCGTTGCGGATTCAACGTGCGGCTACGCAAAGGGGCAGGACTTTGCCCAGATGATCCTGGAAAACCTGAAGATGTCCGGAGTACAACAGGCACATAAAGAAGATAAGATCAATTTCACATCCATCACACCGTGGCCGGGACACTTTGTCTGCGCTGAGGCACGATACATAAAAGGAGACCAAGAATCCGGCACTGAAAAACGCGCGGGAATTTTTATCGGGCCTGAATTCGGGACTGTTTCTCGTCCTGATCTTGTCGCTGCTGCACGCGAGGCCGGTGATGCAGCCTTCGATGCCCTCATTGCTTGTGCATTTAACTACGACGCCCACTCATCGGAATTCGACAGACTCGGCCGCATCCCTGTGCTCAAGGCGCGGATGAATGCAGACCTGCACATGGCCGATGATCTCAAAAACACCGGCAAGGGCAACCTGTTCGTCATCTTCGGCGAACCGGATATCGACATCTTTGATGCTAAAGAGGGGAAAATCCAGGTGAAGATCAATGGAGTGGACGTGTTCCATCCCAATACCGGCGAAGTCCGAAGCGATGGAGCGGAGGGCATTGCCTGCTGGTTCATTGATACTGACTATAATGAGGAAAGCTTCTTTGTGCGCCACGCCTATTTCCTCGGCGCAAACGATCCCTATAAATCCCTCAAGACTACACTGAGGGCTGAGATCAACGCTGAGGCATGGGAGACTCTGCACAGCGATATTTCCCGTCCATTTGAAAAGCCCAAGTCAGGGCGCATCGCGGTGAAAGTGATAAATCACCTCGGCGACGAAGTTATGAAAGTATTCCGGGTGGACTGAAATGGAATTTAGAATTGCCGACACCTTTACCGACAGCCTGGCCAAGCTAACCGGCGAAGAGCAGAAGGCCGTGAAAATTACCGCCTTCGAACTGCAGATGAACCCGATCAATCCGGGAATGCAATTCCACAAACTCGACAAAGCCCGGGACCCCAATTTTTGGTCCATCCGGGTGAGCCGCGATATTCGATTGATCGTCCACAGAACAGAGGCAAGTCTTTTGTTATGCTATGTCGACCACCACGACAACGCCTATCGCTGGGCCGGCCGACGAAAACTGGAAGCTCACCCAAAGACTGGGGCAGCGCAATTGGTGGAGATACGAGAGAGTGTACAGGAAATCTTTGTTCCTCAATATGTCGAAGTTGAGCAACCTGCAACGACGAAGCCGCCGCTTTTTCATGATCTTTCTGACGATGACCTGTTAAGCTATGGTATACCGGCTGAATGGTTAAGTGATGTGCGCCAGGCCAATGAGGACTCCGTGCTGGATCTGGCTGACCATCTGCCGACTGAGGCCGCCGAGGCATTGCTGGATTTGGCTGTCGGAGTGAAGCCGCAACCCGCACAGACGATAGCTGCCGGCACAGGTCCCTTCGACCATCCCGATGCACAGCGCCGATTCCGAGTCATGAATAATGTTGAAGAACTTGAACGCGCCCTTGAGTATTCATGGGAGAAATGGACCATCTTTCTCCATCCGGCTCAGCGATATTTGATTGAAAGGGAATATAACGGCCCAGCACGTATTTCAGGTTCGGCAGGCACGGGAAAGACGATTGTCGCTCTCCACCGGGCTGTCTTTCTTGCCCGCACCAATCCAGATGCTAGAGTGTTGCTCACCACCTTTTCCGACACTTTGGCCAGTGCACTGAGCACGAAACTGAGACGATTGATCAGCCATGAACCACGTATTGCGGAACGTCTGGAAGTGCACGCCATGAAAGCGATTGGTCAACGCCTCTATGAATTAAACTTTGGCAGTCTGAACATTGTATCCCCAGGAATAGTACAACAGTTTCTCAAAGAAGCTGCTGAGAATGTCGCTGGGCACAGGTTTAGCCTGCATTTTTTAATGACTGAGTGGGAGCAGGTCGTTGACGCCTGGCAGTTGGAAACCTGGGATGCATACCGTAATGTCATACGCTTGGGCAGAAAAACGCGGCTGCCGGAAAAACAACGTGTCATGCTTTGGTCGATTTTCAAGCGTGTTCGGTCCAACCTTAAAGCCCGCGCTATGATAACATACTCCGACTTGTTCAGCCAATTGGCATATCAACTTTCAGAAAGCACGCATCCGCCTTTCGATTTTGCTGTCGTAGACGAGTCACAGGACATCAGCGTCGCTCAGTTAAGGTTTCTGGCCGCACTTTCGGCTGGGCGGCCGAATAGCCTTTTCTTTTCCGGTGACCTTGGCCAACGGATCTTCCAGCAACCCTTCTCCTGGAAAGAGCTTGGTGTTGATATTCGAGGGCGTTCTCGCACACTGCGAATCAATTACCGCACGTCACACCAGATCAGAATGCAGGCTGATCGCCTGCTGGCTCCTGAATTGTTCGATGTTGACGGCAACAAGGAAGAACGTGGCGGTACGATTTCTATCTTCAATGGGCCAAAACCAATCATCATCGTACTCGACACTCCGGAAGACGAAATTGGAATGGTAAGTAAATGGCTTGCGGATCGAATGAAGGAAGGTATGATGCCTCACGAGGTGGGTGTTTTTGTACGTTCTTCAGACGAATTGAACAGAGGCCGTGCAGCAGTCGAAGATGCCGGGTTTCGTTGTAAGATACTCGATGAGAAAGTTGAAACTACCAGCGGCCATATTTCCATCAGCACCATGCACTTGGCCAAAGGCCTGGAGTTTCGCGCTGTTGTTGTCATGGCCTGTGATGATGAGATCATTCCTCTGCAAAAGCGAATCGAAACGGTCTCGGATGACACGGACCTGGAAGAAGTCTACAACACGGAACGTCACTTGCTTTATGTTGCCTGCACTCGTGCCCGGGATCACCTTCTGGTGACGGGCGTCGATCCGGCATCGGAGTTTATTGATGATTTGCAAATGTGAATTTTTCCTAAATGCCCCGGAAGGTATTCGCTGCACCTAACCGAGACCTAGCCCGGGCATATTTTAAAGGCATTTAGAACATACAAGAAAAAATTAAGAACGGGAGATGACGCTGGATGGGCAACATGAAACGGTGTGCCCACAACGTTGCCTAAGTCAGATTAAAATGTTTATATTTCAATTACTTATAATCTTAATATTGCGGATTAATAAGCCATAATCTCATTTTTCCCATGACTTCATCTATTACTACACTTTATCCGGTAATCTCATTAATTGCGGAACAGTATTGTAAAAATTTATCGGGACGCGAAAAAGTTGCTTTTCTTCAAAAAATGGCGCGAAAAGCCTTATCCTATAGCGCCAAAAAAAGCGGGGTTACTCTCGGCCCCCTGATCAAAGATGAAAGAGGCGCACCCCTTCCTTCCAATGG
>JAQYWF010000129.1 GCA_030145105.1 Desulfosarcina sp.
GGGCTATATTTTTTTGTTCTAAAGCTGATTTTTGTTTTTGCAGCTTCGCTTCAGACTCTAACAAGGCCTTTTCCGCATTCGCCCTCAGCCAGTTTTGCCCGGTAGAGCCTCAGGCTGTTGAAAACCACCGTAATACTGGAAAAGGCCATGGCCAGGGCAGCTAAAATGGGGTGCAGCTGACGCAGCATCATGGGCAGGCCATCAAAGGTGAAAAGGGCACCAGCTGCCACCGGGATCAATACGGCATTGTAAAAAAAAGCCCAGAAGAGGTTTTGGCGGATGGTTCGCATGGTGGCCCGGCTCAGTGCGATGGCTTTGGGAACACCGCTGAGCGAACCGGCCACCAGGATCACGTCGGCCGTTTCGATGGCCACATCGGTGCCCGTACCGATGGCGAAACCCACGTCGGCCTGGGCCAGGGCCGGGGCATCGTTGATGCCGTCGCCCACCATGCCCACGGTTTCTCCTGCCGTTTGCAGGGTTTTGACCCGCAGGGCTTTGTCTTCCGGCCGGACCTCAGCCGCCACTTGATCCACACCGGCCTGCTGACCAATCGTTTCGGCGGCCTGGCGGTTGTCTCCGGTGAGCATCACCGTTTCCAGCCCCAGCCGTTTTAACCGGGCAATGGCCGACGGGGAGTCCGTCTTGATGCGATCCGATACGCAGATCAGCCCCAGCAGGCGGTCTGCTTCGACGGCCACCATGACGGTTTTCCCCTGGGCCTGAAAAACCGATATCCGTTCGGCCATCGCTGCGGAAACCAGTCCTGAGCGCTCGTCAAACCAGTATGGCTTGCCCACCTTTACCAGGTTCCCGTCTATCCAGGCTTCCACCCCATCGCCGCCATGGGCCTTGAAGGCCTGGGGCGTTGCCAGGGTCAAACCCAACGCTTCGGCTTTCTTGACCACCGCCCGGCCCAGGGGGTGCTCAGACCCTATTTCCACCGAAGCGGCCAGCCTCATCAGTTCGTTTTCGATCACCGCGTTGCCGTCATCGGGAACCAGGTCGGTAACCATAGGTTTGCCTTCGGTGATAGTACCGGTTTTGTCCAGAACCACAGTGGACAAACGGGTGGCACCCTCCAGCGCCCGACTGTTTTTGAAAAGTATACCCCGTTCTGCTCCCTTGCCGGTGCCTGCCATGATCGCGGTGGGTGTGGCCAGACCCAGGGCACAGGGGCAGGCGATGACCAGTACGGCCACCATGCGGATCATGGCGGTCACGAAGTCGCCGGCGACGATCCACCAGACCGTGAAAACCAGCAGGGCAATCACGATAATTGCCGGTACGAACACAGCGGCGACGCGATCGGCCAGGGCCTGGATGGGGGCCTTGCTGCCCTGGGCCTCCTGCACCAGGCGGATGATCTGGGCCAGGGCGGTTTCCCGGCCTACCCGGGTGGCTGTGAAGACGATGATCCCCTGGCCGTTGATGGTGCCGGCTGCCATCGGGTCGCCTGATTTTTTGTCCACCGGAATGGGTTCGCCGGTGAGCATGGATTCGTCTACGGTCGAGGCGCCGTCGATGACCTGACCGTCGACGGGGATGCGTTCGCCCGGTCGGACCATGACCACATCACCCACGCGCACGCCTTCGATGGGCGTTTCATGCTCGATTCCTTCACGGAGTACGGTGGCGGTTTTGGGACGTAATCCCATGAGCTTGCGAATCGCACTGCCTGTTTTGCCCTTGGTTCGTGCTTCGAGCAGTTTGCCCATTTTAATCAGGGTGATGATGACTGCCGACGTCTCGAAATAGACATGGCCACCCAATGCGGGAAGCAGTAATACGGCCAGGGAATAGGCGTAGGCCGTGGACGATCCCATGGCCACCAGCACATCCATGTTGGCGCTCTTGTTGCGCAGGCTTTTCAGGCCGCTGACATAATAGTCCCAGCCGGTGTAAAACTGCACCGGTGTCGCCAATGCCAGAAACAGCCAGTTGACCCACGTCTGGTGGCTCCACGGTCCGGTGAGGCCGAAATCCCTGGCCATGCTGATCACAAACAGGGGCAGGGCAAAGACGACGCCGACCATAAACTTGCGGGTCTGGTCGGCAATCTCCAACTGCCGTGCGTTGGCTTCCGCATCTTCCGGTTCCCCTTCCTGTTGGATCAGGGCCCCGAATCCGGCCTTTTCCACCGCTGATACCAGGTCGCCAGGGGTGACCATAGACGGCAGATAATCAACCGTTGCCCGCTCGGCGGCAATGTTCACGACAGCATTGATCACCCCCGGGACTTTCTTACCAAGCGCCCGCTCGACATTCATGGCGCAGTTGGCGCAGGTCATTCCCGTAACCGGAAAGTCAATGCTGGCAGTGGTGACACTGAATCCGAGTTTTTCGATCTGCCGGATTAGATCCGACGGTGACGCGGAGCGGGGATCGAAGGTCACCGATGCCCGCTCGGCCGCAAAATTGACGTTGGCATCATTGACACCGGACAGCTTTTTAAGCCCGCGGGCGATGTTCATGGCGCAGTTGGCGCAGGTCATGCCCGTGATGGGCAGGATGAGGGTCTGGGAGGTCATTACTGGGCCGGATAGTTGATTTCCGTCAAGGTGGCCCGGATGCGCTCAATGGATGCCGGGGCGTCCCATTGGACAATGACGGTTTTGGTTTCGGCGTCGGCCTTTACCGAGGTGACCCCCTCCATGTCGGCCAATTCGGTCTCGATGGCCGACACGCAGTGACCGCAAGAGATGTTTGGAATGGTCAGTGTCTTTTTCGACATGAAAGCCTCCCTTGAGTTCAGTTTGGTTTTTAACGCGCTTAAGGTAAGTGGTCTGAGGGGTGCTTTCAAGGCGTGCATAGTAAAAGACTACAGTCGCTGAATGAAGACTGGCGTCCAGAAACCATCGTTCAGATGACGGAGGACAGAGGTCAGATTTCGGAATTCGGTCCTCCGTCCTCAGTTTTACCAGTGAGTCGTTCCAGGTTATCCCGGGCAAAATCGATGGACGGATCCAATTCTAACGCCAGTCGGTAGTAGCGCACTGCCTCGGCCTTTTTGCCCATGTCCCGGTAGTTGGAAGCGATGTTGGCATAGTCGATGGCCGAACTGGGATCCAAGGCGATGACCTTTTCAAAGCATTGGATGGCCGCCTCATGGTCTTTGCGCATGAAGTGGCAAAAGCCTTTGAGATTATGTATATCGGTCCGCTCAGGGTCCAGGGCTTCGCCTCTTGCCAGCACGGCAAGCGCCTTTTCATAATCGCCCAGTTCCTTGAGGCAGACCCCCATGTAGGAGTATATGCTGGGGATGTCCTGGTCGGCCGGTGACAGCTCAAGGGCCCGGGCAAGATGCAACAGGGCCGTTTGGGGGGCTTTGCGTTCCAGGTGGCAGTTGCCCAGGTAGAACTGGATGAAATACTTGCCGGGCAGCAGCCGCTCCATCTCCAGCAATCGTTTGATTGCCTCGTCCGCACCGAAGCTCTCCATGGTGATCTTGGCGGCAAACATGGCCACGCTGGTGCCGGCGGCACGTTCCCTGAAATGGGCGCCGGGGACGATGGTGTAAAAGGCCGGTACGGCGAGTTGGGGATGCATGGTGTCCACCACGAGCACCTCGAATTCCCGTTGTGCCATGGCCTGGATGCAGGCTTCCACCTCGTTGCGGATGTTCGGGTGTGAAATGTCGGGCAAGTCGGCCAGGGAGATGGGGCCGGGGGCGTTGATTACGTAACCCGCATCTTCCAGGCGGGTGAACTTGGGCAGGCCCGAGGCCACGTAGTTGGACCCGGAGTTGAAGTCGCCGGCCAGCTGGGCCACTTCGGTCAAGGCCCGGCTCAGGGCTTTTTCAGGACAGGGGGTGGTGCCGGCGGTCCAGACGATTTCGCTCTTGCCTGGAAAAGTGACCGGATCGTAGGCCAGAACGCCCACGGAAGGAATGCCCATGCCTTGGGTAAAATCGGTGATGAATACCTGGATGCCCGCTTTCTCGTATTTGCCCAGCATCTCCCGGACCAAAAAGTCGCTTGCCGAAGCCGGGTCGATCAGCGGTGTGGGAATCTGCCGGCGGCTGATCACCGACGATACGTGCCGTTCGACGATTTCGCAGATGCCCTGACTCAGGGCCTCCTCCACACAATTGCCGGCTGACGGGCCGTTGAAGGCGTTGATGGCGTAAAACCAATTCAGCGGGATCAGTACTTCCTTCT
Source organism: Desulfosarcina sp. (assembly GCA_030145105.1). Lineage (GTDB taxonomy): Bacteria > Desulfobacterota > Desulfobacteria > Desulfobacterales > Desulfosarcinaceae > Desulfosarcina. Next base: position 4,161 of record JAQYWF010000129.1, read on the forward strand.
CCCGGGTCAGGCTCCAGGCGCCGGTCCATCTCAAGGGCAGGGATTCAAAAATCCGTTTGGATACCTCAAGATCACCGGATTCGTCGTGAACCGACTTGGCGATCTGATCGAAGGCAATGGCCTCGTCGGCAACCTGGTCGTAGGTGCCCAATCGGGTATGGTCGCGGTTGGTATAGAAGCTAAAGAAACTGAACCGTTCGGCCAGTTCCATCACCGCACTGGCCTCGGCCTGGGCCGTCGTCGCACCTTTGCCCATCTGTTTTTTGGTGCCGATGACGGCCTGGGCATCGTGGCCGCAGGTACTGAAAAATATGGGGATGTCCAGCCGGCCATTGTCGATTCGCATGGTCCGGTCAAGGATTTTCAACGCCATGTCGTTCATCCGTTTCTTGACCAAGGCCACCGTTTTTTCCGGCAGAATAATTTTATCCTGATCATCGGTTGCCCGCTTGATGGCGTCTTTCATTTTAATTGGGCCGGTACGCTTCATTGAATCTCCTAATTTGGGTGACGATCGTTGTCACCGTGTTGCCACTTTTACGTTCTAATCGTTTTTGATCCAGAACGACTCGCCAACGGTCGATGTCGTTCAATGTATTCATGTTCATCAGACAACGCAATAAACACTGCCTGTGCATCGTGTCCATTCAGAAGTGGAAGTTTGTGTGTCGTATCACAGCCGCAGTGTTTTCGAAACCGCTGGCATCACCGCGCTCGGTTAAGACATGCGATAACGCCAACAAGACAGAATTGAGCTTCGAGGTGCCCGACCAAGACGCCTGATTGATCGGTTGCATCGACGGAACGGGTGGTGTACAAGGTCGCTACGGTGTCCCTGATCCTCAATTCTCAAAGATCCAGCATTATTTTGTCGGACGTGGACCGCTGATAACCTTCATTGCGCATGTGGTAAGGAGAACTGCCATGACCCGGACTTGCCGGCTCGAACGAAAAACAACGGAAACCCAAATTAAGGTCGAACTGAACCTGGATGGACAGGGACAGGCCGACATCAACACCGGTATCGCATTTCTGGATCACATGTTGACCCTGTTCTGCGTTCATGGCCGATTTGATTTGGACATACAGGCCAAGGGGGACCTTGAGGTGGATTTCCATCATACCGTTGAGGACGTCGCACTGGTTCTTGGCGAGGCCGTTTCCACTGCCTTGGACAATCGCTTCGGTATTCGCCGTTACGGTTTCGCCGTGACCCCCATGGATGATGCGCTGGCCGAAGTGGCCATCGACCTGTCCAACCGCCCTTTCCTGGTTTATCACCTGCCGTTGGAGCTGGAGTCCGTGGGGCGCTTCGACCGGGGCTTGGCCAAAGAGTTCTTCAGGGCCTTTGCGGTCAAGGGGGGCATGAATCTGCATATCAACGTGCGATACGGGGAAAACGAACACCATGTTCTGGAATCGGTTTACAAGTCTGCTGGCAGGGCACTCAAGCAGGCGGTATCGATCGACACAGACCAACGTGGTGTTCGTTCATCCAAGGGGGTCCTGTAAGTTTAACATAAAGCTGCTACTATATATTGACAAAATGCCTCTGGGGAATTATCGTGTCCAATTTAACAAAGGTAGACCATATGCACAAGGTAGCTGTCGGCGCAGTCCAGGTGTTCAGGCACTTTTTCTACCGCCAATCTGGCCCGTGACCCTCTTATCGCTGAAGATGGTCTAAGTCCTACCGGAGCACGATTGAACCCGAATCCATTTGAAATGGAGGCGGCTTTTCTTGGCGGCATACATTCCTGACGAAAAAATTACGGCGATCAAAAATGCTTCCGATATTGTTGACATCGTATCGGAGACGGTATCCTTGCGTCGAGCGGGGCAAAACCTTTTGGGACTGTGCCCCTTTCATGCCGAAAAGACACCATCATTCACCGTGAGCCCGGACAAACAGATCTTTTACTGTTTTGGTTGTGGGGCCGGCGGCAACGTATTCAGTTTCCTCATGAAACACAGCGGACTCACCTTTCCGGAGGTTGCCAGATCACTGGCCGGACGCTACGGCATCGACCTTCCCACACGAAATCTGTCCCCCCACGAGAAAAAAAAGTTGACGGAACGGGAAACGATACTAACGCTTAATGGCAACGCCGTGTCCTATTTCCGTGATTGCCTGCTTTCTGAGGAGCGGGGCAAGCTGGCCATGGGGTATCTTTTAAAAAGGGGGATGACGCGCAAAACGATTGATGCGTTTAAACTGGGATTTGCCCCGGATGGCTGGGATCATTTGGTTCGTCACTTCCGATCAAGCAGAAAGCCTGTCGAGAACGCGCTGCAGGCCGGTCTGATCGTTTCGCGAAAAAAAGGGGAGGGACACTACGACCGCTTTAGGAACCGGATCATCTTTCCCATTTTCAACGGGCAGAACCAGCCGGTGGGATTTGGCGGCCGTGTGATGGACGATGCACTGCCCAAATACCTGAATAGCCCGGAAACACCGGTATACAACAAGAGCCGATCCCTTTATGGGCTGGACCGGGCCCGTCGAAAATGCCGCGAAACGCAGGCGGTATATGTCGTCGAAGGCTATTTTGACCTGCTTTCCATGCACCAGTTCGGCATTGAGAACACGGTGGCCACCCTGGGAACTTCCCTGACGGCCGACCACGTCCAGATTCTGAAAGGGTTCGTGGGGGAGGGGGGTAAGGCCTCACTGGTTTACGATTCGGACCAGGCTGGAATCAAAGCGGCCCAACGCAGCGTGGCGGTTTTCCAAAAAGGACTGCTGGAGGCTCGGATCATGGTGTTGCCCACGGGTCATGATCCGGATTCATTTCTCATGGCGCACGGTCCCGATGATTTTTATAAGCTGGCTGAACAATCCATGGGAATGATTCCATTTATGGTGGAATCGGCTGTCGAGAAGCATGGATTGAGTATCGACGGCAAGGTTCGCATCGTCAACGATCTGAAACCGGCCATTCTGGCTATCGGCGATCCGGTTGCCCGATCGCTCCGGGTCAAGCACCTGGCAGAGCGGATTGGCGTGGATGAAACGGTCCTCTTGCAAAAGATCAAGCGGACGGCGCAACCTTCTGCCAAGGCGGCCTGGCTGAACGGTCGGCTGGGCAAGGTGAACGCACCAGAGCCGCCGCCAGTTCGCGGGAAAACCTACCGGCTGGAAAAACAGGTGGTGGCCATGATGCTTCAGTTCCCTGAGATGATCGCCGATATCAAGCGGCGACGACTCATGGATCATTTCACGGATCCACTTCTGGCGGAGATCGGGTGTGGCATACTCGACCATTTCACCAACCTCGACAGCGACATCGCCGGCTTGGTCTCCCGCTGGGATGACCCGCAGAAAAAGACTTTGGTCGCCCGGCTTTCATTGACCGATGAGCACTGGGATCGAGATGGTTGCATGAATTTGATGTCCCAATTCGAGAGCAGCATACGCCGTCGGGACAAGACCTTGTTAAAGCGTATCGAGGCTGCTGAAAAAAGTGGTGATGCGCACCTTCTGGCCACGCTTTTACGAGAAAAACAGCAGCAGGCCCGAAAGACAATGGAAAAACACAGCGGCGGGAACCATTGACCGCTGATCATGGCATCTGTCGGCTTATGGCAGCCGCTGGCGTGCATGGGAATAAAAAACGAGTTTTTAGAATACTGCGACCCAATTATGGACTGCAATATGTCCGGCTGTGGTTCAGGAGGCAAACGGCATGACCAAAAAATCCGATAAAAAGCGCACCGGGACATCCACGCAGACAGAGAAAAAATCGGCTAAAAAGAAAGCCGAGGCTGTCGGCAAGAAGGCTGTCGACGCCGCTGCACCGGACGGAAAATCGCGAAAAACAAAGAAAACGACCAAGAAGAACGATCAGAAACTGCTCAAGGCCCTCATCGAAAAGGGCAAGGAACAGGGCTCACTGACCTATGACGAGATCAACGAGGTCCTCCCCAACGAGATGATGTCTTCGGAAATGATCGACGATACCCTGATGATGTTCGACGACATGGATATCGAGATCATTGAAAGCACTAACGACCTTTCAGACAAGGAAGGCTCAACCGAAAAGAAAGCGGCGCTGAGCAAGGCCGTAGCGGTATCGGATATCGGTTCGGTTACGGACCCGGTGAAAATGTATCTTCGGGAGATGGGTATGGTCACCCTCCTCAGCCGTGAAGGAGAGGTGGTGATCGCCAAGAAGATCGAAGAGGGGGAACAGGACGTTCTCAAGGCGCTTTTGGAAACCTCCTTGGGTGTCAAATACATCCTTGAATTTGGGGATCTCATCGAAGTGGGTGCCCTGCGGCCAAAGCATGTCTTGCGCGATGTGGATGAAGGGGACGCCTATGTGGACGAGATGGTTCAGATTGAAAACTTTCTTGAAACCATTTCCGGTATACGTGCGGTGAATGATGAAATCCAACAATTCCGTGAACGCATGTTTTCCGAGCAGATGGAGCCCGATGAAGCCCGCCGGGTCAGGCGGTGCATCATGCGGCGCAACAATAAAATTTTTGAATTGCTCAAGGGATGGCGACTGGAAGGCGGTGTGATCGACCGCATCGAAGCGCACATCCGCCGGCTCATCGACTGGTTCGATGCACAGAACAAATTGGTGGCCATCACCGCAGAGGCCTTCGGGGCAACGATTGGGGAGCTTCGTGAACACTCGGCCTCCAAAGCCAAGTTCATGAAATGGTCCAAAAAACATTCCAGTTTGGATCAAGAGGCGCTGGGTCGAATCTATACCCACCTGAATTCCATGGCCGAGCAGCTGGTGGAAAAGGAAAATGACTTCAAGGCCAACAACCGCAATCTCAAGCGGGTGATGGCAAGTGTGGATGAAGGCCGCATGCGGGCTAAATTTGCCAAAAGCGAGCTGATTCGGGCCAATCTGAGACTGGTGGTCAGCATTGCCAAAAAATACACCAACCGGGGCCTCCAGTTTCTGGATCTTATCCAGGAGGGCAACATCGGACTGATGAAGGCCGTGGACAAGTTCGAATACCGCCGGGGCTACAAGTTCAGCACCTACGCCACCTGGTGGATCCGGCAGGCCATCACCCGGGCCATTGCCGACCAGGCGCGAACGATACGTATTCCGGTGCATATGATCGAAACCATCAACAAGCTGATTCGTACCTCGCGCTACCTGGTCCAGGAGTTCGGCAGGGAACCCCGTCCGGAGGAGATCGCCGAGAAGATGGAAATACCTATCGACAAGGTCCGCAAGGTGCTTAAAATCGCCAGGGAGCCGATTTCTCTGGAAACCCCGATCGGGGAGGAGGAAGACAGCCATCTGGGCGACTTTATCGAAGACAAGAAATTCATGCTGCCATCAGAAGCGGCGGTCAGCATGAACCTGGCCGAGCAGACCCGTAAAGTACTGGCGACCCTGACCCCTCGCGAAGAAAAAGTGCTTCGCATGCGTTTCGGTATCGGCGAGAAGGCGGATCACACGCTGGAAGAGGTTGGGCAGGACTTTACCGTTACCCGTGAACGAATCCGGCAGATCGAGGCCAAGGCGCTTAGAAAGCTGCGCCACCCCACCCGTAGCCGGAAGCTGAAGAGCTTTATCGACAATTGATACGGCACTGGACGGGTTTGCATTTACTTGACAATTTGCCATGACGGAGGTAGACAAACAATCGCTTTTTACCTGATACGGGCCCATAGCTCAGTTGGCAGAGCCACCGGCTCATAACCGGTCGGTCCCTGGTTCGATCCCAGGTGGGCCCACTTAAAAAAACTCCGGCGCCGTTCGTCAACCCATAACGCCCGGAGGTCTCGGCATCTGGTTGTGTTGAGGATAAAAGGCGATTCGGCGTGGTTAGACTCCGGCTACCGCGCCATTTTTATGTCCGTTGCCGGCAGTTGATCGCTTGAGGGAAACAGCATGACCGCAACCGTGGCTCAATTCGTTAGTATTCTCGACCACTTGGCGCCTCCCCACCTGGCGGAGTCGTGGGACAATGTCGGTCTTCAGATCGGAAACCGGGACTGGCCGGTAAAAAAAGTATGGACGGCCCTGGACCCGCTGCCCGCGGTGGTGGCCAGGGCCTGTGAAAACGATGTGGATTTACTGGTCACGCACCACCCGCTGTTTTTCAAACCGGTCAAACGCATCGACTGCAATTCACCCCTGGGCGGGATTGCTGAAATGGCTTTGTCCAGACGGTTGGCCATTTACAGTGCCCACACCAACCTGGATAGTGTGCCGGGCGGCGTGAATGATGTCCTGGTTAGCCGAATAGGGCTGCACACGGTTCGGGTCCTTGCCGGCCCTGCCGATGTCGATATGTGCAAACTTGTGGTATTCGTTCCTTCGAATCGAGTGAAAACCATCCTCGATACCCTGTTTGCAATGGATGCCGGCCGGATGGGCAACTATTCATGCTGCAGTTTCAGATGTGAGGGTGTTGGAACCTTTTTGCCGGGCGCGGGTTCATCCCCTGCCGTCGGCAAAACCGGCGCACTTGCGGAGGTCCAAGAAAGCCGTATCGAAATCCTGGTGAGCAACACGGATCTGAGCGCGGTGGTGCGTGCGCTGAAAAAGGTGCATCCCTACGAGTCCATGGCCTATGACGCTTATCCTCTGACTGTCCGCGACCACCAGGCCGGTTTGGGGCGCGTGGGGGAGCTCGTGTCGCCATTGCCACTGGATGCCTTCGCAGCGAAGCTGAAAGCGGAACTGAACCTCTCGACGGTGAAGATTGTCGGCAAGGCGGACAGGGTGGTGGAGACGGTGGCGGTGTGCTCCGGAAGTGGCGCCAGTTTGATGTCCGCTGCGATCGCCACTGGTGCACAGGCTTACGTGAGTGGGGATTTGGGCTATCACACGGCCAGAGATGCCCAGCAGGCAGGCATCGGGCTTATCGATATCGGACACTTTGGCTCGGAGCACCTGGTCGTCGACGTTTTGGCTGCGCTCATCCGGGAATCCGTAAAGGCCTCGGGACTATCGGCCACCGTGGAAGCCGTGGACACGGAGAGGGGGCTGCACTGACCCCTAAGCAGACACAGCCGTCCGGCTCTGCTTCTTTCGGCCAACTGCTGCAAGGCTCCCTCGATCGCGTAAATCGACTTCAAACCGAAGCGGATGCCAATATCAGTGATTTAGCCACTGGAAAGCAAACGGATATTCACCAGACGATGATCGCAGTGGAGAAAGCCGATGTGTCCTTCGAGCTGTTGATGCAAATTCGTAATAAACTCATCGCCGCCTATGACAAAATTATGCGCATGCCGGTATAGACGGTTTATCGAATGCGGAATGCGGAATGGGGAATGTGGACGCAGAGAGCATAGAGCAATGCGCATAGCGTGGAAAACTATCAGCGTCAATATTAAATAGTAATTCATCAATTTAAAAATATTTAGAAACCAACTGTCCGCCTCTCTCCGAGCTGTATGCTCTACCCTCCGGCCTGTAAGCCATACGGGCTGGAAGCGGAGCCGGAAGCCGGCGGAGTCGAAATAGGGATGCCATGGAAGCCATTCGTCAGATACTGTCACAACTTAATGCCGCCTTTTCCAATCTGAGCCTTGGAAAAAAAATTAC
>JAQYWF010000154.1 GCA_030145105.1 Desulfosarcina sp.
CCTCATCGTCTTCTACTGCCTGTTTGCCTGGTCCGGTATGCAAAAACTCATCGCTTAGCGGATCAGCACTACCCAACCTTATACCGCCCGAATCCGCCGTTCACACCGGATTCCCCGAGACTTCCCAGTTGTTCGTGGGCCGAAAGGATCAACTGTTCGGTGGTCTCCCAGTCGATGCAGGCGTCGGTAATGGAAACCCCGTATTCCATAGTTTCCAGGTTGCCGGTGTTCTTCTGATTCTCCGCTTTCAGGTTGCTCTCCAGCATCATGCCGATGATGCTGTGGTTTCCGTCGATGCGCTGGTTGACCACATCCTGCCACACCGATCCTTGAAGGGTGTAATTTTTCCTGGAATTGTCGTGGGAGCAATCCACCATGATGGCCTTGGTCAGGCCTTTGGCCGCCAGCATGGCCCTGGCCTCCTCGATGCTGACGGTATCGTAGTTGGGTCTGGATCCGCCGCGCAGCACCATGTGGGCATGGGGGTTGCCGGTGGTCGTGACGATACAGGTTTGGCCGTCCGGATCGATACCCAGGAAATGCTGAGGAGAAGCGGCGGCAATCATGGCATTGATGGCGGTAGACAGGTCACCGTCCGTGCAATTTTTGAAACCCACGGGCATGGAAAGGCCGCTGGCCATTTCGCGGTGGGTCTGGGATTCGGTGGTCCGTGCGCCAACGGCGGCCCAGCATACCAGTCCGGCAATATACTGCGGCACGATTGGGTCCAGCATCTCCGTTGCGGTCGGCATACCCATTTCGGTAACCCTGACCAGCAGGCTGCGGGCTTTCTGAAGGCCGGTGTTGATGTCGTAACTGCCGTTGAGCCAGGGATCGTTGATCAATCCTTTCCAACCCACATTGGTGCGGGGCTTTTCAAAGTAAACCCGCATCACCAGCAGCATGGTGTCGGCAACCCGTTCACTCAGTGCGGCGAGCCTGCGGGCATAGTCCATGGCCGCTGCCTCGTCATGGATGGAGCAAGGCCCGGCGATCACCAGCAGCCGGGAATCAGATCCATCCAGAATATTCGAGATGGCCCGGCGTCCCTCCACCACCGTGCGATGGGCGTTTTCATTGAGCGGAATCTGGTCTTTCAATTGGGACGGCGAAATGAGCGGATCAAATTTTTCCACACGAATGTCGTAAGTCTTTTCCATGCTGGTTTTCCTTTCGATTCTAAGGATGGGGTTTGTCCTTCTGATATCCACAAAAAAAAAGAGCCGCAGGCGATTGCGCCTGCGGCTCTTGCATTATCCTATTTTTCACGGTTTCAGCAGGTCACAGGCGCACCTCGGCAAAAATAAAAATAAAAGCCGTAATAAGTTGCACTGATGACTGCCGGTTGAGACATGATCAAAGTTACCTTTTTTCTATAGATAGTATGCCTTTAACACAGTGTTTTCAGAGATGCAAACTCAAAAAAAAAGGCCGCCACGAAGAGCGACCTTTTTTGCTCGACAACCCATCAGTTAATTCAATCACAAAGTTCGAACAGCGCGGCGGCACCCATGCCGCCGCCGATGCACATGGACTCCACACCGTACTTCACACCCTTGCGTCGCATGTTGGCCAGCAGCGTGGCACACAGCTTGGCACCGGTACACCCGAGGGGGTGACCTAACGCAATGGCACCGCCATTGATGTTGATGCGATCCATTTGATCCTCGATGCCGATGGTGCGGATGCTGTAAAGTGCCTGCGAGGCAAAGGCCTCGTTGATCTCCCACAGACCGATGTCGCTGGCTTTCATATTTGCCAGATTCAGCAGCTTGGGGATGGCCACCGCCGGTCCGACCCCCATCTCGTCCGGTTCGCAACCGACGGTGGTGTACATCTTCAGCTTGGCGATGGGTTTAAGGCCATATTGTTTCACCGCTTCACCACTGGCAATCATGGTTGCCGCCGCACCATCCGTGGTCTGTGACGAGTTGCCAGCGGTGACCGACCCGTTAACCGCAAATACGGCGCGCAGTTTGGCCAGTCCTTCTTTGGTGGTTGTGGCCCGAACGCCGTCATCAAAATCCTGAATGAAGGTCTCCTTCTTGTAGGTGCCGTTTTCCTGAAGCACATACTTGGCTGCCGGTGTGGGCACGATTTCGGTAAACAGCCCCTCCTTCTGGGCATTGGCCGCCTTCATCTGGGACTCGTAGGCAAAGGCATCCTGGTCTTCACGGTTCACCTTGTAGCGGTTGGCCACATTTTCGGCCGTGATGCCCATGGATGCGTACAGGTCTGCGTGGGCTTTGGCGTGTTCAGGGTGAGGTCGGGGCAGGTTGCCGCCCATGGGCACGAATGTCATCGATTCCACCCCGCCTCCCATGGTGACCTCGGACCAGCCGGCCATGACACGCAGCGAGGACAGGGCGATGGCTTCCAGTCCTGAAGAGCAGAAGCGGTTGACGGTGGCGCCGGATACGGTGATGGGAAAACCGGCGATCTGGGTGGCCAGTCGACCGATGTTCAGACCTTGCTCGGCTTCGGGAAAGGAGCAGCCGATCATGACATCGTCGATGGCCTTGGGCGCCAGCTTGCCGGTTTTTTCAACCGCCGCCTTCATGATGAAAGCGAGCAGGTCTTCGGGTCGGGTATCTTTCAAGGCCCCTTTGCCTCTCCGACAGCCGGGAGTCCTGACGGACGATACGATATATGCATCTCTCATGGAATATTCCTCCTTCGTATTTGGCGATCCATTAAACTGGGCAGATTAGTTTCGAAGCGGCTTGCCGGTGGTCAGGATGTGCTCGACGCGGGCCACGGTTTTTTCCTGTTTCCAGAAATCGACGAAAGCCTCTCTCTCCAGATTGAGGATGACCTCCTCGTCGATGGCGCTGTTGGTGCGAACATCGCCGCCGCTGATCACATAGGCGATCCGCTTGGCCAGAAAAGCGTCGTATTCGCTGACGAATTTGGCCGACTGCATGTTGAACAGCTCGGCATCGATCATGCCCTGCGCCGCTGCACCCAATACCTGGATGGGCCGTTTGAACGGTGGTGCGTACCCTTCGTCCGCCATCTTAAGAACCTCTTTCTTGGCTTCACCGATGAGGTAGTCCCGGTTGAACACAATCCGATCCTGGGGGCCGAGAAACCCGTTGGCACGAGCTTCGGCGGCAGACATGGAGACCTTGGCCATGGCGATGGCCATGAAGGTGGGGATGAAGAATTTGGCCAAATCCACGTCTGTTACCGGTCCGGGTATCGTGCTGGTCATCTTCTTCCACAAGTTCAGACACCCGCCCCCGCCGGGCAGCAGGCCTACGCCGATCTCGACCAGGCCCATGTATAGTTCACTGTGGGCGACAATCTTATCCGCAGCCCCCAGACACACTTCACAGCCACCGCCCAATGTCAATCCGTAAGGCGCCGCCACCACCGGGAAGCTGGCATAACGAACCTTTTGCATACCGGTCTGGCCTTTTTTCAGAAACGCGTCAATTTCGGCGTATTTGCCCTCCTTGGCCAACCCAGCCATGAAGGCCAGGTCACCGCCGGCGGAAAATGCACCGGGCATCCCGCCCGCCTGGTTGCCGATCACCAAGCCGGCGCCGTTGGCATCCACGTATTCCAGCCCTTCGGCCATAAAGTCGACGATATCACCGTTGATGGCGTTCATCTTGGTATGGAATTCCAGGCAGAAGACATCATCGCCGATGTCTACCAGGGATGCGGACTGACAGGTTTTAACGGTCTTTTTATCGGCCTTGAGGCCGGTCAGGGAGATGATGTTGCCGCTGATTTTCACCGGCTGGTAGCCGTCGGTGGAGAAATCGTAATAGTAGGGATTGCCGTTTTCCAGCTTGTAAAAGCTGTGGTTGCCGGCCGCTATCATGGATTTGACGGCTTCGGGAACCGTAAGGCCCTCGGCTTCCATTTTGGCGACGGAGTCCTCGACACCGATGGCATCCCAGGTTTCAAAGGGTCCCATTTCGAAGTTGAAGCCCCAGCGCATGGCATTGTCGATCTCCACGATGGTATCGGAAATTTCCGGAATCCGGTTGGCCGCATAGATCAGGTTGGAGGCGATGGCTTTCCAGGCAAACCGAGCCCCCTTATCGTCACCGAAAATAACTGCTTTCATCTTTTCGGGCAGGGATTTGGCAGCCTTGGCAGCAGTCAGACAAGGCAGGTCCACCTTATCATATTCGGCATGGCCCAAGGTGGCCGGATCGATGACTTTGCGGATTTTTTTCCATTCGGGGGTCAGGTCGGTCTTGTAGAAGCCGGCCTTGGTCTTTTTCCCCAGCATCTTGCCCTCGATCATCTTGCTCACAAATTCGGGCATCACAAAATCGGCCCGGGCCTCGTCGTCGGGTACCAGGTCGTAGGTGTTCTTGGCCACGTGGAAAAGGGTGTCCAGGCCCACTAGATCGGCGGTCTTGAACATGGCGGTTTTCGGCCGGCCCATGGCCGGCCCGAAAAGGGCATCGACCTCGGGTATGGTCATGCCGTCTTCCAGCATCAGCTGCATGGTTTTTACCATGCCCTGGACGCCGATGCGGTTGCCCACAAAGTTGGGGGTGTCTTTGGCCCAGACAATGCCCTTTCCCATGACCCGCTCTCCATAGTCGGCCATGAACGCGAGCACATCGGGAAGGGTCTCCTCGCCGGGAATGATCTCCAGCAGTTTCATATAGCGGACCGGGTTGAAATAGTGAGTGCCTAAAAAATGCTGCTTAAATTCGTCGCTCAACCCCTCGCTCATGCTTTTCAGTGGAATGCCGGAGGTATTGGAGGAGATGATGGAGCCCGCCTTTCTCACCGGTTCGATCCGTTTGAGCAGGTCTTGTTTGACCTTCAGATTCTCGACCACCACCTCCACGATCCAGTCGCAATCAGCCAGCTTGTCGAAATCATCCTCCAGATTACCGATGCTGATCAGGTCTGCATCCGTGGGCTGCATGAGCAGCGCCGGCCGGGACATGAGGACGGAATCGAACCCGGCCTTGGCAATTTTATTTCTGGCCACCGGATTGGTCTTTTCCTCTTCCTTTAGGTCGAACGGAACGATGTCCAGCAGCAGCGTCTTCACACCGGTGCTGGCCAGAAGCGCGGCAATGCCGCCGCCCATCACGCCGCTACCGATGACCGCTGCCTTCCTGATTTTCCTGTTCATAATATCCTCCTGCAGATTTGAGTTGCCCTAAGTCATTTTACCGCCTGTAAACCATGTGCCGCCCGCGCGAAATAAATTTATGCGCGGCACCAATCGGATGGGGTGGTCTCCGGCACCGCCTGAGACCGGTATCGCCACAAAATGGCCGGTGCCGGAAACGATCTGAGATTCGCTCTTCCCTGTCCGGGTCAAACAAGATCCCGGACACAATGCTGGATTCTGGATACAGTTATGGACTTATTGTTTAACCAAGGCCTCGATGTATCCGGACAGGGTTGAGCGAAAATAAAACCTTTTATGAATGAATGTTCATTCATTTACCAAAGGAGGAAACTGGCTGTCAAGCACAAAACGATTCGAATCTGTCTTCTGTCAAAGAAACATAAATTATGTCATTAAGACAATTTAACTAAAAGAACGGGGGGAAGATTTCCGACCTCATGCAGACATGACCCGCCGAAAAAGAATGCCTTAACACTTGGATATTGATGAATGAATATTCAGTCATGGAATCGGCTTGCCGTCAGCAAAGGCAGGCTCATGTAGCGGCAACAGGATATCGGCCATTTTCTTGACCTCGACCAGGATGTCGTAGGCGTCGTAGGCGTTCACATGCGTGCCGGGAGGAATCACGTCCATTTCCATGGCCAGGATCTGCTTTGGCGGGAAGAAGTTGTCGTTAATCACACAAAATCCGGTGATGGCCGCTGTACCGCCGGCCGTCTCAACCAGCACAGTTAGGCCGCCTTCGGTGTGGGCCGGCGTGTGTATGACCCGGATGCCATCGGCAATCTCCCCGTCGGCCTCCACGAGTCGAATCTGGCCGTTATCCTCCACCTCCTCGATGTAGTCCGCCACATATCTGAAATCGAGCGGGTGGGGGTCATGGATGCGCGCCATCTCTTTCGGGTGGACGAAGATTTTCGCATTGGTGCATTTGTAGTCGTTTTCGCAATGGTCGTTGTGAAGATGGGTGTGAATCACCATATCGATGCGCTCCGGCGTCAGACCATGTAAGGCCAATCCTTCTTCGAAAGTATAGATCCGTCCACCGATGGCCCTGACTCGATCGTCAGACTGCACAGGATGCATCTCGCCGGTATCCACGAGAATCGTTTTGTCCCCGCCCTCCAGGTACCAACAATAGATAGGAATGGTATATGGCTTTCCATAATCCTGCTGATAGGTCATCATGCCTTTGTCGAACTGCTTGGTTCCCATGACAATAGGATGGATGCGATACTGGCTCAACGGCTGACCTCCTTGGCATCAGACAAAGGCTAAACGAGTGAACATCAATTTTAGGGCATATGCTTTTTCAGGTCAACGATTTTAACCCGCACGCCTTTCGCGTGTTGACAGCACCCCCCTTGCCCCCTATACATGATGCCCGATACGCTGGATAGATCCGTATTTGAACATTGACATTTGGCTTTTTGATCAACAAAATTGTAGATCGCTGCCTTCATGCGAGGGCTTAACGCCAAGAAATTACGGCTACCCCAAAGGACCGTCATATGGCCACAGAAAACGATGTTGTGCTGATCCATTTTGAGGATCAACCCCTGAGCTTTGCCAGGATCGAAGAGATTCTTCCCGATAACAAACCAGATTGGTATCATGTGAAGCTGCTTATGCTTCAGATTCCGCTGCAGGTGGTCACCTGGATTCTGCGTGATCGTTACATCATGGGCGACGAGTTCACCATGAACGGAAAGCGAATGCGTCTGAAGCAGGTCATCTGCCCGGAAACAGATTTGGAAGCGGACAATCTGCTCGAAGACATCCCCGGTGAAACACCAGCGCCTTCCGATAACAAGGCCACCGTGATCTCCCTGGCCGACAAGCTGAAGCGCTGAATCAGCGCATTCCTATTTGTCATGAAAGTTGAACCGAAGCAGATTCTGTCCGTTTCCAGACGCACGGACATTCCCGCCTTCTACATGGCCTGGTTTATGGATCACGTGGCCCGGGGGGTTTTCGATGTGGTTAATCCCTTCAACCAACAGGTCAGGCAGGTGACCGTAACACCGGAACGGGTTCACACCATGGTGTTCTGGTCCAAAAACTTCGGTCCTTACCTGGCCGGCCGATACGGAGAGCAACTCCAGGCCATGGGTTATCACCTGGTTTTCAACTTCACCATCAACTCACGGTCACCGACACTGGAGCCGGGCGTACCGGATCTGGATCAACGGCTTGGCCAGCTCCGCCAGCTTTGCCGCCGGTTCGGAAGCGCGTCGGTTCAGTGGCGCTTCGACCCCATCTGCCACTTCACCACGCAATCAGGCACCATCGAAACCAATCTCGATGATTTCGAAACCATCGCGGCAGCAGCAGGCGAATGCGGCATCAGCACCTGCACCACCAGTTTCATGGACCACTATCGAAAGATTGAGCGGCGAACCCGGGATCGGATCGTCTTTGTCGAACCGTCGCCGACTGAACAGATAAAAATTCTGCTGAAGATGGAGCAGGTCCTGTCGCCCCTGGGCATTGGGCTGGTCCTGTGCTGTGAAAAAAATCTGCTCGGCCGGCTTCCTGCGGGATCCACCATCAAAGCAGGCGCATGCATTTCAGGCCGACGGATCATGGCGGTTCATGGCGGCAAAGTATCTCAACGTCAGGATACCGGCCAACGCAAAACATCGGGGTGCGCGTGCACCGTTTCCGCGGATGTGGGTTCCTACAGCCTTCACCCCTGCCACCACAACTGCCTGTTCTGTTATGCCAACCCCGCCTGCGACCGGAGGCCCCATCAATGAAAATTGGGTCCGTTAAAACAGAGAACTTCACTGTGCTGGCACCGCTGGCCGGCATTACCAACTTACCCTTGCGGCTGCTGGCCAAAAGGGCCGGCTGTGGGTTGGTCTGCTCGGAGATGATCAGCGCCAACGGCTTGGTCTACGGCTCCGGAAAAACGGTGCAACTGCTGGAAAGTATTCCAGAGGAAAAGCCTTTGTCGGTGCAGATTTTTGGATCGGATCCACCAATCATGGCCGAGGCAGCCCGTATTGTCCAGGATTCCGGCGCCGATATCGTGGACATCAATTTCGGCTGTTCGGTTAAGAAGATCCTGAAGGGCAACTCGGGATCGGCCTTGATGAAAGAACCGCCACTGGCGCGCCGAATACTCGAATCCGTTCGAAAGGCGGTCACCATCCCCCTGACCATCAAGATCAGATCCGGCTGGGAGCCGTCCGGCAAGCAGGCGGTTGAAATCGCCCGGCTGGCTGAGGACTGCGGGGTGGACGCGATCGCCGTTCACCCTCGCATGGCCACTCAGGGATTCCGGGGAGAGGCAGACTGGTCCATCATCGCCGCGGTTATACATGCCCTGACCATTCCAGTGATCGGCAACGGGGACGTGACCACGCCGGCGGACGCATTGCGCATGATAAATGAAACCGGCTGTGACGGAGTGATGGTGGGGCGGGCCGCCATCGGCAATCCCAGGATCTTCGGTGAAATCCTGGCGGCGGCCCAGGGCCAGCCGTCAACGCTTCCGAACGATGCGCAGCGCATCGACATGATGATCGGCTACCTGCAGGATTCAGTGCGCTATTTGGGGGAGGAAACGGCTTGCCGAATGATGCGCAGCCGGTTGTGCTGGTTCGTGAAAGGCATGCGAAACGCCGGGCAGTTCCGCAATTCCATCCGGTTTATCGCTTCAGAGAAGGAGGCCATGGACCTGATCCGGCAATACGCCGAGTCATTTGCATCAGATCCGATGACGCAAAATTTTAAGTAGCTCTATAGTGTTTAAATACTACCTATCGCCCAGGGATCAAGATACTGCCGGCCGGAGGTATTTCTCCGGATTCGGGTTCGCCGAAAGATTGCCGGGGTGACACCCGACTGATGGCGATTTCGCCGATTTTCGGTCCGGGTAAGGTATAACGCTGCCCATCCAGGCCGGTCAGCACAGCGCTGCCATCCAGCACACTGAACCAATCCCCCACTTCAATGCCCACCTCGCTGCCGGCCGCGATGACGCAAGATTGACCCTCGATGGAAACCACGGCAGATACCCACTGGCTTTCTTTGATGGCATCGCCCATCCGCACGCCCAGTGCTTGCCCCATCTCCTCGGCCAATTCAGCCAAATCGTCCACCTCTATTTCCTGTCCGTCGCGGATGAAGCGGGCCTGGTCTTCGTCAATATCGACTTCATCGGTCATCATTCCCAGGGCCAAACGAGCCCCCGACGCCGCATCAAAAACCGCTGCCGCAGTCTGAACCTGAAGGCTGTAGGCCACATCCTTGAAAAACCAGAAGCCCGTATCCCGGGTACGCAAGCGAATGTCCATGAGCACGGGGCTCACCACGGCATTGATACCCGCCTGCCGGGCGAGCGCCGACAGGGTGAACACATCGATCTCTGTGTTGGCGATCCGCGGTGGGTTCCACAAAAATGGAGGAACGTCGGATTTACCCGGCACCATTAGCAATGCCTCGGACGCATTCGATTCCAGGCTGGATATGAACGCCTCCATAAATGGTGAAGCCACCTGTTCGCTCTTAAACATGGTGGCATTGGACAGTACCAGAACGCCGACTGCTTTCCGGTATTTGCCGCTGCCGGAAAAGTCACGAATGGTTTTTTGATCTGCGGATCGGTAGGATGAGGAAAGGCCGCATCCGGACAACAACAACACCACCAGCAACAACATCACGCCATTTTTTTTCGCGCCAACGAGATCAGTCATGTCGTCGCCTCGTATCGGGAACAAACGGTGGCGGTCAATCCGCCCCTTGATGTGAATTGTCCGGTTACTTCCATCTTCTTGGGCTTCAGCATCAGCACCAGGTCGTCGAGGATCCGGTTGGACACGTGCTCGTAAAACATGCCTACGTTGCGAAACTGAAGCAGATAGTATTTCAAGGACTTCAGTTCGACAATCCAATTGCCCGGTGTATACCGGATATTGATGGTGCCGAAATCCGGTAGTCCGGTCATGGGGCAAACCGAGGTGAATTCCGGTTGGGAAATGGTGATGACGATATCCCGCTTGCCTTTGTAATGATAGTCGATGGGATCAAGCACATCGGCGGTAACGATGTCCGGCTTGTCCACGCTGTAGCGGACGGTGTGATCATAGGATTTCATGGGCCTCTCCAATCGGTTTCTGTTGGGGCTTCTTATTAGAGGATGGCGGAAACCGTGTCAAACGTTCTGTGGCCTCTTGCGCTTCAAGCAGAGGCCTGATCTGCGCGCAGACTGCAGTTGACTTACGGCGGACTTCCTGTTAACAGTTGAATATATTTAATAATTTGACCCATAAAGGCGGAAGCTGATGAGAAAAACGAGCCAAGACGAGCAGATCCTTCGGGCCACCAAGGAGATCGTAGTCAAGTTCATTGAAACGGGACGGATTTCACCCACGGGATTTCCTGAGGTCTTCAAGACCATCTACCGGGCGGTGGATGAAACCGTAAGGCTGTCGGCAGATCCGGAAACAGTGGATGAAAAAGCCGGGGAGGCGTCCTGAAAGACAGCCTCCTCGGCAAATGGGTTATCGGACGCTGATC
>JAQYWF010000236.1 GCA_030145105.1 Desulfosarcina sp.
CTGTTTAGAGGCCTGTGCGTCAATTTTTAAGGCGTTCAAGATCTGCTCGATATAGTCTACGTACACGTTTTGTTTGTGTAGCCGTTTCAGCAGGTCGGCCATGGGCGGGCCCAATTCAACGAAAGGCTGAATGCATCCGCCGGGTTCCGCCAAATTAATGGCCTGTCCCAAGATCGTCAGGGCTTCATCCCGTCGTCCCTGGCGGCTGACGGCCAGGGATTGCAGCGCCAGGAGCTCGATGACCCTGAACGTGTTGTGATGTGTCCGATTTAACCGCAGGTACTGCTCTATTCTCTTCTCGGCTTCCTTAAGACTGGTGTCGGACCCATCGGCAATCAGCACTCTGCAATTCGTTACAGCCGGCACTTCCAGCCAAAAAACCATGGGTTGCCCTTCTGATGCCTGCACAGGATGGGGTAAGCGATGCGCGAGCACCGCTTCGCCCCGCATCAATGCCAGCCGTGCTTTGCAAGCGTGGGCGATGTCCAACATCTCCGGGTCATTTAAGGCATCGATAAGTCCATAGACGCGCGACAGGGCCTTGTCGGCTTTATCCGTCTGTTGCATGGCCTGATAGGCAAGCGCCAGCCCTGCCAGGCAGTCGACGTTCGCGCGCTTGAGTATCAGATAACCGGCTTCTGCAGCTTCACTAAAACAATGAACGGCCGAATCGAGCTCATTGCGATAAAAGTGGATAACGCCCTGGTTATATGAACTCCATGAAATAAACGCTGCAGAATTGCTCTTGATCGCGACATCCATCAATTGCCTGTTCCGGATGGCTGCGGCAACCAGATCTCCGGATATAATATGAACCCAGGCCAGCCCCACGATGATGCGCAGTTTTCGGGTGGGAACCATCGACGAATGATTCAGCAGATCGGACAGCGCCTGCAACACGGTCTCTGCTTGGCCACTCATCTGGCCTGCCAATCCGAAATAGACCTCTGCAAACCCCCGAACCATTGGTTGTGCTTCAGGGATCCGTTCGAGTGCGTCTTCTGTGCATTTCAAACTGTGTGAGATATCGCCCTGCCAAAAACTGAAAACCGCCTTGAAAAGATAAATTTCGCCATAGAGCGGCTGCTCTTCCGCCGTATCGCCGAGCAAGGCCTCAGCTGCCGAGAGAATGGGTGGAATGGCCGTATACTTGCTTTGAAAATAGAAAATCCACACCCTTGCCATCATCAGCTCCGGCCGCTGTTCTATTTCGCTGTCAGGGAGCCTGGCCAACCACTTTTCAAAAATATACCACCTTTCACTATTGAGCATTGCCTGTCGATGCTTTTCGATCAGATGAATCGCACGGGGCATATCACCAGCGGCCAGTGCGTGCCGGAAGGCTTCGCTGATGAAATCGTTCTCGGCAAACCATGCGCTGGCCCGGCTATGACAGTCAGAAATTTCATTTTCGGGGACACGTTTTTTGAGTTGTTCTAACAGAAGGTCCTTAAACAGGTGATGGTATCGGTACCATCGGTTTTCCGCATCCAGGGATATCAGGAACAGATTGTTCGTCTTCAGATGGGCAATAAACGTCTGGCCATCAATTCCACTATGATTGGGTTTGTTATTACCTGGCACGCTTTTGCCCGATCCGGAACCCCGGCTGCGCATGGCATCACACAGGGAGGCGCAGAAACGGTCCAGCAGGGCCGTTTCGACCATGAGTGTTGCCATCTCTGCGGACTGTTGCGCGAGCACCTCTGTCATCAGATATTCGACGATGGCGCTAAAACTGCCCTGCAGGCCGGTCACAAGATGTTTCACGTCCTTGCGATTCCTTAAAGAGTGAGACATCAGACGCAACCCGGCAGCCCAGCCTTCAAGCCTCTCATGGATGTCTGTCGCCGTGGCTTCATCGACCGACAGCCCGAGGTTCTGGGCAAGAAAAAAGTTCGTCTCCTCCAGCCTAAATCGCAGTTGAGAAATGCCGATTTCATTGATCTGCCCCCGGCCGCGCAGTTTGCCAATGGGCAACGGCGGATCACGCCGGGTCAGCAGCATCAGGTGCAAGCTTCTGGTGGGATGGTTCATTAATTCAGACAGCAGTTCGTGCACGTCCGGGTCGCTGATCATGTGGTAATCGTCCAGCACCAGGATAAACGGGGTCTCTATTTCGTCGAGATCGTTTAAAAAGGGACGCGAAAGGGCCCTTACGTTGGGAAGCCTCGGTGCCTGCAGCAACGATCGGGTGCTTTCGCAGGCCATGGAGAACCCAGCCCCCTGGGAGGACTGAATCGCTTCCAGCAGATAGATCATGAAATTGCGCAGATCGTTCTCATCCTCATCCAGGGAAACCCATCCGGAGGGACCGTTCCAGGCCTTCAACCAAAGGCTCGCCATCGTGCTTTTTCCATAGCCGGCCGCGGCGGAAACCAGCGTAAACGGACGGCGTCGCATATCACTCAATTTATTGACAAGGTGTGTTCGGGGTATCAAGTCCCCTGTAAGCGGCGTAGAATGCAACTTGGTCCGCAACAGCGTCGCATCACCTGGCTCATGTCCGGGTTCTATGCTTAATTTCGCGGCTTTTGACAGAACTTTCACATATTGGGAAACCACAATGCCCGTAATCGAAGCGCTGAGATAGACCTTGTCCCGCATAACGGACCGGATGCTGTCGATGATTTCTTCCGGGACGCTGTCTTTTAAGAGGTAGCCAGCGGCTCCGGCCTGGAGCATCTTTTGGACAAACTTCTTTTCGGCGTGGATGGACAATGCAACGATTTTTATGTGCGGGAAATCGGCAACGATTTTTCGGGTGGCCTCAATGCCGTTCATATCGGGCATGGTAATATCCATGATAACGACATCCGGTGCACACACACCTGCCTGGTCGATGGCTTCCCGGCCGTTGCCCGCCTCGCCCACCACTTGCATATCCGTTTCTTCTTCAATAAGGAGTCGCAGGCCCTTTCTGAAAAGTGCGTGGTCGTCGGCAAGTAGAATTTTAGTCGGCATGGAGGATCCTTGGGCCTGGGCCCAAAACTCTAAATTTCATGTTTTTCAGGCATCGGGGTGTTTTTCCTGTCATGCCCTATCAGATGGACATCCAGGCTTTTCAAAACAGTTCTTTCTGGATAGCGCATACTGCTTCATTGTGTGCCCCGATTTCGCGGGGATGACACCACTGAGATTGCAAAATGCCCCGCCCTCTGATGTTATTGTGTAAAAATAGCGTAGGTCGAAGGCCTGCATTCATTCAACGCTGAACGTTGTCGATGGTGGACGGTTAATCCAGTTTACCTTCTTCAAATGGAAGACTCAGGGTGGCGCTGCACCCCTTTCCGGGTTCGGACGTGATCTCCAGAGAACCGCCGAGGTCATCCATCCTTTCCTGAACGCTGAACAGACCGAAGCCACCGTTCCGTGATCCTGCTTGAAGTGCCGCTTCAGGATCAAAACCAAGGCCGTCATCCTCGACAACGATTTTCATCCGCCCTTTTGAGCTTTTCAGATGGACATTTACTTGTTTTGCCTGGGCGTGCTTAACCACATTGAGCAGCAGTTCGCGCACATTGCGAAACAAAATCGCCCGCACGCTGTCCTCAATGTTGTTTTCGAAATGATCATCGAGCTCATCCAAAATGGCTGTCTCGATGCCGTAACGCGGTCCTATCTGATTTTCGAGCCATTCCACGATGGCGGCGGACAATCCCAATTCATTCAACGACGGTGGGCTCAAGTCGAACATGAGTTGGCGTGTATCCTGAAGCGCGTCATACAAGGTGTCGGAGATTTGGTCAAGTTCGGCAGACGTGGGCGCCTCAGTGACCCGTTTTCGGGTTGAGGCCACCTGCATCCGAGCCAGGGCGAGTGCCTGGCCAACATGATCGTGCAGGTCCGCGGCAATGCGGCGCCGCTCCTTTTCCTCAGCAACCGTCAACTGTGAGGCCAATGCTTTCAAACGCTCCTGATAATTCTGCAGTCGCTGCTCCCTCTGCCTGCGTTCGGAAATATCCCGGATGATACCGGTTACGGTGGTCACCTCCCCACCCACCTTGAAAATGGAAACGGTGATATCCGCCGGGAAAACGTTGCCGTTCTTATTTCTCATGGTCTGATCGAGACGGAAAACCTCTTTTCCTTCATTGATGGCATGGGCCATGGCTTCACCAAGGGCAAGATAGTCCTGCCTGCTTGGGTATAAAAATTCAGTCGTCCTGCCAATGCACTCGGCGGCCTCATACCCGAGCACCTTGAAGGTGTCATTGGCCCATTCGATTTTCCTGTCGGACATGCGTACCGAAAAAATCGCATCCGGCATCGAATCGGTCAAACTTGTCAGATAATCGCGGCTTTCACGGATCTCAACCGTGCCTGCTTTAACCTTCTTGGCCAGCTGTCTGTTCCAGAATAGAAACAAAAGAGTCATGCTGAATATTGCTGCGGCAACAATCAAAGCCCATTTCAGAACATCAGCGGGTTTGATACCGTGTTCATAACGGATCGCTAAATACCTGTTCCGAATGGCTGCCGCGTCCTCTGTTGTAATTGTACCAAGCCCCTTGTTGATGATGCTGCGGAGCTCGGGCCAGTCTTTCCGAACGCCAAAACAGAAAATGTGGTCATGGAATGGTGACGGACCAGCGATCTTCAGGTTGTTCAAACCATACTTGGTGATATTGGATGCAGCCATTGTCAAAATGCCAATGAATGCATCCGCCTCCCCCTTTGCAACTGATTGAAGGGCTTGCAGGTCCGTATCATAGAATTTTATTTGAATCTTCGGGTATTGTTTTTCAAGCAATTCATGGACAATGATATTCTTCGTTATAGCAACCGTCTTGCCCAGCAAGTCCTCTATTTGAAGTACATTACTATCGTCTCGCACATAGATGACTCGGGGTGACGTAAAATAGGGTTCTGAGAACAATACACTTGCTTCCCGTTCAGGAGTTGGTTCCACGTTTCCAATCAAATCAGGGCCTTGAAGGCTTTTTAATCCATCAAACGATGATGCAAATGTACGATTTTCCAATGTAAATACAAATTGGATGCCTGTTCTCTCGGAAATCAGCCTAAGGTAATCTGTTGATATACCGCTGACCTTATCCCTGCCCAAAACAATGAAAGGTGGGAACTCGACCGAGCGAACTCTGACCTTGTGATTCTGCGCCAGCCAGGCACGTTCCAAATCGGTGAAAAGAATGCTCGACGTTTTCACTTTCGAGGCATTTTTCCCAAACCACCCATCCCAGATTGCCTGTTTCTCCGCCTCCTCTATCGACGCATACGTTTTATCGATGATTGACATGAGGTGCGGTAGATCTTTTCGTACGACAAATTCCGCAGCCTGTAGCCTTGATTCGCCTTTGGCAAGAAACTCTCCATGACTCACAACGTTATTGATCAGGTTTTTCTGCAGCATGAACTCGCCTGATGCCAAGCCATGGATGACCACGTCAGCTTTTCCTGAAGAGACAAGACGAAACATGCCTTGAGGGTCGACGGCGTGAACAATCACGGCATCAGGTAAGAGACGTTTTAACCTGGGCTCAAGCCCATATCCCGGGTGGGAGGCGATCACTGCATTTTTCAGTGCCTCAACAGAATTTAAATCCAGCCTCTCTTTTCGTGCGAAGATTCCCATATAGATGTCAAACTTTTTTTTCGAGAAAAGAACCACCTTGCCCCGTTCCTCTGTAGGGATAAAATCAAGAGATATTTCGGTTTTCTTTTCTTTTAAATCAGCAAACACTTTTGCAAAAGGATCCATGGTATAGATTGGTTGAAGCCCCGCCCTCATAAGGACCGCTTTGAGTATAGCAACCTGGTACCCGGTGAATTCACCATCTTGCTCGAATTGCAATGGCGGGAGATTGACCAGAGACACCCTGACCTTGGGGCCATGTTCGACCAGCCAGGCCTCCTCCTCATGGGTCAACCGTACCACTTGCTCCTGCCTCGGCAACCGGGTCCATTTTGATGCAATATCTTCAAACTCATTTTTAGAAAAACTTAAAATCCCTTTATTTAGGATAGAAACAAATTCCGGCCAATCTGCCCTGATGCCCATGCCGAACTTGTCTGTATAGTCAAAAAAGGTATACTTGGCTGCAATCTCTGACAGACGATATTTATTAATAAGATAACGATGTCTTGAAGTTCCAACGAAATAATCAACCTCCTCATTTTGTACCATTTGCAAGCCGTCCAGTGCGGTAGGTGCTTTGACAATAACTGACCGCTCAGCGTATTTATGAACAATGCTTTCCGTAAAGTACACCTTTTCCATTATGGCTATTTTTTTACCGAAAAAGTCATCGGGACTCTTGAAAGGAGTACTTTTGTGAGCAAAAACGGTCGGGTAAGCATGCATATACCCTTTTGTGGCGGACAATCCCAAGCGCTTGGCATTATTCGGGTGAATGGCAATAAGACCATCCACTTCTTTTGCTTTCGCCTTCTGAATAATATTGGCTGTCGAGTCTATATGCAGCCCGATCCGAGTTCCGAGGCGTTTATTAAGTTTATCGAGGAAGTCGACGTAGATGCCGCTATATTTTCCATCATCACTGACGATCACGGATGGTTCAATAGCGTCAGTAAAACCAAGCCGAATATCCGGATGGGCCTCCAACCAAGCCCTTTCCTCGGCTGTTAGACGGATAGCAGGAGCGGACCCAACCTGGTAAATAAAGCCGTCCGGGACGATTGGCGTGTCGCTGTTATCGAGCCGATGATAGGTTTCGGCAATACTTTCGTATCGTTTGGGGTTGATCTGGCCGATGGGGACCAGGTCGGGCACAATCATCTGGTCAACCACCTTGGCCTCGTAGCGAAGCTGGTCGATGCCAATATCCGGATTGTATTTTTCAATGATCAAATCGATGATTTCGTCTTTGTGCTCGAGGGTATAGGCCCAACCCTTCAGAGTGGCACGGATCATTTTCTCGATCCGACGTGGATGGTTGATGACCTCCTTATCGGTGGTAAACAGATTATCGCCATAGCAATCGAGTCCATAGCTGCGCGGGTCGATGATGTTGACCGGCACGCCCAACCGTTTTAGATGGAACGGTTCATTGGAAAGGTAACCGGTCATGGCATCGGTATTGCCATCTGCAAGATCTTCGAGCCTGAAGGTGTGGGGCATATTGGTAATGCGGTCCAGGCTGCCAAGGGTATTCAGAAGCATCGCGCGAACGGGAATGGAACCGAGGTCATCCACCGGCATCATGACTTTTTTACCAACGAGGTCGTCAGGTTCATAAATCCCGCTGTCTCTGCGGGCAATCAACACCTCGGGCGAATGCTGAAAGATCTGGGCCAGGACCACCACAGGGCTGCCCTGCTGGCGCAGCTTGAGGAGCGACGAATCGGCGATCCCATACTGGGCCCTGCCGTCCAGCACCGGGGCGATGCGATTCATCCCCGGTTCGAATTCCCGCAGGGAAACCTCCAGGCCCTCATCGGCATAAAAGCCTTTCTCAACGGCGGCATAATAGCCGGCAAACTGGAACTGGTGATGCCAGCGGAGCTGGATCGCGACCGGCTCCAACGCGAACTGTGCGCACAGCGCCGGTATCGTGTGGATGAGAATCAAGATACTGATTGCCGCAACACAGAGACCGTGTCGGTGGGTTTTTGAATCCGTATAACCCCATGCCCTGGCTGTCATGCGGGTGCACCTGTTAGTTTAAGCGACTGCAAATAATAAAGAAAGAGGTTGTTGAAGATCAGAATTTTAACATATCGGAAGGTGGCCTATCATGCAAGGTCTATGGAAGTGGTTTGGGGCAGGAAATGATACCTTTGTCCGAAAGCAGGGGCAATCAAGCGAACGGACTGGCAGAATCAGGTTGGCCCGAATTTTTATAAAATGATGCCGCAATCGCTGCAATCTGGCCAATTGTGAACAAATAGCCAAACCCTACCTCATGTTTTATTATACGTGTGGTTACTGCTATTATGTTGTCATCTGACCTATCTCACTGAAAGCATACAAGATACAAACGATCATGCTGCAATATATAGTTTTTAAAATGATATCGATATGATAGCGACTTTCAGCCCTCCCGTTTCATTCAACTTGGCAA
>JAQYWF010000286.1 GCA_030145105.1 Desulfosarcina sp.
GATCCAAGCCGAGATTCTTGATGTCGTCCTCAATGAGGATTTGGCCCGGGTCGGAACACATGAATTTGTATTCCCGGGCAATTGCCACATTCGGCAGAGTTTTGGCAAACTCCGTTACCTCCGCCACATTCACTTTGCCTGCGCCACAGGGACCCCGGTCGCTGGATCGAAGACGTGGACAAAGATCTTGTAATCCGTCTCCATCCGGCGCTCTGACCGCCAGTGGAGCGTGAGCTTCAGTTTACTCCCCGAGTGGCGCAGTTGGTAACCCAGCAGGCGTAGGTCATCCCCAAAGAGGGCATTCGTGCCGACGGTGCCCGGCGGAGTGTCGAACGCGCAAGGGGATGGGCTCACCATCACCTGTCCCGCGACGGTCGGCTGGCCCTGGCTTTACGTGGAGAGCCTGTTCGAGCGTCTTGGGCAGCCCATGAATGCCGGCGATTTGCGGGACAAGGGCGTCGAGGGTCAGCTCAGTTCGTTGACCGGCGCCGTCGAAGCGATGGAACAACAAACCAAGTCCCTTGAAAAAGATAATCAAGGTTACCAGGCCCGGGCGGCAACCTTGGAACAGCAGCTTAGCAGCTTGAAAGGCTATTCACGCGAGCAGGAAGACGCCAGGCAAAAACTCGCAGCCGAACGCGAATTCAATGAGAAATTTAAAAAAGTCCAGCGGTTTTTCAGGCCTGACGAGGCAGACGTCTACAAACAGGGCGGCCAGTTGGTCATACGCATGCGCGGCATCAAGTTCCCGGCGGGACAGGCTACCCTGACTCCTGGAAACTATGTCCTGCTCAGCAAGGTGCAGCAGGCTATCCAGACATTTGGTCAACCGACCGTAACCATCGAGGGTTATACCGATACCACCGAGGGCTCCGGCTCCGCGCGAGCCAACCAGGCGCTTTCCCAAAAGCGGGCCGAGGTGGTGAAGACCTACCTGGTTGCCAACAAGACCCTTCCGGCAAGTCGCATCCGGGCCGCCGGGCATGGTCCGGACAGGCCACTGGCGCCCAACACGACTGCTGAAGGACGAGCCACCAACCGGCGCATCGATGTGCTGATTACACCGGTCAAGACACAATAAGTTCGGGCTATCCCTCCTGGATATCGTTCTTGCGGCTGCCGGTCCAGTGGCCGATGGCCCGGGCGATCTGGGCGCGGGCTTTTTCGCGGTCGAAATAAGCGGCGGTTTCGCTCATTCTGGAACGGTTGTAGGCCAGTTCGGCTTCCAGGTAGCGGGTGATGTCGGCTGATCCGCCCTCGTACTGGCGCTTGACCAGCTCAAAGGTCTCCTTGGCCGTGCGGACATTGGACGTCGTCACTTTCAGTCGTTCCTGGGCTTCATTGAGATTGAGGTAGGCCCTTTTTACGTCGAACTTGACGGCCAGCAGGGTCTTGCGGTCGGCAGCCATGGTTTCCTGCAATTGGGACAGCGCTTCGGCCCGGTCGCTTTTTGTGGCAAATCCATCGAAGATCTTCCAGTTCAGGTAGAGGCCGGCGGTCCAGTTGTCCCGGTCGGTGCTGTACTTCATGTCGGGGTCGTTGGCGTAGTAACGGGTCATGAAATCCAACTGGGGCAGGTAGCCGGCCCGTGAGGCATCCACGGCCATTTTTGACCGGCGCAGCTGCTCGTGGATGCTGGCCAGTTCGGGTCTATGCATCAGGGCGTAGTCCAGTGCCGATAAAGGGTCGTCGGGGACGTTGACGGCCTGGGGTTGTGCATCGACGACACCGAAAGGCACATCGGGTTCGACACCGAGAATTTCCGCCAGGGCGGCCTTGGCCAGGCGCTGACGGTTACGGCTCTGGACGAGAATTTCTTCGGTTTCCGCCATGCGCACCTGAAGGGAGAGCAGATCGGTTTTCAAGGCACCGCCCGCCTGATAGCGGACATCCATGATGCGCAGTTGGGAGCGGGTGGTTTCCACCGATTCTTCAGCCACGGCGGTGAAGTTGGCGGCGGCGAGAATATCGTAGTAGGCACCGATGGCGGTGGCCATGATCTGGTTTTCGATGCCGTCCCGGTCCAGTTGAGAAATGGTCAGACCGGTTTTGGCCATCTCCCGGTTGAGGCCGTCTCTGCCGCCGTTGAACAGGTTGATGCCGGCGGTGACCCCGCTTTCATAATTCTCGAACCATCCCGGGTCGTTGAAGTTGACGTCCGGCGGTAGTTTGCGCGAGTCGATGGTCTTGAACAGATAGGCTGACGGGGCGTCCCCCTGGAGATATTCGGTGTATACATTCACCTGGGGGTAAAAGGGAGCGGCTGATTTTTCCAGCATTGCCCGGGCCCGTTCGATGCGGGCCACGGCCGTGAGCAGATCCGGGTTGTTGGCCTGGGCAATGTCGAGCACATTCTGCAATGTCAGGTTGCTGTTGACGGCACAGGTGGCAGGCGGCGTATCGGCCGCCTGTGATTGGCCCAGATTGCAGGCCATATCGGCATACTGGATCTTGATCGTTTCGTAGCGATAGGCATCTTTGGATGCACATCCAACACAGGTCGCAGCCCAGGGTATGGCGCAGGCCAACATCAGTAAAACCGAAGTCCTTGGCATTCCCTCCTCCTCATTGTTGATGGTCGGATATCTTGATTGAATATGCAGATAGAGCCCCATTTCGCTTGCAGGTTACAGCTCTGCCGACCCATGCATGGTAATGCTGACGCCGTGTGGATGCAACCTCGAAGTGCCAATGGGGTTTATCACTGTGCTCGCCTCGTGAATCAGGGTAATGGGCGAAACAGACCGACAGTCAGGCGTCAACACGCGTCCCGCCAAGGGACGCATTGGCCAGTTCGGCGACGGTGGTCTCCGTCACGCGCATCTGCCGGTAGAGCCGAAGGGGTGCCTCATCGGACAGTCGGGCTTTTAAAAGCGGGCGCATGGCACCGTCGAGGATGGGACCGGCCGCCCAAATCGCCGTGCCTCGCAGGAAGGGGTCGGGTGCGTCGAAAAATGCGGTCAGAAAAGGGGCCGCCGGTTTTGCCAGCAGCGGGCGGGCGTGGGCCAGTCGTCCCACGCCCCACAAGGATCCCCGCTGGAGCAATTCGTGTTCGAGAAAATTGCCATGCGGATCGATATAGGAAATCAGGATGCAGGCGAACTCATCTGCCAGACCGGCATGACCGGCGGTGATTTCACCGATGGCCTCGGGTGAACCCCAGCCGATACCACCGGACTCATCGTTCAGGTTCCACATGAACCGTCGCATCACCACCCGTGCCGATTCCATGGTGGTGTCGGCCAGGTGGCCAACCACCGCACCCATGGCCGTGACGGCCCGCCAGCGGATTTTCTCTTCTCCTGAATATAAAAAAGAGAAGAGGGGATTCACCGCCTGGCGACCGGGAATCAGTCGGATGGCGTCGAGGGCGTTATCGAAATCGTCCCGGCCAAGCAGTTGCCCGATGTGGGCTTTTCGTTCACGGTTGCCCATACTTGTATCCACCAACCCGGGTAATCGGAAACAACAAATTGTATGCACCAAATCTTAAAAAAATAACAAATTACAATTACCAAATCCCAAACAAATTCCAAACTACAATATCCAAAACTCAGACAAGGTACAAACCGACAGCTTTTTGCCGCCATCTATATCCGCATTTGCCTTTGGCAATGTTATAACGTCAACGATTACCGCTTTAGTTAATTGGAATGTCTTCCCTCAAGATACCTATGTTTGAAATTTAGAGTTTTAGTTATGGTTATATATTTGTCATTTGTTTTTTGGCTATTGTGATTTTTTAGGTTATTGGGATTCTGTTTTCTGACATAAAAAACACCAATTTCAGGATTAAGGTACTAAAAGGAGACCACCTCGAATCCCGCTTCGATATACCGGGACATGGAGGGGTGGCCGGACATGTCGTCCAGCAGGGCCAGACCCTGATTGGCCGTTTCTTCCGCGGTGCCCATTTTGTGGGCGCATCCCTTGCATACGCCTTCAACGATACCTTGGGATTTTGCTTTCTCCCACAGCTTGTGAAGGGGATTTTCCGGTTTGGCCATTTCGGGTAGCAGGGCGGTGGCCGCCCCCTCCACGATGATTCGGCCGTCCATGCCCTTGGTTTTCAAGTCCAGCCCGTTGAGCAGGACATGGATGAAACAGACCGGGTCCCCGTTAAAAACGAAAAGCGCTATCTTTTTCATATTACCTTTCCGCAAAGATAAGAAATGGATTCTACTACGCTTATGCTTTAAGATAATTAATATGGCTAGGACAGAGGGAGGAAGCCGTATTGGTGTACTGCGACGAGCGATAACGCAGTCCAAATTAATTGTCTTAGCGCATATCTTCCCAGGTGATGCAGTCTTCCGGGCAATATTTGATGGCCTCGTTTACCCCTTCTTCGGGATAGGCGTCCAATTCAATGACCTCAATGTAACCGGCGTCGTTTTCACGAAACACCTCCGGGCACACGGCCACGCAGCCCATGCACAGGGTGCAGGTGCCGATATCGAGCACGGGTATTCTCATCGCTGTTTGGCGTTTACGGCGTCGCCGATTTTTTTGCCGTATTCGATGCAGGCGTCGATGCCGGCGTCATCGGGAACGTACTGGAGTCGGGGACCCGCTTCGATCATGGTGAATTTCATGGCCGCCAGTTCCGCTGCCACCAGCTTGACCGATTCCCCGCTCCACCCGTAGGAGCCAAAGGCCCCGCCGATCTTGTTCTCCGGTTTGAGCCCCTTCATGTAGACCAGTATGTCGGCCACCGTGGGGAACATCTGGTTGTTCAGGGTGGGTGAGCCCACCACCACGGCCGCCGCATCCAGCACATCGGTCATGATGTCGCTGCGGTGGGACCTGCGAATGTGGATGGGTTTGACCTTGACGCCGGTCAGCGAGATGCCCTCGGCGATGGCGTTGGCCATCGTTTCGGTGCTTTTCCACATGGTGTCGTAGACGACCACCGCCTTCTTCTCCGTTTCCTGCCGGCTCCATTGCAGGTAGGCATCGATAATCTTTCCGGGGTGTTGGCGCCAGATGACACCATGGTCCGGGCAGATCATATCGATCTGGATGCCCGACGCCACCACTTTTTCTATCAGCTTCAGAATGCGGGGTGCGTAGAGTAAAAGGATGTTGGCATAGTATTTTTTGGCCTGCACCATGAGATCCGCGCCGGCCTGGTCGTCGAATTTGTCGAAGCTGGCGTAATGCTGGCCGAACCCGTCACTGGAAAAGAGGATGTGATCCTCCTTCAGGTAGGTAAACATACTGTCCGGCCAGTGGATCATGCGGGTTTCCATGAAAGTGAGGGTGCGCTGGCCCAAGGAGAGTTCTTCGCCCTCTTTTACCGGGTGATAATTCCAGGCGTTGGGGAAATGGCTGGCCAGGTTCTTGGCACCCATCTTGGAACAATACAGCGGTTTGTCTTCTCCCACCTGTTGCATGATACGCGGTAGCGCCCCCGAGTGGTCCATCTCGGTGTGGTTGCTGACGACCACGTCGATCTTTTTCGGATCGATAATCTGGGAGATGTTGCCGATCAGTTGGTCGGTGAACGGCGCCTTCACCGTGTCGATGAGGGCCACCTTCTCGTCCATGACCAGATAGGCGTTGTAGCTGGTTCCCCGGTCGGTGGAGTAGCCGTGAAAATCTCTGATGTTCCAATCGATGACGCCGACATCGTAGACGCCGTCTGCAATTTTAGTCGGTTGCATATTCGGATTCCTGTCGCCGTTTTCTAAACGGCGTTGTGGATCAACACCGGTCGATATTGCCAGGCTTGCCTGGTCGACCGGGTGCTCTCCTTTTGTGTGAGTTGATCAATGATGACGGATTCGTCAAAAGCCCGATATCTGCGTTACGCGTCATCCCTCGTCACTGCGGAGTACGATAAGTACTCCTCATTCCTCAGGATAGGCAATCCTTGATCTCGGGCTTTTCACGAATCCGTCGGGAATGCGGCTTTTTACGAGTTGATCAATAATCGAGATGCCCTTTTCCGATGAGCAGAAAAAGGGCATCCGGAGCCAGCCGTTTTAAAAGGAACGCTTCACAGGGTTTGCGGGACTTATTCTTCCTTCTCGAAATCGTCCTTGCCTGCCCCGCAGACCGGGCATTCCCAGTCCCCGGGTACATCTTCCCATTTGGTGCCGGGAGCCACGCCATTGTCAGGGTCGCCCGCTTCGGGATCGTAAACATAGCCGCAGAGAGTGCAAACATACCTGTCCATTGTTACCTCCGTAAAGTTAAGCGTTGATTGTAAAACATGCCATCATGGGTGATGCGTTCATGTTGAAGTTGGTGTCTCTCTCCTTACCACGGGAGTCTCGTGGTGTCTAATCGAAATTGACGACGATTATCCCAGGGGTTTGAACATCTTTTTAGTGGCACCGCAGATGGGGCATTTCCAGTCATCGGGAAGATCGTCAAACGATGTTCCTTTGGCGATTTTGCCTTTGCGGTCTCCCTTGTCGGGATTGTAGATGTACCCGCAGGTGGCAGTCTGGCACTGGTACATTTCGTGGGGTTCGGCCATGCAATGCTCCTTTCCTATGCGTTTTTGTTCATTCAAGAAATTCCATCAGGGTGTCGACGTGCGCCTCGATCGCCGGGCGCAGACGGTCAATGGCTGCCTCATCCGGTGAAACCGGTTCGGGCAGCGACCACTGCATCGTTTTCATACCCGGAACCGGGATCTTATCAACACTGTCGCCGATGGCGATCGTTAGATCGGGTGTGGCGCTGTTTAGGGCCTGTTCAACGTTTTGCGGTTTGCGGTAGCCCATGTCCAC
>JAQYWF010000306.1 GCA_030145105.1 Desulfosarcina sp.
AGCGGGGCTGCTTCGGGGGGTGGCGAAAGACCTGCTTCGACCCCCGCGTCGGTCTGCCGGTGGAACCTGACCCGGAATCCTTTGGGTTTTCGGATCCAGCCGTTTTCGATGAGTTTCAGTCCGTCGGCAATTTTCATGGGTACCCCCTGTCAGATATTTTCCTCATCGTCCGCTTCGTGAGGGTTGCGCCCCGTCGTGCCCGCCGTCGCCGGATAACCTGATCCATCGGCACGAGAACCGTCCTCATTGATGTGAAGATCCAGTTGCGGGAAGGCGAATTGGATGCCCTCGCTGTCAAAGCGCAGTTTGGTTTTTTCAAGCAGGTCGCAGCGGGCGACCCAGTAGGCCTTGTTGTCCACCCAGCAGCGCCCCCCCAGATCCACAGAACTGCTGGCCAGGTTGAGGACATACACCATGGGGCCCGGCTTGGTTTTCACCCGGGCATCCTCGGTCATCACGGCTTCCAGCACCCGCTTGGCCTTGAGCAGATCCTGGTCGTAGCGGATGCTG
This sequence comes from Desulfosarcina sp., assembly GCA_030145105.1. Taxonomy (GTDB): domain Bacteria; phylum Desulfobacterota; class Desulfobacteria; order Desulfobacterales; family Desulfosarcinaceae; genus Desulfosarcina. The sequence continues at coordinate 511 of JAQYWF010000306.1, forward strand.
ACGTCAATCTTCAGGCGGCGGGTTTGCGTGTAATGGTAATTGATGACGATGTCGTTGAGAATTTGCCGGTTGGGTACGAAAAAGGTCTTCCCGTCGAAGGTCTTCATTCGCGTGTTGAGAAAGGTAATGGCCTCCACTATACCCAGCAGATTGCCGGTTTTGACCGTATTGCCCGCCTTGAAGGGCATGGAGGGGATGAAAGGCTTTAGAAAGATCGCGACACCGGTGACAATCAGGGCAATAATGGTCAGCAGACGGAGCAAGTTGACAGGTTTGGCACCGAATTCCACCGCCGTGCCCAGTACCACGATGACGACAATGATGATGTAAAGCAGATTACACATCAGCAGTGCAGGCTTATTTTTCGGATACCGTTTCCGTATCGCCTGACTTAAGCTGTTGTGAATCCACCTGGCGGCCAGGAGGCCAATGATCAGTATTGCCAGTGCCAGCGCCATTTGCGTGCCGTGCTGTGTCATGGTTTCGCCGAGCCGCTGGAGCCGGGAAAACTCATTTTCCATTGATGTTATTCTCCTTAGCGTTAATGAAATCTAACCGCACGATAACGGTGCGACGGCCTTGGACCTGTGCATTAACAAGGGTAAGTGGTTCTCAATGAATTGGCCTAAAACAAGCGGCCGTCGTGCCGAAAGGGGTGCTTTTGTGAATATGACTTTTTAGCCCATGCGTCAAGGTATCACTAAAAAATTCGAGACCCGATGCCGTGGATGTGGATGAGCTATCTGCCCTTGCGGTTTACCCTGGCTTTGAAATGACTCGGTTGAGCTTTTCCTGAAGGGTCTTCATCTCGAAGGGTTTCTGGATAAAATCATCCGGCGGACCCATATGGGCGAACCGGTCTTCGATCTGCTGCCGGGTATACCCGCTGGTAATGATGATTCTGGCATCTGGCCGGATCTTCCTGACCTGTTGCATGGTCTCCAGTCCATCCATGCCGGGCATGGTGAAATCCAGCAGCAGACAGTCAATGCGATCCGGTGCTTGTTTAAAAATATCCAGGGCCTTCTGGCCGCTGGATGCCGTCCGAACGGTATAACCCATGCGTTTGAGGAACTGAATGCCGATGTCCATCACCATCTCGTCGTCATCCACCAGCAATACGGTTCCCCGCTCAGCCACGCTTTCGGTATCCGGGTTCTCAATCATCGCCGGCCGCAGGGAAATCCCCTGTATGGGAAACAGTGCCGTGAACACTGATCCCTCATTCTTTACACTGCTGACCTTTATGGCACCGGTATGGGACCGGATGATTCCCATGACCGCTGCCATGCCAAGTCCACGGCCTGTGAATTTGGTAGAGAAAAAGGGGTCGAAAACTTTGCCCAGCGTTTCCGCGTCCATGCCACGCCCCGTGTCGGCCACCTCCACATAGGCGTACATGCCTTCGGGATTATCTTCTTTCAGATAGGTGGTGGACAGATAATCCTTGTTGCATTGCATGGACCCAGTGGAGATGCGAACCTGACCGTCATTCTTTCCCAGCGCTTCGATGGCGTTGGTGATAAATCCGGATATCATTTGGCGCATCTGGTCGGCGTCAGCAGCCACCATCGCCATGGGGTCGGCCAGCTCCAAGTCCAGGTGCACATTGGCCATCTTAGATTCGTCGAGGTTTTCCAAGACCGCTTTTACCATTTGGGACAGGTCTACCGGAATGCTCTCCTTTTTCAACTGGCCCACATAGGTCAGCATCATACTGCTCAGGTCCGCCGCCCGCTGGGATGCATTGGCCGCCCGCTGGATGTTGCGGGCGGCGGTGGATCCCGCGGGCAGATCCGCTTTGGCAATCTCCAGGTTTCCCAGTACGACCATCAGCAGGTTGTTGAAATTATGGGCGATGGAGCCGGCCATGGTCCCGAGGCTTTCCATCTTTTTAGAGCGTTGAAGCTTGTTTTCAATGGCGGTTCGTTCGTTATCGGCCTTTTTGCGCTCAAAGAGGTCCCGTGAAATGCCCAGAACGGCGTTGGGTTTTTCGTTGTCATCCAGGATGAAACCGGCGGTGATTTCAACGGGAATGATGGTTCCGTTTTTGTGATACTCATCCAGCTCCAAGGTCATGGAATAGTTTTTGGGGTCAATCTCTCCTGTTACCGCCTGCTCCATTGCTTCGCCCAACGCGACGGCAGCCCGCTGAAACGACGCCGGCGTCAGATATTGATCAATGGATAGGTCGGCCATTTCATCGGGTGTATAGCCTTGGGTCTTTTCCACAGACGGGCTGACATATTTCATTTTTAAGGTCTCAATATCGAGAATCCAGATGACGTCCGTGACATTTTCCGCCAGCAGGCGATAGCGTTGTTCGCTCGCCTGCAGCCGTGAGTAGGTTCGGGCATTGACGATGCCGGCGGTAATTTGTGAGGCGATACCCATGAGCAGGTTTACATCGCTGGTCGTGTGATCTCTTTTGGCGCCCTTGGTGTCTACCAACAAAAGGCCCAAGGGTTCTTTCTTATGAAGCAGGGGGGCGCTGATCAGGGCGTCGACGTTGAGGCGCTCTATCAATTTGACACTGTTCGGTGCCAAACTGGCGATTTTTTCCTGAATATCGCTCAAGTATACGGGTCGGCCGTTTTTCAGCGACTGAATGAATCTGTCAGACGTGTTTTCCGGATCGATTCCATAATCCATCCGGTCGAGGAACTGCCGTTCTGTCTGTGAAAAGCCGTAGTTGGCGCCGTGATGCAGCCGTTTGCAACCATCGTCGCACAAAGCGATCATTGCCCGGGTGAAATCCAGGTTCCGCGACATGGATTCCAAAACGTTCTCGAGGAAGGTTTTCTCCTCCAGGATATCCGCCCCGGCCAGGCCGATTTCCTGAACCAGTTTCGCGTTCTGGTAGCGGTTTTCAATCTCTTCAAGAAGATGGCCGGCACTATCGCCTTGCTCTTTGAGTACGCCAGCCAGCTCTTTTTTTTCCAGTCGATTGCCAGCCAGCAAAATAGAGAGGGCAACCACCCCCATGGCAAGGGTCAAGATGGTCCAGGAGGTCGTGGACAGATAGATAAGCGAACCGGCGGCAACGGCAATGGCCAGCGCGCAGGCATAGGCGCCCGTCCGTTTCCAGACGGCGGAAGGTTTTTCCCGCCAGGCTATCAGGTATTGGCAGGCATCATCCCCGCGATGTATACATTTCGGATGCGCGACCTGGGACGCTTGGTCGGTCAAGATCGTACCGATGGCTTCGAGAATACCCTGACGGTTTTCACACTGAAACGGCTCTTCCCGAACATCCGGCCGGACGGAAACCGTCACGTCGGCGCGATTTTTGCCGGTGATGGTGGTTTTGCTTAAATGACCCCTGGACCATTTGGGGTACAGGCGGTCGAGGGCCTTGTACATGGCCGCAGGCGTGATGAACTGGAGACCATACTGCTTGATCGTTCCCGTCGATTTCATATACAGCGCGTGCAGGCCGACCTCGTAGGCAATCTTCGGGTCGGGCAGCGCTTCGTCCAGGCAGCGGTGAAATCGGTTGATATGCGCCTGAGTTAAAAAATGCCCCTCATCGTTGATGTCAAATCGGGTGAGTCCGCTGCGGCGCAACAGTTCATCGGTATCGAAATCCACATGGTGGGCTTCCAGATAATTGATGTAATTGCCTATGACACCGCTGTTGTAAAGCGGTGTCTGATCGTTGAAGGCGGACTGATCGGTTGACGCGGTGGAACTTGTCAAAAATTGATGCTCCCTGATACCAAGGTTGAACAGCGACCTTGCACCCGAACCGTGTATTTAATAGTAACTATCGGCAAGTTGCCGGTCTTCATGAGGGTACAATCGGGATAGACGTTCGAGGCGCTAATTAGTGTCCATCCATAAATGGCCAATTTACCCGATATCTGCGTTATGCTCAAAATTTTATCCTCGGAATATCAACTATATGCACCCCAAGGGTACTTCTTTCAGGGCGCCTCCGGTAAAATTTTTCGAACGCCTTGATCTCGACCAAAATCCCTCATTTCTGGACGGACACTAACTAAAAATGGGCCGCCGGCAGGTGCCGGCGGCCCATTATGGCTATACGGCATGAAGGGAAAGCGCCTGGCCCCCCATCTTTTCGTTGGCGGTTTCGAGCAGATCGCGACTGGAAATGACGGCAACCGCCTTGTTGGCTTGGTCTTTACCAAAATATCGGTCAGCAGCGTCAGCCACCGTCTTGCGGGTTAATTTCAGCAGGTTTTCCTTGTTGCGCATGCGTGTCTCGTCTGACAGTCCAATGATCCGGCGGTAGAATGCTTTGCGGGCAGCCGGGCCCGGCGGGTCGGGCTTATCGATTTCCGAGCAGACCTGCAGAATGGCCTCTTTCACATCCTCTTCGGAAAATTTCCCGGAACGGATGAAATCGGCCGCTCCATTGTAGACCTTCAGGGTTCCCAGGATATGGGGATCCCGGTAGGAGCCGAAGCTGAACAGCCCGTCTTCGGCGTTGTACAGGGCGAATCCGCCATAGGCGCCACCCTTTTCCCGGATTTCCCGATGCAGGTACATGGAACGCAGCATTTTGGCGATCACCGACAGGGCGGGGCTGTCCGCATGGCCCAGTCGAACGGTTTGAAATGTCTGGGCCACGAAAGAAACGGCTGTGGAGGTGCTCCATCCTTCCATGGGAAGGCTCGGCACCACGTCCAGCCGGGGCGGTGAAAAGCCATTCGTTCCGCTGGCTGTCAGCGCGCCGGTCAGGGTTTTAACGGGGTCTGCAGCCTTGTCCAGCATCGCCTTTTCCCCGATCAGGGCCAGCTTCAGATTATTCTGGTAATAAAGCGTCTCGCCGATGGCTTGCAGGTTGGCGGTCAGACGCTTCATGCCGCCATCGGCTGTTTCTGTTTCCACCTGCTTGATGGTGTGCAACTGGTGTATCCCCCCCCAGATTTCCTGGAGGTGATTGGCAGGGGTAAAGTTACGTGAGGCCAGGGAGATAGCCAGACGATGACCGTTGTGGACCACTGCCGCCTCGAGGCCCGCCCGGTATTCCAGGATCAGTTGGCGCAGCCGCGTGTGGTTGGTAAAATCGACCCGGGATGTCAATTCGTGAAGGATCTCGAACATCCGGTCCTGGTTGCGGTTCAGGCATTTACCCGAAAACGAGACAAAAGACAGACAATCGCCGTCGTCGTCAAACCGGGTGCGGGCGTTCGCGGAAAACCCGATGCCGCCGGTATACAGGTCCATGCGACGAGCCATTTGGGTGTAGTCGCAGTCGGTTGTGCCCATTTTGGATGCGGCATAACAGAAAAAGGGCACCAGCGGCAGCAGCTGGCGGTCGATATTACCGGCCCCCAGGCCTCCCGAAAAATAGAAAATGCCTGATGTTGGCTGGTCATAGGTCCACACCGGCGGTTGAAAGGCTCCTGGCGTCGGGTCGATGCGTACCACGGAAGGAGGAATGTCCTCGCGTTGCAGGGTGGGCAGGCATGCAAGGTTTTCCTGGGTTTCCTGTAGCTTTTCCAAGGCTGCCGCATCCGCCTCAATACCTGCCATATCGGCTTCGCCCAATCCGGCCAGCATGTTGGCCAGTTCCTTCTCTACGCGCTGATTTTCCTGTTCGGCCATCTTCTGGTCCGGGACCAGGGTGAAACGGACCCGGTGGGGGTTCTCCAGAAAATCATGCCGGATTTTATCCTCCAGGAACCGGCCTTTGTCCAACGACTGTCGGAGACGCTTGAAATCCGCATCCAGTTGTAGCATTCGTTCCGGATCGCCGCCGTGCAGCCAGCTGGCCGAAACACCGATCAGCAATTTGATTCCATATGGGTAGGGGGTGTTGGTGACCTCTTTGCGATGAAATTCGATCTGGTGGATCGCCGACGCCACCAGCTCCGGATCGATGCCGTTGTCGGCCAGG
>JAQYWF010000203.1 GCA_030145105.1 Desulfosarcina sp.
AGACGGCCTCGGTAACAGATACCGTGTTCATGTCAGCGGCGCTTGGCCTGGCCCAAAGGGCTTTGGCGGACGGTGAGTTTCCCGTGGGTTGCGTGATTGCAGACGATGAAATCGAGGTTGCCCGGGGTCACCGCACAGGCACGGCAGCTGGATCGGTCAACGAGATCGACCACGCCGAAATCAATGCCCTGCGGTGCCTTTCGGATGACATGCCGGACATCGATCGTTCGAAGCTGACCATTTACTGCACGATGGAGCCATGCCTCATGTGTTTTTCGGCCATCCTGCTCAGCGGCATCGGTAGAATTGTCTACGCCTATGAAGATGTGATGGGGGGGGGGACCGGCTGTGACCGATCCGGTCTGGCCCCCTTATACCGAAACGCCAAATTAACGGTGATCTCCGGCGTATTGAGAACAAACAGTTTGTTGCTGTTCAAACAGTTTTTTGCCGATTCGGCGAACCCCTACTGGGCGGACAGTCTGTTGAGCCGCTACACCTTGGCGCAGATGGTATCTCCATGACCGTTCATGGGCGCAAACCATCTGATGGGGGTGGGTTGCGTCCACCAATGCACGGGATACGTTATTGTCTTTGTCCCTAACCCAGAACGTTGACGGCTCCGTAAAAAGTCCGATATCTGCGTTACGCTTCATCCCTCGTCACTGCGGAGTACACTAAGTACGCCTCATTCCTCGGGATTCGCAAGCCTTGATCTCGGGCTTTATACGGAGCCGCCGGAAATTCGACTTTTTACGGATTTATCAACGTTGAACCCTTAACCCGTGAACGCGCACGCCATTTTTTTCTTGCATTTGCCGGCGGCGTCATATATTGGACTAAAGTTTAGTATCGAGTATCGGACCGTCATCTGGTGATTCGAGTTGACGTGGATCCATTGGCCTGCCAGTGGTTGGCAGGGGTAAAGAAAACCGAACATTTAAGGCTTCAGGAGGTGGAGGTATAGCTGGTCCCAGAGGTAGACAGATGGACAGGAGGCAGCCCGATACCACGCGGATCAACCAGGGTATCCGGGTGAGGGAGGTCCGCTTGATTGACCCGGAGGGAAACCAGGTCGGCGTACTTCCGATTCATCAGGCGTTGGCCAAAGCCAATGATTTTGGTCTGGATCTTGTCGAAATCTCGCCGAATGCAAAACCGCCGGTATGCAAGATCATGGATTACGGGCGGTTCAAGTATGAGCAGACCAAAAAACAGCAAGAGGCCAAAAAGAAGCAGACCACTTTTCAGCTCAAGGAGATCAAGGTCCGGCCTAAAACCGGAGAGCATGATCTTGAGACGAAAATGGGACACATCCGCAAATTTCTTGACCGGAAGGACAAGGTCAAGGTCACGGTGATGTTTCGAGGCCGGGAAATCACACTTTCAGACCGGGGCAGAGCGCTGCTGCAGCAAATTGCTACTGAACTTGAAGAGATCGCCGTCGTGGAGCAATATCCCAAGTTCGAAGGGCGGACGATGATGATGGTGCTTGCTCCCAGATCCCAGGTGGTGGCACCCGGCCAATGACGGGTTTCGGCGCCGGCTCCCGGGCTTAGGCCATGGCCCGCACGAAAAGAAATAGACCATCTCAACTATTGGCGTGAACGCTTGTCTTCCGTTCACGCCATCGGTTTTTGAGATGTGTTTTTCGTCCGATTTAAAAATTTAGAATGACGATCAAATTTTTGTTCAAGGAGAGAAACCATGCCGAAAATTAAAACCAACCGGGCGGCCGCAAAACGGTTCAAGAAGACCGGGTCCGGCCGGTACACGTTTTCAAAGTCTCACCACAGTCACATCCTGACTTCCAAGTCCCGAAAACGTAAACGCTCCCTGAAGAAGATGCAGCTGGTCAAAAAGAGCGACATGAGAGAAGTCCGGCTCCTTTTGCCCAACGGTTGACCGACGGTGAATAAGAATCTATAAAGCAGGTTTCGTCGATTGGTGGCGTCTGAGGAACGATTCAGGTGCGGGTGGTGCGGCGGTCCTGTTATCAAGGAGATAAAATCATGCGAATTAAAAGAGGCTTCAAGGCGAGAAGACGCCGCCGGAAAGTCTTAAAACTGGCCAAAGGATTTCGCGGCGGACATAGCAAATTGTTTCGGACCGCGGCAGACACAGTAGACAAGGCCCTCAACTATGCCTATCGGGATCGCAAACAGCGCAAGCGCCAATTCCGTCGGCTGTGGATTGCACGCATCAATGCAGCGGCGCGCATGAACGACCTTTCTTACAGCCGGTTCATCGGCGGTTTGAAAAAGGCCGACGTGAACCTGGACCGGAAGGTGCTCGCCGAACTTGCAATATCCGATCCCTCTGGATTTGCCCAGATTGCCGCGCTGGCGTCACAGCAGGGTTGAGCCGGGTTGACCTGTCGCGGTGAACCGCGATAGCGAGCGCATTCCTCGCTGCTTGCGGCGGGGGTAGCGAGCGAACTGAAAATAGACTTTCATCCTAACGGTGCTGCGCAGCACTGCCGTTACAGGCAGAAGATTCCCCGCGGCTTGCCGTGGGGAGGGTTCAATGCCGCACGAATCGCTATCCTCCCGCTGCCCCCCCTTATTTGAACCGCGAAAGTGACCGCACGCCTCATCCTGCTCCGGCGGGACTGAGAGACGGCGACAATCTATTACAAATACAGAGCGACGATCGTGGAAAATACCTTAGAACGGATATATGCGGACGCCATGGAAGCGCTGACATCGGTGACCGATGTCGATGGGGTAAGCGATCTCTCCACCCAGTACCTCGGTCGGAAGGGACACATTACCCACTACTTGAGAAACATCTCCAGCCTCCCCGTCGAGGAGCGGCCCCAGGCGGGAAAGCGGGCCAATGAAATCAAACGGACACTGGAAGATGAGTTCAAGAACACGTTGACCCGCCTGGCGAATGTGTCCAAAACGGCAACGGACCGCATCGATGTGTCCCTTCCGGGTCGAGTGCCGGAAAAAGGTTCGCTTCACCCCATTACCCAAATTACCAACCGCATTTGCAGCATCTTTTCGCAAATGGGCTTCGATGTGGTTGAAGGCCCGGAGGTGGAGACGGACTATTACAATTTTGAGGCCCTCAATATCCCCAAAAACCATCCTGCCCGGGACATGCAGGATACCTTTTACGTGTCAGACAATGTCGTCCTTCGAACACACACGTCACCCACACAGCCACGGGTGATGGAAAAGCAGCCGCCGCCGGTGCGTATCATTGCGCCTGGCAAAGTCTACCGATGCGATTCCGATCTGACGCATACACCTATGTTTCACCAGGTGGAGGGGTTGCTGGTGGATCGCCATGTCTCTTTTGCCGACCTCAAGGGAACCCTGACCGCGTTCGTTCACCAGATGTTCGATGACCAGACCACCTTGCGGTTTCGACCCAGCTTCTTTCCTTTCACCGAACCCAGCGCCGAAGTGGATATCCGATGCGTGATTTGCAGGGGAAAAGGCTGCCGTGTCTGTTCTCAAACCGGATGGTTGGAAATCCTGGGTTCCGGCATGGTCCATCCGGCGGTATTTGAAAATATCGGTTATGACACCAGTCGATATAACGGATTTGCTTTCGGTATGGGTGTGGAGCGTATTGCCATGCTTAAGTACGGCATCGATGATATTCGGCGCTATTTCGACAATGACTACCGATTCCTGAGTCAATTTTGATGAACTCATAAAAATTCGGATTTCCGACGGTTTCGAAAAAAGGTCGAGATCAAGGCTTGCGAATCCCGAGGATTGAGGCGTACATATGGTACGCCGCAATGACGAGGGATGAAGCGTAACGCAGATATCGGACGTTTTACGAAGTCGTCAATTTTAACGGAGTGCTCCAGAACCCATGAAAGTAAGCTTAAACTGGCTGAAAGAATATGTGCCCATCGATATGGCGGTCCCGGACCTTGCCGATTCCCTGACCATGGCGGGGCTGGAAGTAGAGGCGGTTGAAGATCGTTATGCCCATTTGGAAATGGTGGTTGTCGGGCAGGTGGTAGACGTTTTGCCCCACCCTAACGCCGATCGGCTGAAATTGTGCCGAGTGGATGGTGGCAACGGCATTGTGACCGTTGTTTGTGGGGCACCCAATGTCACGACAGGGGTGCGTGCACCCTTGGCCCGTGTGGGCACACGGTTGCCTGACGGCACCTTGTTGGCAAAGACCGTCATCCGAGGAGAAACCTCCGAGGGCATGCTGTGCAGCGAGGTGGAATTGGGTCTGGGTCTGGACGGTTCCGGTCTTATGTTGCTCGAGGGAGATTTCCAATCCGGAATTTCCTTAAAGGCGGCGTTGAATCTTTTCGACTTCACCTTTGAGATCGGTTTGACGCCCAACCGGCCTGACTGCCTGAGCATGATGGGGGTGGCTCGTGAGATTGCCGCCATCCAAGGCGTTCGGATGAATCCGCCGGTATCCAGCCTGCCCGATGCCAACGGGGATATCAACGCTTTGACCTCGGTGACGATTGAAGCACCGGATCATTGTCCCCGGTACGCCGCCCGACTACTGGAACACATCACCGTGGCGCCGTCCCCTTACTGGCTTCAGGACCGGCTGCGTTCGGTGGGTGTGCGGCCGATCAACAACATGGTCGATGTAACCAATTTTGTCATGCTGGAGACCGGGCAGCCCCTGCACGCGTTTGACTTTGACCACCTGTCAGGACATCGTATTGTGGTTCGAACGGCCGCGGATCAAGAACCGTTCACCACGCTGGATCAGAAGGCGAGACGGCTTTCCGACCAGGTGTTGATGATTTGCGACGGCGAAAAGCCGGTGGCCGTCGGCGGTGTCATGGGCGGATTGAACTCGGAAATCGAAGACACCACCACCCGTGTGCTCATCGAAAGTGCCTGCTTTGATCCGATCAGCATCCGCAAGACATCCAAGGCCCTGGGGCTCAATACCGATGCCTCCCACCGGTTTGAGCGGGGCGTGGACCCGGACGGCACCCTTTTCGCCCTGAATCGTGCCACCGGTCTGATGGTCGCGCTGGGGCAAGGCCGGCTGGTCGATGGGGTTATCGATGAGGATTTCAGGACCTCGGGCCCCCTGGTGCTCCCTTTGCGTGTGGGGGCAACCAATGAACTTTTGGGCACCGATCTGAATCGTGATCGCATGGCCGGTTTGTTGGACAGTATCGGCTTCGAGGTCCAGGTCGACGATGAGGAGGGCCTTCAGGTGCGGGTGCCGTCTTTTCGCGTGGATGTCACCCGGCCCCAAGATCTCATGGAGGAAGTGGCCCGGCTATCCGGTTACAACCAGATTCCGACTACCTTTCCCATGTTGCCGGCTCAGGGCACGACTCCTTCCCCAATGATGGTCCGGCGTAACCAGGTCAGGGATATTCTTTGTGGGTTTGGATTTTCAGAAGCCGTCAATTACAGCTTCATCAGCGCTGATTCCTGCGACCGGATTCAATTGGATACCGACGATCCCCGCCGCCACCATATTTCCCTGCTCAATCCCATTTCAGAAGAGCAGTCGGTGATGCGGACCACCCTGGTTCCAGGCATACTGGAAGCGGGCCAACGCAATATTGCCCGGCAACAGAACAATCTGCGTCTGTTTGAAATCGGAAAGGTTTTTCTGCCCCAACCGGATGCGCCCCTTCCGTTGGAAAAGGAGATGCTCGTCGGTATATGGACCGGTCGACGTGCAAAATCCGCATGGCACACCCGCGAAGAGGCCTGCGATTTTTTCGACATAAAGGGGACCGTGCAAGGTCTGGCGCTCGCCCTGGGGCTCACCGCACTGTCTTTTTCTGCAATGCCCGATGGGCAGTGCTGCTATACACGCGCGGGTCGCACGGCGCAGGTCTCTCACGACGGGCGAATGCTGGGGATTGTGGGGGAGGTGGATGTTGAGGTGGTGAACACCTACAGCCTCAAGCAGCCCGCGTTTATTTTCGAGCTGGACCTGGAGGCAATCGGTAGACTGGCATCCGATTCCAAGCAGATGGCAACTATACCCCGGTTCCCCGCGACAGCCCGGGATATCACCGTTATCGTCGATCAGTCGATCGAGTCCGGAGGCCTGTTGGATGCGGTGGCCCAATTCGGCGAAAAACTGGTAGCGGAGATTTACCTGTTTGATGTGTTTGCCGGCGATCCCATACCGGCGGGAAAAAAGAGTGTATCTTTCCGAGTCGTCTATCGGTCCGCCGAACGAACCCTGGAGGATGAAACCGTCAATGCGATTCATCACCATCTCACGCATCGCTTGATTACCGAATTTGGTGCGGCATTGCCGGCCTGATCCTCCTGAAGCCGTCGGCAGGCGTTCGCCGACATGGATAACCCCAATGAAAGAAGAGGCCTACGGCGCGGTCGAAATACCCGACAAGTTTTATTTCAAGATCGGTGAAGTCAGCGATATCGCCGGTGTTGCACCCTATGTGCTGCGGTTCTGGGAGACAGAATTCAAGCAGATCAAGCCCAAGCGCACCGATGCGGGGCAGCGTCTCTACCGCAAGCAGGATGTGGTGTTGGTTTTAAGAATCAAACATCTTCTCTATCACAGAAAGTTCACCATTGAGGGTGCCCGGCAGCATCTGAAAAAGAAAACAGACACGGTGACGGGACCGACCCAGGCTGCCGCTGCACCGGACATTGCCGAGATCAGGGAGGAACTGATTCGCATCCGGGATTTGATTGACGACCACCGGTGCTGACCGACTTCTGCCCGTCTGGTTTTCCGATCACTTCCCCGTCATTCGACCATTCTGCAGAAGCGGCTTGTTGGGATTAGATAGAAAGATATTGACATCATATCTATTTTAACCTATCTACTATTTCTTGGTGAGCGGGCATAGCTCAGTTGGTAGAGTACAAGCTTCCCAAGCTTGGTGTCGCGAGTTCGAATCTCGTTGCCCGCTCCATTTCAAGTCCGGTTTCGTCTGTTCCGGTTGTGGTCGCTGGAATAAAGGCGGTTTTTATTTCGCCTGACGTGGTTTTATGGACTGGTAAGTGACGGTATCCATTATCGGTTTGAACGTGGAAACGGGCTGTTTGCCCGTTTTTGTTTTTTTATTCGGTGAGAAGATGGCCAAGCGGGCCGGAAAGCGAAAACGAAAAAACGGAGCTTCGGCGTCGGTGCGTCGGCCGGATCCGGAGGTGTTGAAGCGTCAGCGGGCGTTTGTCGATTCGGTTGCCCGTCTGGCTGATCCCCTGTGCACCGCCGAGGGTATGGAATTGGTCCATGTGGAGTACCAGCGCGAGCCGGGCGGATTGACCTTGCGTCTATACCTGGACAAGCCCGGGGGGGTGACACTCGACGACTGTGTCGACATCAGCCGCCAGCTGGAAGACATTTTGGATGTACATGCGCAAGATGCGCCGCCGTATCGGCTGGAGGTTTCATCGCCAGGCCTCGACAGACCGGTGGGAAAGCTTAATGATTTTGTGCGCTTTACGGGCCATCGGGCAAAAATTCGCCTGGCGACTGCCGTTCAAGGGCGTCAAAATTTTACCGGCGTGCTGGCCGGGGTGCTTGACGAAATGGTCCAGTTGCAGGTGGATGACGAGACGGTTAGTCTGAATTTTAAGGATATTTCACGGGCGCGGCTGATCAATTATAATGGAGAACGCTGATGTTTATAGCAGATATCAAACGTGTGGTGGAACAGGTAAGCCGGGACAAGGGCATCGATGTGGAAATTCTGATCCGCGCCCTGGAAGAGGCGTTGCGTTCTGCGGCCAGAAAGAAATTCGGCAGCAAGGTCGACATTGAGGCGCAGTATAGTCCCGACACGGGTGAGATCGAGGTCTTCCAATTTAAAGAGGTGGTGGCGGAGGTGACCGAGCCGGACCTTCAGATTACCCTGGCCGAAGGGCGCAAGCTCGACCCGGACTGCGAGGCAGGCGACAGTCTTGGCACAAAGATGGACACGTCAAGCTTCGGCCGGATTGCTGCGCAATCCGCCAAGCAAGTCATTATCCAGAAGATGAAGGATGCAGAGCGGGATGCGGTATACTCCAGCTACATTGACCGCAAGGGTGAAGTGATCAACGGCATCGTCCAACGGGTGGACCGGGGCAATATCATTGTCAACCTGGGTAGTACCGAAGCCATACTCCCCACCCGGGAACAGATTCCCAGGGAAAACTACCGGCGGGGAGACCGGATCCGGGCCATGATCTTCGATGTGCTCTATGATACCCGGGGTCCTCAGATTGTGCTTTCGCGAACGCACCCCGATCTGCTGATCAACCTGTTTAAAACTGAAGTGCCCGAGATCAGTGAGGGAATTGTGGAGGTAAAAGGGGCTGCCCGGGAGCCGGGTGTACGAGCCAAGTTTGCCGTTTCTTCCCATGATTCAGACATCGATCCGGTGGGGGCCTGCGTGGGTATGAAGGGCAGCCGGGTACAAAATGTGGTGCAGGAACTTCGAGGTGAAAAGATTGACATTATCACCTGGCATGTGGATGCGGCCAAATATGTATGCAACGCCCTGGCGCCTGCGGAAATTTCCAGGGTGATCATCGATGAAGAAAATAATGCCATGGAGGTCATCGTCCCCGATGAATTCCTCTCCGTTGCCATCGGCAAACGCGGCCAGAACGTGCGCCTGGCCTCCAAGCTGACCGGCTGGCACCTGGACGTCAATTCTGAGTCTAAATACGATGAAATGATGAAGATTGGGTACGAATCACTGGTCAATATCCCCGGCGTCGGCAGCAGTTTGGCTGATGCTTTCTTCGAAAAGGGAGTATATTCAGCAGAAGAGCTGGCTGAATCCATCGTTGAAGAGCTGATCGAGATCCGTGGAATAGGACAGGAAAAGGCCGTGGCGCTGATAGAAAATGCACGGCAATATGCCATCGAGGCTGCCAAGGCTGCAGAATCCAGGCGCTTGGAGGAAGCGGCCCGAGCCGCAGAGGAAGCGACACGGGCTGCTGAGGAAGCGACACGGGCTGCTGAGGAAGCGACACGGGCCGATGAGGAAGCGACACGGGCCGATGAGGAAGCGACACGGGCC
>JAQYWF010000141.1 GCA_030145105.1 Desulfosarcina sp.
ACCGCGGGAAGTGCGGGCAGCGGATAAAGTCCGGTGCGATGATAAACGTCAATAAAATTGAGCCCAACAGCTTCTTGGTGCAGCCGGACCTCCCCGGGTCCCGGCGTCCCGGGATCATATTCTTCCCAGCGCATGAGGGCCGGGCCTCCGGTTGCATGAATTCTAACTGCTTTTGACATGGTGACCTCCTTTACTTCCAATAAAATAAAACACCGCTTACAGATAGTCCACCCAGGACCAGCGGATCCGTCCATTGGCCGTGTTTCGGTTCAGGTACCGCTGTCCGGCTGCAAATTCGATGGCCGCCCGAATCCGTGCCGGCGGGTGATCTAGTTCACCAGAAAGACGGTGGATCAACTTTTCTATGGGGGTTGGATCCACTTGGTCTGATTTCTCAGCCGGCCAGTCGCCCTTTTCTTCGATGAGCCGCTTCATCATCATTTCGTAAATGACCACCGTGTGCTCCAATCGGACCAAGGGCCAGATCGCTTCGGCGTTACCCCGCCCGTCTTCGCGGATTCGGGCGATTTCTCCCAGCCACCGGTCGAACTGTCTTTCGCCATCGATCACGACTGCGTCCATGGTTTCCGGTTGAACGCCGGCCGTACGGATGATGGCGCGATTGGCATGGTACTGCCGCCAATCGTCGGACAAGATCTGCAGATCATATTCATCCACACGTTCACGGACGTCTGTGCCTGGAAAGGGGGCCAGGATGTGAAAACCGTGGCTGACGCCCATGGCCTGGAGATGATCACCGAAAGCCAAGGTTTGCGATAGGGTTGTCTCGGTTTCACCCGGTAGTCCCAGGATAAATGACGCGTGGGGATCGATGCCGCAATCCCGGCATAGCTGCATCGCATGCACGACCTGCTCCAAGGTGATACCCTTTTTAATTCGCCTGAGAATTTCGGGACTGCCGGACTCCACCCCGAAGCTGACCGTGGTGCATCCGGCCTGGCGCATCTTTTCCAGCATGTTGCGCGAAACCGTGTCCACCCGGGCAAAGGAGGTCCATTTGACCTTCAGGCCGCGGTCCACTATTTCGCTGCATACCGCCAGGCAGTGATCCGGGTTGGCCGTGAACAGGTCGTCGGCCAGATTGATCTGGTGAAAGTCCATGACACTCAGATCCTCCATTTCGTCCACCACACGGACGGGATCGCGATAGCGGACGCGTGCGCCCACCATTTTACGTCCCACGCAGAAAATGCATTTGAACGGACATCCGCGGCTGGTGGTCATGCTTACCGGCATGCCCAGCGCCCGGTAGCGTCCCAAAGGGATCAGGTGACGGGCCGGCGAGGCCAGTTCGTCCAGATCCGCCAGCGGCGGTGCGGCAGTCCTGACGATCCGGTTGTCCTTACGAAAGGCGAGTCCTGCGATTTTTTCCCAAGGCGCATGGGTCTCAAGGGCTCGGGTCAGGGCCACAAGGGTATTTTCCCCCTCGCCGCACACCACCACATCCACCTGGTCGCAGGACTGCAGAATATCCGTTGCACAGAATGTGGCGTGGGGTCCGCCGATCACCGTGGTGAGGGATGGATGCATCGCTTTGACCGCTTCGAGGGCTTCAAGGGCATGGTCGACGGTCATGGTCACGGCCGTGGCACCGACCAGATCCGGTTTGAAATCCCGCAGCATCGATGCCAAATAATCCCGGCTATACGGAAACACGACGCAATCCAGGAGTTTGACTTGGTTCCCGGCCTGCTCCAATGCACCGGCCAGGAAAGCCAGGCCCAGGGGCGGAGACGGGGTCTCGGAAATGGGATAAAAGGGGTTGATCAGCAGTACGCGCAAGATTGACGATCCTTATGACGGATGAAAGGCATGGCTCAGGGTGGAGTGATGAAGTCGGTCAGGATCACCTGGTACAACGCTTCGCCGATGGCAATACCCATATCGATGAATTGGGGCCCGTAACGCCGTCCGGTTCCGGAGCGGAAGGTCCCGCGGATCTTCTTTAGCAGGGCCATGCCTTTGGGAAAATGATCCACAAAAACCTCCAAAGGCGGGTTCACGAATCCGACCATGTCCCAGACCGTATGGTTGAAGTTGTCCGGCCCCCAGCGGAACTTGTCGGCATCGTACAGGCAGTCGGAAATCATACGGGCCTGGCGGGCAGGCATGCGTTCCAGGCGGGTAAATGCTTCGTGGTTGCGAATGGCCGCGCATACCTGGGTGATCTCTTCTGGCACAAGCGGATAAGTTCTCAGTATATCGCGTGCCGATTCAGCCCCTTTTTCGGCGTGGGATGTCTCCTTGCGGCAGATGTCGTGCAACAAACCGGCGCACTGGGCCAGCAGCAGGTTCCGCTGAACCCGGTCTTTCGTATGGCCGGCCAGTCGGCTTTCGATAATAACCAGGGTGCCGGCATCGATGGCCACCTTTTCCGCGTGCCCCATACCGTGGCCGAAATCGTTATCGAGGCATCCAGCCATGTCTTCGCGGAGTCTGACGATCGCGTTGTCGGAGTGGTAAAATCGCCGTGAACCCCTGATCTCGGACGGATGGGCACGATAAAAATCAGGCCGGGGATAGCGGGCCGTGATCTTGCGGGCGATCTTTCGAATCTCCAGATAAACAGGGTCCATTGGCAAATCCTGTTGCCAAAACCGGCATTTCCGAAAGAAACGCCGGTTTCACGGTGACGGTGAAACCGGCGGCAAATTAAGCTGCTTGCTTTGAGGGGGAAGGGCACCACGCGTTTATCCGATGCTGCCGGTTTCTCCCTGTCGGTCAGTGTTCCACGTTGCGTTCACCATCGACTGATCGCCAGACCGCTGGCAGATGGCAATGGCTGCGGATGCGCAGTGGAATCCGTCGGCCATCCGTTCGCTAAACATCCAGCGAAAGGCCGAAGGGCGAACCGCACACTTTCCATCGGCCGTCCTCATTGATGAGCTCCAGGGTCTCCTCGAAGGTAAAGGTCTGTCCGAGGCCAAACAGTTTGGCCACGTAGGCAAAGATGGGATTGATGGCGGTCCGGTTGTTTCCCGAGAGGTGAATGGTGGCGGATTCGCCATCCTGGACCAGTGTTTCGGTTTCCAGGTGGGTGATGGTCCGCTGCACCATGCCGATCCCGAATCCCCGGTCTCCGGCTTCGTCCCTCATGGCCTTGATGTGGGAGAAGGCAGCAGAGTCCTCTTCATCGCCGATCAGCTCGTTGCACATAAACGCTTCCATATCGGCATCCAGGAGAAAGTAAGCCTTGGAAAAGTTGATGGCTGTTCCCGTGGCCGTCTGCTTGCAATCTGCAAAAACAAACACCACCTGAAGACACACCGCCAGAACCACCACCAGTATCCATGCTGAATTGTTGCTACGGTTTGACATGCTCAACGCCTCCTTGCAGGATCATCCCGGCAATATGCAAACGCATCGCCAGGTCCGGGTTACCGTATACGGATGTTAAGGAATTGGGGGAAAAGGTCAGGAATGGCAGTTAGCATGGATTATGTCATTAAACAAGTCATATGTGTTCCCTTGTTTTTAAGGGAAAATCAGGCTATCTGAATCCCATTAAACACCATTACATTCATGGCATTTTTCCTGTCGCCTTTTTGGAAACCAGATTTGAAAAGGGGGAAACCGATGACCACGCACGAAACCATTGAATTTGACGTACTCTTTGTCGGTGGCGGCCCCGCCAATTTGGCCGGCGCTATCCGCCTGATGCAATTGGCTGCGGAAAAGGGCCAGGAACTGGAAGTGGCCCTGATCGACAAGGGTGCCGCCATCGGCTCGCACGCCATCAGCGGGGCGGTGATGAATCCAGCGGCCATCGCCGAGCTTTTCCCGGATTATCTGGCGCAGGGATTCCCCGTGGAGCAGACCGTGCGCGGCGACGGTTTCTTTTTTCTCACGCAGCGGCGCAGTTTTAAAATGCCGCTGGTGCCACGCCAGATGCACAATACCGGTTTTCCCATTGTCAGTCTCTCCCGGGTGTGCCGTTGGCTGGGGGATAAGGCCGAGGCCATGGGCATCAATATATTTCCCGGCTTCGACGGTAAAGAGATCCTTCTGGCCGACGATGGCATTACCGTGACGGGGGTTCGCACCGGCGACAAAGGGCTGGACAAGGACGGCAATCCCAAACCCAATTTTGAGCCGGGCATCGACCTGCTGGCCAAGGTCACTGTTCTGGGTGAAGGCGCCCGGGGCAGCCTGATGAAAGTGTTGGCCGATAAACTGCCCATCCGTTCGGGTCGTCTGCCCGAGGTGTTTGAAACGGGAATCAAGGAGGTCATCCAACTGCCGGAAAATCATTTTTTCAGCGCCAGTGCATTCAACGACGTTCATACGATGGGCTTCCCGCTGGATCTGGACACCCCTGGCGGTGGGTTTGTCTATGAAATGGCCAAAAACCGTATCGCCCTGGGTTTTCTGGTTGCCCTGGGCTACGAGAACCCATCGCTGGACCTATACGACACGTTCATGCGTTTCAAGCACCACCCGATGATCCGGAACCTCATCCGGGGCGGCAAGGTGGTCGAGCAGGGGGCTCGCGCCGTATCCACCGGCGGTTGGTTTTCCATGCCGCACCTGGCCGTGGACGGCGCCCTGTTCACCGGAAACGGTGCTGCCATGCACAGCACGCCGGCCATCAAAGGCATCCACCTGGCCATGAAGTCGGGCATGTTGGCCGCCGAAACCATTATGGACGCCCTGTCGGCCGGAAATACCAGACGCCACACCCTGGACGGCTACAGCCGGCGGATCGAGGCCAGTTGGGCCGGTGCGGAGCTTCGGGAAGGCCGCAATTTCGCCCAGGCGCTGGCCAAGAAAGGACCGATCAAATGGATCCACCTGGCCGCCCAGTATGTTTCCAAGGGCAAGGGCCTGATCGATCGCCTTCCTGCTGTGGACGACGCCTCCACCCTGACACCCGTGAAAGACCATGCAGCACTTGCCGGACCTGCCGAAGCGAAGTCCAAGCCGGTCACGGACGATCCGTCCATGGTGGACAAGCTCACCGGCGTTTACCTCTCCGGCACCCTGCATCGGGAGGACCAACCCAGCCATGTCCTTATCCACGACCAGCGGGTGTGTGTGGAAAAATGTTATCCCACCTATGGCTGTCCCTGCACGCGGTTTTGCCCGGGCGATGTCTATGAGATGGAAACCCGCAAAGACGGCGGTGGCATCAAAGGCATCAAGGTCAATTTTACCAACTGCCTGCACTGCAAGACCTGCGATATCAAGGATCCCTTCCACAACGTCACCTGGACCTGTCCGGAGGGCGGGGAAGGACCCAATTACAAACAGGCCTGACCGGTTCAGGCCATTCCTTCAGGAGAACTGGAGATTATGGACAGCAAGACACGTTTTGACGTCATCATCGTCGGCGGCGGGATTATGGGCTCCACGACCGCCTATTACCTGACACGCAAGGATCCGGGATTGAACGTGGCCGTCATCGAGCGGGATCTGGCCTATACCCGGGCCTCCACCACCCTGTCCATGGTCAACGCCAGGATCCAGTTTAGCCTGAAGCAGAACGTCCAGATTTCCCAGTATGCCTTCGATGTGCTGGAACGCTTCGAAGAGGAGATGACGCTGGCCGGCAACCGCCCCAATATCGCCTATCACCGCGAGGGCAACCTTTTTCTTTATGAAGAACCCGCGGCAGCCGACGCCAAAGTGGCCATGGCGATGCAGCAGACCTTGGGCTGTCAGGTCCAGTGGTGGTCGCCAGACGAGATCAAGGCCAACTATCCCCTGTATGCGACGGAGGGCTTCGCCGGTGGCACCTTCGGCGCCCATGACGGCCATTTCGACGCCTACGCTGTGCTCATGGGCTACAAGGCCAACGCCAGGGCCCAGGGGGCCGTTTACATCGAGGACGAGGTGACCGAACTGGTGGTCGACAGCCGACGGATCATCGGCGTAAAGACCGCCTCCGGTGCCGCCTATGCATCTGCCGTCGTCGTCAACTGCGCCGGTGCCTGGTGCACTGAATTGGCCGGAACCGCCGGGGTCGACCTGCCCGTGAACCCGGTCAAGCGTCAGTGCTTTTGCCTGGACCCGGCCGTCAAGCCCGACGGCCCACTGCCCCTGACGGTCCTTCCGTCCGGGCTCTACTTCAGGACGGAAACCGGTGGAATGGTACTGCTGGGAAAATCCATGGATGACGACCCGGTGGGTTTCAATTTCACCTGGGATCAGAACCGGTTCATGGATCTTCTGTGGCTGGAACTGGCTGAATTCGTTCCGGTCTTCGAGCGGCTGAAGCTGGTGCGGGGCTGGGCGGGTCTCTATGCGGTCAACACCCTGGACAACAACGCCATCCTCGGCGAATGGCCTGAAATCAAAGGTTTTTACCTGGCTAACGGCTTCTCCGGACACGGCCTCCAGCAGGGCCCGGCCGTGGGCCGCTACATGAGTGAAATGATCGTCGGTGACACGCCGACCCTGGATCTGTCCATTTTCAGCCCCCAGCGTATACTCGACGGCAAACCGATAGCGGAGGGGGGGATCGTCTGATGGATACACCGATTGCCGGCAATATCGTTCGGGACAAAATCCGTGAAAGCAAGCTGGCCTGCGTGGGGCTGGCCTCCATCAGAGAACTGAATCGGCTGGTGGGCGAAATTGAAGGTGCCTCCGGGCAACGATTTATCCGAATGGAGATGGGCATCCCCGGCATGGCCCCGCCGGAGATTGCCGTGGATGGAGAGATCAGCGCCCTGAAAGCGGGCGTGGGGGCCATCTACCCGCCTTTTGACGGCATCACTTGCCTGAAGACCGAAATCTCCCGTTTCGTGAAGCAATTCCTGGACACCCGTGTGCAGCCGGCCCACTGCCTGCCCACCGTGGGTTCCATGCAGGGGTGCTTCCTTTCGATGATGATGACCGGCCGCCGGATCAAGGGCAGGGACGGCATCCTGTTCATCGACCCGGGATTTCCCGTGAACAAGAAACAGGCCCAGGTGTTGGGGTTGCCCCGAGAGAGTTTCGACGTATACGAATTCAGGGGCGATCGGCTGCGGGACAAGCTAGAATCCTACCTGTCGTCGGGCCGGATCGGCGCCCTGATGTACTCCAACCCCAACAACCCCGCCTGGATCTGCTTCACGGAGAAAGAGCTGGGCATCATCGGCGAGCTGTGCACAACCTACGATGTCATCGCCCTGGAAGACCTGGCCTACTTCGGCATGGATTTCAGGCAGGACACCTCCCGGCCGGGGAAGCCGCCCTTCATTCCCACGGTGGCCCGTTACACGGACAACTATATTCTGCTGATTTCCAGCTCTAAATCCTTCAGCCTGGCCGGCCAGCGTATCGGCATGACGGCCATTTCCGATCGCCTGTTCGAATCCACCGGCGACGGCCTTGCGCAATGGTTCGGCAGCGACCGGTTCGGCTACGCCTATATTTTTGGCGGCATGTATTCGTTGAGTTCAGGCGTGTGCCACAGCACCCAGTATGGCCTGGCCAAACTGCTGGAGGCGGTCAACGACGGCACGTACGACTTTGTCGCGGCGGTGAGAGGATATGGCGACCGCGCCCGAACGATGAAGCACCTGTTCACGCAAGCCGGCTTTTCGCTGGTCTACGACATGGATGAGGACCAGCCCCTGGCCGACGGCTTTTACTTCACCGTTGCCTACCCCGGTTTCAGCGGCGTCGAACTGGTGGAGGAGCTGCTCTACTACGGCATCAGTGCCATTTCCCTTGAAACGACCGGCAGCAGCCGTACCGAAGGCATCCGGGCATGCGTATCGTTAACTGGCAAAGACCGCTTTGGTGAGTTGGCGGATCGGTTGACATGGTTTGACGCCGATCATAAAAAAGGCCTGCGCCGCATCGACTGAAACCTCACCGGTTGGCATTTTCACCCACATCCGGGACTCAGATCCGTCCCTCCTCCACGGCGTGGCAGGCGACAATGACCATGTTTTCAACAGTCCGCGCCTGTGGCACTTCCTCGACACATCGCGGATCGGCGTAAATGCATCGGCCGTGAAAGACGCATCCGCTGGGCAGGTTGATGGGTGTGGGCACTTCGCCTTTTAACTTGACGTGGCCGGTTTTCTTGCGGCCCAGTTTCGGAATGGCGGAGAGCAGCGCTTGGGTGTAGGGATGACGGGGGCTCTCGAAAAGGGTCCTGGCCGGGGAGAGCTCGCACAGGGTGCCCAGATACATGACCGCCACCCGGGTGCTGATGTGCTCCACCACTGAAAGGTCGTGGGTGATGAACATATAGGTGAGTCCCCGCTGGTCCTGGGCGTCCATGAGCAGGTTGAGGATCTGGGCCTGGATGGAGACGTCCAGGGCGGACACGGGTTCGTCGGCCACGATGAACTCGGGATCCACCATCAGGGCCCGGGCGATGCTGATGCGCTGACGCTGCCCGCCGGAAAATTCGTGGGGATATCGCGCGGCCCATTTGGGGTCGACACCGACCTGGGACATGACCTCTGCCACCCGGTCTTTCACCTGGTTCCGTGAAATGGATGGATTGTGGAAAACCACCGGTTCTTCCAGGGTCTGCATGACGGTCATTCGCGGGTTCAGGGACGCGTAAGGATCCTGGAAAATCATCTGCATTTTGCGGCGAAAAGGCAGCATCTGCTGGGCGTTCTTGTTGTCGATGCGCTCTCCTCGATAGAGGATCCTGCCACTGTTGGGCGGGTAGATGCCGAGGGTGGTGCGGGCCAGGGTTGACTTGCCGCAGCCGCTCTCGCCCACTACGCTGAAGGTCTCACCAGGGGCGATGGTGAAGCTCACGTTGTTCACCGCCTTGACGGTGGTGCGCTGGTGCTTGAGTCGGCCCTTTTCAAATCGCAGCCGGTCCAGCAGGCCTCCGGAAATGTCGAAATGCTTGACCACCTGTTTCAGGGCCAGCAGACCGTTTTTGTCGCTCTTTATCGGGTTGGGTCGCTCGGTCGTCATCTTGTTCCCATGCTGGGGTCGGGTTTTACCATGTGGCAGGCCACCATTCGTGTCAGGTGGTCCACAGGAATAAACGGCGGTTCCTGGTCTCGGCAGATGGCCTCGCAAATGGGGCAGCGGGGGTTGAAGGCGCATCCCGGCGGGATGTCGGTCAGCGTGGGCATCATCCCCTGGATCTGGTTCAGGCGGGCACCGGGCTGCAGGCTGCCGGGCAACGCCTTGATCAACCCCTGCGTATAAGGATGTTTCGTATCGTTGACCACCCGTTCCGTGGGGCCTGACTCGACAATTTTACCGGCATACATGACGGCGATCTTTTCGGTCACCTGGGACACCACCCCCAGGTCGTGAGTGATGAGGATCAGCCCCGTATCTTCCGACTCGCACAGTTGTTGCAACAGATCCATGATTTCGGCCTGAATGGTCACGTCAAGGGCTGTTGTGGGTTCGTCGGCGATGATGATTTCCGGATCGGTGATCAGGGCGATGGCGATGACGATTCGCTGGCGCATGCCGCCGGAGAATTCGTGAGGATACTGGGCCAGGCGTTTTTCCGGCGAGGGGATCTGCACCTTTTTCAACTTTTCAAGGGCGATCGCTTCCGCCTCGGACCGGGTGATGCTGCGGTGGGCCTGAAGGGTCTCAACCATCTGGGTGCCGATGGTCAGCACCGGGTTGAGGGTCATCATGGGGTCCTGAAAGATCATGCTGATGTGATTGCCCCGAATCTCACGCATCGCTTCTTCAGAGAGTGCCGCCAGATCCCGGCCGTTGAACATCACCCGGCCGCCTGAGATGAAGCCCGGTTTGCTGATCAAGTTGATGATCGCGAAACCGGTAACCGATTTACCGGCCCCGCTTTCGCCGACCAGGCCCATGCGCTCGCCCTTGTTCAGGTTGAAGCTGATGCCGTTGATGGCGGTCAGGTCTCCTAGCCGCAGGCCGAATTTGACTTCGAGGTCGTTGACTTCAAGCAAGTGTGACATAAAATCTTCCAAAAAAATGTCAAATGTCAAAGCTCAAATGACAATTGAAGGATGAGAATCTGATCTTATTTATGAACGATAGCATGCCTTCATTTGTCATTTTTCATTTGGTCTTTGACATTTAATTTAGCCCTTGTACAATTTTGGATTGAGCACATCCCTCAGCCAGTCTCCCAGCAAATTGATCACCAGTACCAGCAGCACCAGAAATATTCCCGGAAAAAGGGTGATCCACCAGGATCCGGAAAAGATATACTCGAAACCGGACCGGATCAACGAGCCCAGGGAAGGCTTGGTCACCGGCATGCCCAAACCTAAAAAGGAGAGCGCCGCTTCGCTCATCACGGCGTTGGCCACCTGAATGGTGGAGATGACCAATACGGAGGTCATGGTGTTGGGCAGCACGTGGCGAAACATGATCCGCCAGCGGTTCAGCCCGATCACCCTGGCCGCCTCCACGTATTCCTTGTTTTTCTCCCCCAAGACCGCTGCCCGAACCGTCCGGGCATACACCGGCCATTCCGCCAGGCCGATGATGACGATCAGCAGGGGAACGGCCAGATCTTCGTAGCGGCCGATGCCGAAGGCCAGCTGAAAGATGGCACTGATGAAGATGGCCACCATGAGATAGGGAAAGGAGAGCTGGATATCGGCAATGCGCATGAGCAACGCATCGATCTTCCCCCCTAAATATCCGGCCAGCAGGCCGACGACGACACCGAGGAATCCCTGGAGGACGACCGCCCCGCAGCCGATCAGTATGGACAGCCGCAGGCCGTAGATCATGGTGCTGAGCAGGTCGCGCCCCTGGATGTCGGTGCCCAACAGGAAGGCCGCCTCACCGTCTTGTGTCCAGGCCGGCGGCAATTCCGAGTTCATGATGTCGATATTGGCTGGGTCATAGGGATCGTAGGGCGAGAACACAGGCGCCAGCAGGCCGGTGACCAGCAGGGTCAGCAGGACCGCCAGGCTGAGCATGGCGGTCTTATCCTGTTTGAAACTGAAAAGCAGATAGGATGCCTTGAATCGTTGCCAGGTTCGGTTCATTTTCTTCCTGCAATCCGGATGGTGGGATTCACCAGCCCGTAAATGATATCCACCACGGTGTTGACCACCACGAAAACGGCCCCCACCACCATCAGATAGGCCACCAATAAAGAGATATCAGAGCGTTCGACGGCTTCCAGAAACATGAACCCCATGCCCTGCCATTGAAAGACCGTTTCTGTAAGGATGGTAAAGGCGAACATGATGCCGATCTGTACGCCGAACACGGTAATCACCGGCAGCAGGGTGTTCTTGAAGGCGTGGATAAACCAGATGCGT
>JAQYWF010000061.1 GCA_030145105.1 Desulfosarcina sp.
CAGCAATTTGATTCCATATGGGTAGGGGGTGTTGGTGACCTCTTTGCGATGAAATTCGATCTGGTGGATCGCCGACGCCACCAGCTCCGGATCGATGCCGTTGTCGGCCAGGCGTTTCAAAACGTCAAAGACGATGGTTTCGATCTTTTCTGCGTCGGATTCGGAGACATCTTTCAAGCCCACCGAGAACATGGTGTCCCGGTTTTCCGCATCGAATCCGGTGCCATCGGAAAGGGCCGTGCCCAACTGGCTGTCCATCAATGCCTTTCGCAGCGGCGATGCCGCATTGCCGATGAGCACCTGTTCGATCACCGCGGTGACCAGTACCTCGAAGGTGTCCTTGATATCGGCCAGCAGCCATGCCACGCAGGCCTGGTATTTTTTTCCAGGGTCCTCGCTGCGATCCAGCGGGTAGTGATAGACGACGGTCTTCGGCGCCGTCCACCGGGGTTGTGCGGGAACGTCCGTTTTCGGATCGATGCGCGAAAACCGACTCAGCACCCGCTCTTCGATAAAGGCCAGGTGGTCTTTCAGCGACAGATTGCCGTAGGTGTAGAAAAAGGCGTTGCTCGGATGGTAGTGGCGGGCATGAAACGCTTTGAGCTGCCCATAGGTTAGCGAGGGTATGACAGCGGGTTCTCCGCCGGAGTTGTTGCTGTATGTCGTGTCCGGATAGAGGGCGTTGAGAAGCGACCGGACCATGACCTGATCCGGTGACGACATGGCGCCTTTCATCTCGTTGTACACCACACCTTTATAGACCAGTCGAACATCTTTCCCTTTTCCGGTTACATCCAGCCGGTGTCCTTCCTGCTTGAAACTCAGTTCGTCGATATCGGGGAAAAAGGCCGCGTCCAGGTAGACACTCATGAGGTTGTAATAGTCTTTGCGGTTCTGGGTGGCGAAGGGATACATGGTCCAATCCGAGGCGGTGAAGGCATTCATGAATGTGGACAGGCTGCGCTTGAGCATGGAAAAGAAAGGATCGCGCACCGGAAACCGTTCGGAACCGCACAGGACCGTATGCTCCAATATATGGGCGACGCCGGTGGAGTCCGTCGGGACGGTCTTGAAGGCCACACCAAAGGTATTTTCACGATCCATATTGCTGATGTGGATATGCCGGGCACCGGTGCCCTCATGTTCCAGCTGGTAGAGCCAGGACTGAATATCCGTGAGGTAGCCTACCTTTTTAACCGCGTACCCGCCCAGCCGGTCTCCGGGGGCGATGCCGGGGTTGTTTGCATCTTTAGTCTTAGTCATTCAGATCTCCAGTACCGCTTGCATGATTTTTGGGTCGCCGGTGCGGGAAGGACTACTCCACCGCTTTATAGCTGCCGCGGCTGACCCGCATGATTTTTTCAATCTTGTTCAATCGGAAAATGATATTGCGAAGCTTCTTGTCGTCGTAGCCGGTCTGCTCACGGACTTCAGCGATGCCGATGCCGTTTTTGCTTCGTTTGATCAGGCCCAGAACGGTTTCCGTGGCGCTCGCGGGGGACGCGTCATTGTTTTTCGCCGCTGACCGCCTGGCCCGCGGAGACATTGCTTTAATTAGCTTTTCCAGCCGATCGAGCCGGTCCTTGAGGCCGTCGATGTCTCGCTTCGTGGGGATGTCGTAATGGTGCATGAAAAATTTGACCATCGCATCAAAGCTTACCGGTTTTCCTTTTCGTTTGGCCATTTACACCTCCATGGGCATCCGCCTTAAATGTTAAGACCAGCGGCTTTGACCGCTGGGTCCAATACAAACAGTCGCAAATTTTAGCCTGTCGTTCGATTATTGAGAAAAACAATCAGGCGCAGTGCAAATGACTACATGGTCAAATTAGACATGCAGTCAAGCTAAGGAACAACCCCTGTAAAGTCAATGGGCAGGTCATTAGAATGACACAAAAAATAGATAACCATTTAAATTACAATGTTTTTATTAAGTTTAACGCAGGCCCACGGATCTTTTTTGATGGGGCAGATATAAGTTGTTTTAAACGCATGCCTGATACCCATGAGCCAATCTCTGATGTGATTGATCCTGACATTAAGCAATCAGATGGTCTGAAGACCTGAAATTCTGTTGCCTTTGGGTGGCGCCCCAGATATAAACGGGGTGAGGATAAACATCAAAGGGATTTGGCTATCCGAAGGGATCAAGAGGCGGCATGACGGAAGGCATCATTTTTAAAATCAAGAAATACGCGCTGCACGACGGTCCCGGTATCCGAACCACGGTGTTTTTCAAAGGGTGTCCCTTGTTGTGCCGTTGGTGCCACAACCCTGAAGGGCTTGACCCACGACCCCAGGCGATGTCACACTTTACCTCGTCCGGGGAAATCCATGGGACGGTGGGGACCGTCATCGGTGCGGATGCATTGGTCAGAGAGATCGAAAAAGATGTGTTGTTTTACGATGAGTCCGGCGGCGGGGTCACCTTCTCGGGCGGTGAACCGCTGGCCCAGCCACAATTTTTGGAAGCGGTGCTGGCGGCCTGCAACCATCTGGAAATCCACGCCGCGCTGGACACCAGTGGTTTTGCGCCGGCGGCCGTGCTCGATCCGATCCTCCCCAGGGTGCAGCTGGTGCTCTTCGACCTCAAGATCATGGATGCGAAGCAGCATCGGCGATATACCGGGGTGTCCAACCGGATCATCCTCGATAACCTGAAGCGGATCGCTGACAGCCGGACGCCGATACGCATCCGGGTCCCCCTGATCCCCGGTATTACTGACGGCGATGACAATATCAAAAAGATCCTCCGCTTCGCGGGCACCCTCAAGACGGTCCAAGGGGTGGACCTGCTGCCGTTCCACCGGATCGGGGGTGAGAAGTACCGGCGATTGGGGATGACCGACAACACAGCCGAGAGCGCCCCCCCGATGCCGGAGCATGTGGCGGCGATCAAACACCGATTCGAATCCGCCGGACTGACTGTATCCATTGGAGGATGATCATGAATGAACGCATCAATCGTTTGAGAACCCAAAGCCTTGCAGCTGTGCCCAGCCTGTCGGACGAGCGGGCCCGGTTGTTGACCGACTTTTATAAAAGTGGCCTCGCACGGTCCTCGCCGGTGCCGGTGCAGCGGGCCATGGCATTTGCCGCCATCATGGAGAATAAAAAGATTTATATCGGGCCCGACGAGCTGATCGTGGGCGAACGCGGACCGATGCCCAAAGCCACGCCCACCTACCCGGAGGTGTGTATACACTCACAAGCGGATCTGGATATGATCAGTGGCCGTGAAAAGGTGGCCTTTGCCGTGGATGACTCGGTGCGGCAGATTTACCGTGAGGAGATTATTCCCTTCTGGCAGGGGCACTCTATCCGGGAAAAACTTTTCGCGCATTTGCCTGAAGCGTGGAAAGCGGCTTATGCGGCCGGTATTTTTACCGAGTTTCAGGAGCAGCGCTCTCCTGGACACACCGCTTGCGGAGATAAGATCTACCACAAAGGATTGCTGGATTTAAAGGCGGAGATCCGAGACGCCGTGGATCGGCTGGATTTTTTCAACGATCGTGATGCGATGGACCAAAAAAATCAGCTGGCGGCCATGGCCATTGCCGCCGACGGGCTGATTGCTTTTGCCAGCCGCCATGCCGATGCGCTGTTGTTGATGGCCGAATCGGCATCGGATGCGGATCGCAAAGCCGAATTACTTCAGATGGCCGCCATCTGTCGGCGGGTGCCGGCTCATGCCCCGCAAACTTTCTGGGAGGCCCTCCAGACATACTGGTTTGTCCACGTGGGGGTCATCACCGAACTCAACCCCTGGGACGCCTTCAATCCTGGGCGGCTGGACCAGCATCTCTACCCGTTTTACGAAAAGGACCTCGCAGAAGGCCGGTTGACCAAGGAGCGGGCCAAAGAACTGTTGTGCGCCTTCTGGATCAAGTTCAACAACCACCCGGCACCGCCCAAGACCGGCGTTACCGCCAAAGAGAGCAACACCTATGTGGATTTTGCCTTGATCAATGTCGGCGGCCTGAAGGCCAGCGGCAGCAATGCGGTCAACGACCTGAGCTACCTGATTCTGGACGTGATCGAGGAGATGCGTCTGCTCCAGCCCTCGTCGATGGTGCAGGTGAGCAAGAAAAACCCGGATCGATTTATACGCCGGGCCCTGAAGATCGTGAAGACCGGTTTCGGGCAGCCATCGATCTTCAACACCGACGCCATCGTCCAGGAGCTGGTGCGCCAGGGCAAAACCGTGGAGGATGCCCGGGAGGGCGGTGCCAGCGGCTGCGTGGAAGCCGGTGCCTTCGGCCGTGAAGCCTACTTTCTGACCGGCTACTTCAATATGCCCAAGCTGCTGGAGCTCACCTTGAACAACGGGGTCGATCCGCGGACCGGCAACCAGTTGGGGCCGGCCACCGGCCAGCCGTCCGACTTCAATCGTTTCGAGGAGCTGTTCGACGCCTGGACCCGGCAGCTCAGGCATTTTATCGACATCAAGATTCGTGGCAACAACATCATCGAGCAGATCAATGCCCGCCACATGCCGGTGCCCTTTTTGTCCCTGCTCATCGATGACTGCATCGACGCAGGGCTGGACTACAATGCCGGCGGTGCCCGCTACAATACCTCCTACATCCAGGGGGTGGGCCTGGGGTCTGTTACCGATGCCCTGACGGCCCTCAAGGTGCATGTGTTCGACAGAAAAACGATCACCATGGTCGGTTTGATTGAAATGCTGAATGAGAATTTCGATGGGTACGACACATTCCGGCGCCAATTGCTGGACGATACCCCCAAATACGGCAACGACGACGACACGGCCGATGACATCATGCAGATGGTCTTCGAGGCTTACTACGACGCGGTGAACGGCCGGCCCAACACCCGCGGTGGGGTCCACCGGGTCAATCTGCTGCCCACCACCTGCCATGTCTATTTCGGCAGTGTCATCGGCGCTCTGCCCGACGGCCGCAGGGCAGGTGTTCCCCTGTCTGAGGGTATCTCGCCGGTGCAGGGGGCGGACCGCAACGGCCCCACGTCGGTGACCCGGTCAGCCGCGAAGATAGACCACATCCGTACCGGCGGTACCCTGCTCAACCAGAAGTTCCTGCCCCAGGTGCTGGCTGACGAGACGGGCATCACCAAGCTGGCCCAGCTGGTGCGCACCTATTTCCGCATGGACGGCCATCACATTCAGTTCAACGTGGTCGACGGCGAGACGCTGCGCCGGGCCAAATTATACCCGGACGATTACCGGGACCTGATTGTGCGCGTGGCTGGATACAGCGACTATTTTGTGGATTTGACCGAAGACCTGCAAAATGAGATTATCCGGCGCACCGAGCACGAGTCATTTTAACCCTAACAGCAGATTAAAAACCTAATAAATGGCCTTCGAAACCATTCGTAAAAGTTCTGCACCGGAGATGGTCGCCGAGCAGATTATCGGAAAGATCATCGGCGGTGAACTGGCACCCGGCACCCAGCTTCCCGCCCAGCGTAACCTGGCCCAGATGTTGGGCGTGGGACGGTCCTCGATTCGCGAAGCGATCAAAGCCCTGGTGGTGATGGGCTATTTAGAGCCGCTGCAGGGCAAGGGGACCTTCATCAACGATGCACTTCCCGTCGCTGATCCGGGCATCGAGAAGCTGGCTGCGGCCTTTTCCGCCGGCTCCATCTTCGACCTGATGGAGGCGCGGGAACTACTGGAATGCCGATCTGCCGCTCTGGCGGCGGAACGGGCCGATGCCGCGCAGATCCGGAGCCTGAAAGCGGCCATGAAAAAGATGAGCGGAACGCAAACGGATTACGCCATCTTCCTCGATGCAGACATCCATTTTCATGCGGCGGTGGCCGATGCCGCCGGCAACGTGGTGCTGTGCGAGCTGACCAAACTGGTGCTCGAGAAAGTCGTGGCCCACCACAGTGCTTTGAAAACCGTTTTGTTGCCGCCGGCTTACCGCGAGGTTTCCATCCGGACGGCCGCACGGGTTGTGGAAGCGATTGAAGCCGGTGACGGCGATGCCGCGGCTGGCTGGATGGCCCAGCACCTGGACGCCATTCGGGATGAATTGAGAAACATCATCGGGTGACAGAAGACGGGTTCAGCGTTCTGCGTTCAGGGTTGACGGATTCGTAAAAAATCCGATATCTGCGTTACGCTTCATCCCTCGTCATTGCGGAGTACAGTAAGTACGCCTCATTCCTCGGGATTCGCAAGCCTTGATCTCGGCTTTTTTACGAGCCCGTCGGAAATGTGACTTTTTACGAGTCTGTCAGGGTTCAACGGTTAAACAGAATGACACACGGTTGATAGATTGACGGCCAAAGACATTTCGGCCGAGTTGAATGCTGCTAATTCAAATCAAATCAAAAAAATAGCAGGAGATTCTTTAATCATGTACATTCGTATCTTGACCGCATCTGACGTCCGTTTGGCGCTTTCCATGACCGAGGCTATCGATGGCGTGGAGCGGGCCTATGCCCAGCTTTCCGCCGGCAAGGCCACCATGCCACTGCGCTCCAGGTTCCACACAGATAAAGGGGTGACCCTGCTCATGCCCGCCCATCTCCACGACAGCGGCGATTTTGCAGTCAAGATCGTCTCCGTTTATGCGGACAATCCCAAGCTGGGCCTGCCCACGGTGGCGGCTACGGTGCTGGCCCTGGATCCACAGACTGGCATGCCCCTGGCCCTGTTGGAGGGGGACAGCCTGACGGCGCTGCGCACCGGTGCGGCAGGTGGCGTGGCTGCGCGTCATCTTGCCCGGGCGGATGCCGGGAATGTGGCCCTTTTCGGCGCCGGTGTCCAGGCTCGCGCCCAACTCCAGGCGGCCATGGCCGTTCGCAAGATCGAGCGGGTCTGGATTGTCGATCCTTTCGAATCCGCCGCCCAACGCCTGGTAGACGACATTTCCGGCTGGCCCGATGCGCCGTCGGTCACCCTGGCCGATTCTGCGCAGTCAGCTGTGGCGCAGGCAGACATCGTACTGGCCGCCACCACGACAACGACACC
Source organism: Desulfosarcina sp. (assembly GCA_030145105.1). Lineage (GTDB taxonomy): Bacteria > Desulfobacterota > Desulfobacteria > Desulfobacterales > Desulfosarcinaceae > Desulfosarcina. The sequence continues at coordinate 6,968 of JAQYWF010000061.1, forward strand.
CCTGTTTGACGGCAACGACCTGAAACCGGGTGCCCACGTGACCGGTGTGGGCTCCTTTACCCCCCAGATGCAGGAGATCGACGCGAACACCATTCGTCGGGCGCGGGTGGTGGTGGACCAGCGTGACGCGGCCATGGCCGAGGCCGGGGATATCATCATCGGCAAGGCGGTCATCGACGCGGAGATCGGCGAAATCATCAACGGCGACCAACCCGGCCGGAAGAACGATGAAGAGATCACTTTTTTCAAGTCCGTGGGGCTGGCCGTGCAGGATGCGGTGACGGCGACTGCGGTACTGAAGGCAGCGGAGAAAAAGGGGCTGGGAACAGTCATCCAGATGTCATAAAATCGGGGTCTGTGGTCTCTGCTTGCTGGTTTATGGTTAACCAGAGACCAGGGACCAGGGACCCCAAACCAGGGACCAGAAGCCATAACCCATGAACTTATCCATGCTTGAAAAGATGAGAAACTGGACGCCGCCAGACAGCTGGCAGCGGATCACCACCATCGACGCCCACACCGGCGGTGAACCCTTTCGCATCATCACCGGCGGCCTGCCCGCTTTGCAAGGCGACACCATTCTGGCGCGTCGGCGTTATATGACCGACCACCTGGACCACCTGCGCACGGCCCTGATGTGGGAACCCCGGGGACATGCCGACATGTACGGTTGCATCATCACGCCGCCGGTGTCGCCCGAGGCAGACTTCGGCGTCCTGTTTCTGCACAACGCGGGTTACAGCTCCATGTGTGGCCACGGCATCATTGCGGTGACCACCGTGGCCATCGAAACGGGCATGATCGAGGCCGTTGAGCCGGTAACCACCTTGCGCATCGACGCCCCGGCCGGTATGGTGACCGCCTGCGCCAGGGTTGAAAACAGGCGAGTCAAGCGCGTTTTTTTCCACAATGTACCTTCTTTCGTAGTGGTCCGGGATCAGATGGTCGAGGTTCCCGGCCTCGGGCCCGTTAGCGTTGACATCGCTTACGGCGGGGCTTTTTATGCCTTCGTCAAGGCCCGAGACTTGAGTGTGACCACCACACCAAAGGACTTCAACGAATTGATTGCCAGGGGCATGGCGGTCAAGCGTGCCGTCATGGCCGCCGGTCCGATCACCCATCCTTTCGAGTCCGAACTGAGTTTTTTGTATGGAACGATCATCATCGGTCCTCCCCGCAGCCAGGGGGCCCACTCGAGCAACGTCTGCATCTTCGCCGACGGGGAGGTGGATCGCTCTCCCACCGGCACCGGCGTGAGTGCCAGGCTGGCGCTGCATTACGCCCGCAAGGAAATAGGCATGAACGAACCCATCGTCATCGAGAGCATCCTGGGATCGCGTTTTACCGGCCGGGTGGTTGAATCGACCACGTTCGGTCCATACGCCGCCGTTATCCCGGAAGTGGAAGGATGCGCTTGGATTACCGGCCGCAACGAATTTTTCATGGATCCGGCGGACCCGCTGAAAAATGGGTTCATCTTCCGGTAGCATGCAGAAAGAGATAAAACCATGTCCAATCTGGTGAGACATGCCCCCCGGTTCACCGAACACCAAGCGGCTGCACTGGCCAAGGAATTTTTCAACATAACCGCCTCGACTGACCTGTTGCCCAGCGAACGCGACCAGAATTTTCGGTTGCAGGATGAGAAGGACAGCCAGTTCGTACTCAAAATTGCCAATGCCACGGAAACCCGCGAGGTGCTGGAACTCCAGAACCTGGCCATGACCCATGTGGCGGATACAGGTGCCGCCCTGTTTGACGAATTCGACCCCTGTCCCCGGGTCTGCAGCACTCCTGGCGGTCAGGAAATCTTCTCGATCCCCGGGCAGGATGGCGCCAGCCATTTCGTGCGTCTGCTCACCTATCTGCCGGGTAAGCCTTTGGCCGCGGTCAACCCCCACGACAACAACCTGCTCTTCAGCCTCGGTTCCTTTTTTGGGCGTATCGACCGGATGTTCACGGACTTCACGCATCCGGCAACCCGTCGGGTGTTTCACTGGGATCTGGCCCGCTGCGGCGAGGTGGTGGCCTCACGGCTGGATGACTTAGATGACGATGTTCAGCGGAATTTGATTCAGCGCATGCTGGACCGTTACCTGACGGTTACGGCACCCAAGCTGGCAACCCTGCGCACCAGCGTGATCCACAGTGACGGTAACGACTACAATGTGCTGGCGTCGCCCTATGGACGCTGGGGAAACCGGGTCACCGGGCTCATCGATTTCGGAGACATGGTTCATTCTCACACGGTCAACGAACTGGCCATCGCCTGTGCTTACGCCATCATGGGCAAGACGGATCCCCTGGCCGCCGCCGTCCAGGTGGTCGCTGGTTATCACCGCGCCTTTGCGCTCACCGAAACCGAACTGGCGGTGCTTTTCGACCTGATCTGCATGCGGCTGTGCACCAGCGTCTGCCACAGCGCCCATCAGATCCGCCTGGCACCCCAAAACACCTATTTGCTGATTTCCCAGCAGCCCGGGTGGGAATTGCTTCACCGGCTGCAGCCGATCAGTCCGGATTTTGCCGAGGCGCTTTTCAGGGATGCCTGCGGGTACGACCCGGCGCCCCGGTCCCGTGACATTGTCGCCTGGCTAAAGGAAAACCAGGCGTCGTTTGCACCGGTGGTGGATGCATCGCTGCTGGGCGGCCATCCGCCGATCATCGATTTGAGTGTGAGCACATCCCTGCTGGGCGCCGATCTGGAGAAAGCGGATGCGCAAGCCATGACACGCCTGATCTTTCGTGTGATGGAAGATGCCGGCAGCCTCCTCGGCATTGGCCGATACAACGAAGCCCGGGTGATCTACACGGCCGATGCATTCAAGGTGGAGACGGACACCGCTCCCGAATATCGAACCGTTCACCTGGGACTGGATTTCTTCGCCCGGTCGGGTGAACCGGTATATGCCTTTATGGGCGGTCGGGTCCACAGCGTTCAGAATAACGACGCCCACCAGGATTACGGCCCCACCATAATCTTGTCCCATGAGACCGATAGCCGTAATCCATTTTACTCACTTTATGGACACCTGGCGGCCACATCGCTGGATGGCCTGGAACCGGGCATGCCCATCAGCCCCGGACAGCCGATCGGCACCATCGGCAGCTCAACGGAAAACGGCGGCTGGGCGCCCCACCTGCACCTTCAACTGATCACCGATATTCTGGGGTTGGAAGGTACCTTCCCCGGCGTGGCGCGGCCCAGCCAGCGGCGGGTGTGGACCGCCCTGTGCCCGGATCCGGGTGTGGTATTAGGACTTTCCACCGCACCGCCGGCCACGGAAGTCCGCCAGGCGGATGAGGTCATGGCCATCCGCCAAAAACACCTGGGCAAGAGCCTCAGTGTCTCGTATCATACCCCACTGAAGATCGTCCGGGGCATGGGCGGCTTTCTCTATTCCGAAACCGGGCAGCCTTACATGGACGGGGTGAACAACGTCTGCCACGTGGGCCACTGCCACCCCTGCGTGGTGGCCGCCGGTCAGCGCCAGATGTCGGTGCTCAACACCAACACCCGCTACCTTCATGACCATATTGTGGACTACGCTCGTCGCCTGCTGGCCACCTTTCCAGAACCGTTGAGCGTCTGCTTTTTTGTGTGCAGCGGCTCCGAGGCCAACGAACTGGCCTTGCGCCTGGCGCGCACCTACACGGGAGCGCGCGACATCATCACCGTTGACGGGGCCTACCACGGCAACACCCAGGGGCTGGTGGACATCAGTCCTTACAAGCATGATGGACCCGGCGGGAAGGGTGCGCCGGACTGGGTGCAGACGGTCGTCATGCCTTGCGGCTACCGTGGGCCCCACAAGGGCACCGGGCTGGAATCCGGAATCGCCTATGCCCGCTATGTCAAGACGGCCATCGACCGTATCGAAGACGCGGGCAGGCGGCCAGCAGCCTTCATTTGTGAAAGCATGCTGGGTTGCGGCGGCCAAGTGCTGCTGCCCGATGGCTATCTCCAGACCGCCTTTGACCACGTGCGTGCTGGCGGCGGGGTGTGCATCGCCGACGAGGTCCAGGTAGGATTCGGGCGGGCCGGCACCCATTTCTGGGCCTTCGAGACCCAGGGGGTGGTGCCGGATATTGTTACTCTTGGCAAACCCATGGGCAACGGTCACCCCTTGGCGGCGGTGGTGACCACCCCGGACATCGCCGGCGCCTTCAACAACGGTATGGAGTATTTCAACACATACGGTGGAAACCCCGTTTCCTGTGCTGTGGGCATGGCCGTGCTGGATGTGATCCAAACCGAAGGGCTGCAGGAAAATGCCAGGCAGGTGGGTGCATATCTGCTGAAGCGGCTGTCAACCCTGAAAGAGAAGTCTCAACTGATCGGCGACGTCCGGGGGATGGGGCTCTACCTGGGCGTGGAACTGGTGACGGATCACGACACCCTGGCACCGGCTGCGGATCATGCCGCATACATCTGCAATCGTATGAAGGAATACGGATTTCTCATCAGCACCGACGGCCCCCTGCACAATGTGCTCAAGCTCAAGCCGCCCATCATCTTCTCCAGGAAGAATTCCGACGCCCTGGTCGATGCCTTGGAGAAAGTCTTTGGCGAGGACTGCTTACAGGGATGAGCCGATGAAATGATCATCGGTGTTTTGTGTATATTTTGACAAGAACTGATGAACTGATCTAATCTTGATCTATCAAAACCTTTCCCTCGGTTGGGCGTCACCCTGACTGGAAAAAATTCTATAGCATGCTTGATAGACGATGCGTTTTTGATTAACCAGCTAAAATGGAGGATTTATCATGGATATGATCGAACTGCTCAAAACGGGTGCAGCGACATTCATCAACAGCAACAAGAGTGGCAATGCGGGCAGCGGCCTGGACATTGGCACCCTCATGTCAGCCTTTTCCGGGCTGGCTGGGGGAGGCGGCAGCAATGCTGGTATTGACCTGGGCTCTCTGATATCAAAGATGGACACGGGCGGGCTCGGTGCTATCGCGAAATCCTGGCTTGGCGACGGGAACAACGAATCCATTTCACCAGACCAGATTAACACCATGTTTGGCGCCGATAATATTTCTGAATTTGCATCCACGCTGGGACTCAGTAAGGAAGAGGCGGCGGGTGGTCTATCCGATGCGCTTCCACAAATGGTCGATAAGGCCAGCAGCGGGGGCTCATTGCTTGATTCTATGGGTGGAATTTCAGGCGTTCTCGGAATGGCGGGAAAATTATTCGGCAAGTAAGCCAATTTTAAAATTAGAGACGCTTTAAATGGATGAAAAACCAACTTATCAAGAATTAGAAAAAAAGGTTCATCAATTAGAGCAAGCACTACAGACGGGTGAGGATAAATATCGTATTTTGCTTGATGAATCAAGCGATCCGACTTTTTCATTCTATCCTGATGGAACCTACCGTTTTGTCAATAAAGCATTCGCAGAAGGCGTTGGTAAATCAATCGATGAGATCATCGGTCACAGTATTTGGGATATCTTTCCAGGAGAAGAAGGTGACAAGAGATTTTCCATCGTTAAACGTGTTTTTGATACTGGGAAACCAAAAACAATTGAAGTTTGCGTTCCAAGACCCGAAGGCAACCAGTTCTACATCACAACTGTTAAAGCGGTAAAGGACCATCATGGTAAAGTGCTTTCCGTAATCTGTTCTTCCAAAAATATCACAGATCGAAAACAAACCGAGGAGACGTTGCGAGAGAGTGAAGAAAGACATCGGTTATTCTTTGAAAATGCTCCCATAGGAATCGTTCACTATTCTAATAAAGGGATTATCACAGCAGTTAATGAAGCGATAGTCACTACTTTTGGATCGTCTCGAGAAAAATTAATTGGTCTGGATATAGATCGTATCCCCAATAAAAACTTTGCTAAAGAAGTGTACAAGTCGTTGAATGGCAAACCTGGATATTTCGAAGGTGAATATAGCTCTTACACCGGCAAAAATACTTCATTTATCAGAGCCATGTGGATTCCAATAAAACAAAAAGATGAGATACTTGCGGGTGTAGGGATTGTGGAGGACATCACCGAACGTAAGACGGCCGAGGAGGCGCTTGCCACCAAGGCATCCTTGGAAAGAATTATTTCTGAAACCTCCCGGCGTTTTCTGACGCTAACCGAACTGGACAAATCCATCAATGCATGCCTGGCAGATATTGGACGGTTCTGTGCGGCCGGACGAGCCTACCTCTTCCAGTTTACGTCCGATGGAACCACTATGAAAAACACGCACGAATGGTGCGCTCCCGGTGTCAAACCTGAAATCGAGAATCTTCAGGGCCTACCCCTTGAGATGTTTCTTTGGTGGATGAAATTATTGGAATCGGGGGGGAACATTCATGTGAAAAACGTTGCTGCGCTGCCGCCGGAAGCCCGGGCGGAAAAAGAAATTCTGGAGGCTCAAAATATCAAGTCGGTCCTCGTCGTTCCATTTCTTGTAGAAAATAGACTGGCAGGCTTCCTGGGTTTCGACAATGTGGCTTCTACTAGCGCTTGGGGCGAGAAAGAACTTATCCCCCTGCGTACGCTCGCAGAGATAATCGGGACTGCGGTTACGCGCAAACGTGCCGTGGAGGCGCTGCGCCAAAGCGAAGCCCAGTTCCGTGATCTGGCGGATATGTTGCCACAGATAGTTTTCGAGACAGACGTGAAGGGGAATCTGACCTTCGTCAACCAAAATGCATTCAATACCTTCGGTTACACAAAGGACGATTTTGCATCGGGTCTGAGTGCGACGCAGATGATTGTGCCGAAGGATCGCGATCGGGCGGCTGATACGATGCGCAAGATTTTAAGAGGCCCGAGCGACGTCATCGGTTCCGAATATAATGTCAGAAAGAAGGATGGTACAGAATTTCCCGCAATCATATACTCGACCAATTTCTTTCGTGAGGGAAATCCCGCCGGTCTCAGGGGCATCATGATCGACATCACCGACCGAAAGCGGGCCGAGGAAGAACGAAAAAAACTCCAGGTGCAACTGATACAGGCACAAAAAATGGAGGCCATCGGCACCCTTGCCGGGGGCATTGCGCATAATTTAAATAACATTTTGATGGGTGTTCAAGGACGAACCTCTTTGATGATAATGGGCAAGGGTCCTTCCGATCACGACTATGAACACCTAAGAGGCATTGAAGAGTATATTAAGAATGCGGTGGAGCTGACCAGGGATCTGTTAGGGTATGCACGAGGAGGCAAGTACGAGGTCAAGCCTACGGACCTTAACACGCTTATCAAACACGAGAACAGGATGTTCGGCCGTACCAAGAGGGAGATTCGGGTTCACGAGAAGTATGAAAAGAACCTGTGGACCGTGGAAGTGGATCAAGGCCAGATAAAGCAAGCACTTCTCAACCTTTATGTGAATGCCTGGCAGGCCATGCCGGGTGAAGGAGACCTCTATACCCAGACCGAAAACGTTACTTTTGACAAGGAACGCCGTGAACCTTTTGAGAGCGCCCCGGGGAGATACGTCAAGATCTCGGTGACCGACACTGGGGTTGGGATGGATGCTGCGACCCGAGAGAGAATTTTCGATCCCTTTTTTTCCACCAAGGATGTGGGGCAAGGCTCGGGACTGGGTCTTGCGTCCGTCTACGGCATCATCAAAAATCACGGCGGCTTCATCAATGTATACAGTGAGAGAGGAGAGGGCGCCACCTTCAAGATTTACCTGCCTGCATCGGAGAGGGAGGCCGAGGAAGATGGCCCGGAACCAAAACGAAATGAGATTCAGTATGGCCAAGGGACGGTCCTCCTTGTGGACGATGAGGACATGATTGTCGAGGTGGGGAAAGCGATGCTGGAAAAGTTGGGTTATCGAGCCTTTATCGCTCGAAGCGGCCAAGGGGCGCTTGATCTGTACGAGAAACAGAGAAAAAAGATCGACCTCGTCATTCTGGATATGATCATGCCGGGCATGGGGGGCGGGGAGACTTATGATCGGCTGAGAGAGATAGATGGGGGCGTTAAGGTCATCCTTTCAAGCGGATACAGCATCGAAGGACAGGCGAAAAAGATCATTGACCGGGGGTGCAGCGGGTTCATTCAGAAGCCATTTGCTATGGAGGCGCTTTCCCGAATGGTGCGTGAGGTGCTGGATGAGGTCAACGGATAAAGTTGCTGAGGGTCATCAAGCTTATGTCGGTAAGCGAAAAGCGGCGGCCGAAAAATTTCTGCCGCCGCTGCAGGTTTGTTGAGGCTGAGTAGCTTGGGTGTTGAAACTCAGGTTCCTTCCAATAATTGCTCCGGGGTCACGATAGGGCCGAATTTCATCTTCAGGGCAATCAGTCCGTCACGTTGCTCCCGAAGCACGTCGAAGAGCAGTTGGGGAATGTTTTCTTCCTTGCCGTAGGCAGTTGTCTGAAGGTCGTTTCTGGCCAGGATGTTGTCTACATAAAGGGAGAACTGCCGGTCATATAGATCTTTGGGGTAGGGCTTATCGATCAGGGTTTTAAAAAGCGCCTTCAAATCTTTATAGCGGGGAATGAACCCGATGGGCGTTTCGATGGCGTCCACGTCGTCGTGGGTGCGGCGTTCCAGCCATCCCAGCCAGACCTTGACGTCCTTTTTCTCCCCCAACAATTTCTTGCCGCTGCCGCCACGGGCCTCGTGGGTGAGAAAATAGTTCAGCCCCGCCATTATGGGCCGTTTTCCATCTTTGATATCGGCACTGCCGAAAAAATCGAACTGGGCCTTCATGTAGTCTCCCAGCGCACCGGGAATGAAGGGTGCGTTGGCCCACGGCGCCCGCTTCACACCGGATGCACCCACTTCCGTGGCTGTGGCTGCCGAGACGATGCAGGCACCGATTACCACGCCGTGGTTGGAGTTTTTAGCCGCCCAGACTGGCGGCATGGTGTCACTGTCCCGACCGCTGTAGGTGATTACCCGGGTTTCCACCCCCTCCGGTGCTTCGGCTTTGTCTGAATAGTTGGCCAGGGCCGATGAAGAGATGGTGCATCGGGCGTTGGGATGGGAGATGTTGACCTGTTTGCCGCCGGAATCCGTCAACCCTTTTTTCCAGGGCCCTTGAAAGTTGCGTCCTCGGGTGGGCAGGGTCTCGCCGTTGCCAGTCCAATGGGGAACGCCGTTTTCATCGATGAGCACGTTGGACCAGATCACTTCTGATCCGGGATTTCTCAGCCGGTCCATCAGCATCGGGTCCCCTTCTCCGTTCACATCTTCCACGATGCCGAAGATGCCGCATTCCGGGTTGATGGAGCGCACGCTCCCGTTGTCGTCGATCCACATCTGGGCCAGATCGTCGCCCACAAAATGGTTTCCGGCCATGGCCGTGGTGGTTTTTCCGCAGCCAGACGGTGCTGCACCGGCCACCCAGGTCACCCGGCCCCCGGAGCCTTCGATACCGGTGATGAACATATGCTCGGCCAGTTCTCTGCCGTTGCCTTCATAGACAGCCTTGTCCACGGAAAAGCGGTGGTTCCCTTTTTTCAGCAGCAGGGTGTTGCCTGCGTAAGTGCAGTTAAACGAATAGGTGGTACGGTGGCTCCGGTCCATGAATACCCTTGCATTGGGCAGATCTTCGGGCCGGTTGAGGCCCTCGCTGTGGATGTTGGTGTAAAAGTGCCCCAGCCGGTCAACCTCTCGTTCGAAATCCGCAAAAGCGTTGCGGTAGAGGATTTCGGCACTGTGGCAGACATATGCGGAGCTGGTGATCTCGATTGCGGGATTGGAGGCCGCCGCGCCCACGGGCCCGCGAATATACAGCCCCACCACCATGGTGGCACCGCTCATGATGCCGGCCATCTTTTCTCGAACTTCAACCAGGGCATCATCCCTTAATGTCTTGTTCGCCAGGCTGCTGATCTTCTCATTCGGGTTGGCGATATAAAAGGTCCGGTCAATGATACGGCCCTGCTCCTCTTTGAGATCGAAATGGATGGTGTGCCCTTCCATAGCCAGAACCGCCTCTTCACCCTTGTTCAGGGCAAGCTGCCGGATAAACAGACGATCCGCTTCAGACCCGGTATTGATGAAAACCCGGGCGGGATCGCACATGGCGATGGCGTTGGCAATTTTGATCAGGATCTCCGGACAGCTCAGCGTCCGTATGCGGGACAGGTGCTCTTTGTCCAGCCGTTTTTCAAACAGGGCCTTAGCCTGTTCGACGTCTTGGATCCCCCCCAACTCCTGGGCAATGTCGATCCCCTCATTTTTTTTCAACATGGAAGTTACCCCTTTTCGACAGTAATAAAGACATCCTGCACGGTATCGCCTTTGGGTCAGCGAGCAGTCGACCAGCCCACCTCCGGTTCCGTCGCCCGTTGCCCCGCACGCCGCGGTCAGCGCTCATTTCACCTTCCAGCGACAAAGATGGTGCATGGAATCAGGTGTCGCCCCGTTGACTCTGGCAGCCGATTATTTCCGGCTCCGGCATGTGCCGGTCGATCCATTTCATCACCTTGTCAAACTCATCCCGAAACACCTGCAACGCCTTGCCCCGGTGGCTGACTCGGCTTTTTTCGGCCATGGTCAATTGGGCAAAGGTTTTGTTTAGCGGCGGATAGAAGAAAACCGGATCGTAGCCAAACCCGTTGGTGCCGGCAGGCGTATGCGTGATGGTGCCTTCGCATCGGCCTTCATAGGTTAGCGCCGGTCCGGCAGGTACGGCTATGGAGATCACGCATTCAAACGCCGCCGATCGGTTGGTCTGGTTCCCCAGTTTGGCCAGCAGCTTTTTTCCGCGCTGGGCATCGGTTACATCGGGGCCGGCCCAACGGGCGCTGTGGACACCCGGTGCACCGTTGAGCGCCGCTACCATCAGCCCCGAGTCGTCGGAGAGAGCCGGATAGCCCAGGATCCTGGCAGTAAAGCTGGCCTTTTTGTAGGCATTCTCGTCAAAGGTGTCTCCGTCTTCCACCACTTCAGGGATCGGACCGAAATCATCCAGGTCTTTAATGGTGACAGGAAAGGCGTTGAGCAGGTCACGGATTTCGGCGGTCTTGCCCTTGTTGCGGGTGGCAATGACAAGTGTCCTATTTCTTATCATAATTCCTCTACTCTGGCGGGAATAAACTTGAGTGAAGTAACATAAAATCGGATAAACATCCAGCAATAATCGGTCGATTGAACCCTCCCCGCGGCAAGCCGCGGGGAGGGTTCTGCCTGTAACGGCAGTGCCGCGCAGCACCGTAAGGATAAACAAATCGATTTTCAGTTCGTTCGCTGTCGCGGTTCAAAAAGTGTTTATAATTTTGATGTCCCCTATGACAACCTGCCATTTGATGGTTATTTTTCTGGTATAAAAACCGGGTTCATTACTTCCGTTTCCGAAGGTGGTGTCCGATTGCAGACCTCTGGACATCAACGGATGGCCCGGGAAAATCCAAACAACCATGCTCCCCGGCACCTTGGGGTGCTCTGTCCATCAAGGAGGTTGCACCATGTCCGATAAGAAATCAGATGCTCGTAAATCCGAAAGAAAGAAGCAGCAGCACAACAATGATCGACCCGCTGCGGATAACTGCGGCTGTTTTCAAGTGGTCGATGCCTGTGGCTGCCGGGTGGTTGACCCCTGCGGCTGTTATGTTAGTCAGTGCTGTTGTTAGGTAGCGTTCATCTCCGGCAACAGGCAATAAATACAAAGGGGGCTTGCCCATCTGGCAAGCCCCCGTTTTCATGGAATCATGACTGTGCTGCCCTTGGTTTTGCGTCCCTCCAGGTCCTGGTGTGCGCGGGCCGCGTCCTCCAGCGGGTAGGTCTGGCCGATTGAAATCGTTACCGCTCCTTTTTCCACCACCGCGAACAGGTCGCGGGCATGGGCAAGCAGATCCTCCCGTTGGGCCGTGTAGGTCATCAGGCTGGGCCGGGTGAGAAATAAGGACCCCTTTGCCGCAAGCATCCCGATATCCAGAGCCGATACGGCGCCCGATGCCTGACCGAAGGAAACCATCGTCCCCATGGGCCTGAGGCAGTCCAGTGACTTCATGAACGTGGCCTTGCCCACGCTGTCGTATACCACGTCCACGCCCCGGTTGCCGGTAATCGCCTTGACCTGCTCCACAAAATCGACTTCATCATACAGGATCGGATGGTGGCAGCCATTTTTTTTTGCCAACACGGCTTTTTCCGCCGAGCCCACGGTGCCGATCACCTCGGCGCCCAAGTGACTGGCCCATTGGCAGACGATAGATCCAACGCCTCCGGCCGCCGCATGGATCAGGATGCGATCGCCGGCCTTCACCGGATGGCAGCCGTAAAGCAGATAGCGTGCCGTCATGCCCCGAAGCATCATACCAGCCGCCTGTCGGGTGGAGATATTGTCCGGCAGCCGAACCAGTCGATGGGCCGGGATGCAGCGCTCCTGCGCGTAGGCACCCGGTGGGATGCCGGCGTAGGCGACCCGGTCTCCCGGTTTAAATTCAGAGACACCGGAACCCACCGATTCCACGATGCCGGCACCTTCCAGACCCAGC
>JAQYWF010000290.1 GCA_030145105.1 Desulfosarcina sp.
CTGGGGGCCTACGGTTACTCGACGGAGTACCCGGTGGCGCGGTTATACCGTGACACCCCGACGTATTACATGGTGGAGGGGTCGTCCAACATCTGCAAGTGGATCATCGCCCTGGACCAGCTGGGGTATAGGAAGGCCAACAGATAGGGCGGATTTAGGTATTGTGAATTGAGGGATTGGGGAATTGAGGGATTAGGGAATTGTTGGAGCGGCTTCCAGCCACGATCGGTTTAAGGGCCATCTTTCCCTGCAACGGGTTATCCGATTCACATGATCTTGACCCCAACCTGCCACTTCTGAATAAAACGTCGGAGCGAATTCATGTGGTGACTGAGGCGATCGGTTTTCTGACATCCGTTCACAGTCGATAGCCTCATCTGACAAGCCAGTCTTCTTAAAATTTCATAAGGGATTGGGAAACAACCGGTATCGGTTGTTCATCGATCCCTTTTTTAGTTTATCGTTGTGCTTTGCGGCACTTCAATTTTAAAATACAGTTTTCCTGAATGTCAGACGCCTATATTCAGATCGAACAACCTGAACAGACCATGAGGACAAGATGAAAATCGTCAATAACGTAGCCGATATTATCAATAACACCCTGCTGCCGCCGGGCAGCCGGATTTACGCGTCGGGGAACGCGGCCACGCCCCAGGTGATGTTCAGGCAACTGGCCACCGACGAATTGATTCGAGAGGTAGAACTGATCGGCGTCCTTTTCCTCGGGGATGTGGCTGACCTGTTTTCCAAAGCGGTATGCAATCGAATCACCCACCGGATTATTTTTAACAGCCACCACACCCGGGAGCCCGCCAACAAGGGATGGGCCAAATACCAGCTCATGCACCTGGGCGATATCCCCATGCAGGTTCGCGAATACCTTAGACCCAACGTGGCCATGCTCACGGTGGCCGGTCCGGACAACGGAGGCAACTACAGCCTGGGCACCACCATGGAGGGGGTGATGGCGGCCATTGAAACGGTCAGGGCCAACAACGGACTGGTCATCGCCGAACGCAACGCCCGGATGCCCTTCGTACTGGGAGACACCGTCCCCGGTGCCTGGATCGACTACCTGCTCGACACCGACTACCCCCTACCCGTCAGCCCGGTTCAGCCGCCGGACCAGCCGGCCCGCAGAATCGGAAGGATCATTGCCGGTCTGTTCGTCAAGGACTGCAGCACCATCCAGTATGGAATCGGCCAGGTTCCCGAGGCGGTTACCGATGCCATCCTGGAAAAGGGTGTCAAGGACCTGGGCATCCACACCGAACTGTTTGCCGATGCCATGCGTCGGCTGGTGGAAGAAGGGGTGGTTACCAACCGCTACACCAGCACCCGCAACAAGTTCAGCCTTGCCTCAATTTTTCTGGCTGGCAGCCAAGCGGGTTACGACTGGCTGGACTATAACTCCGCCGTTCAAATCCGACCGGCCGACTACACCAACAGTATCCTCACCATTGCCGATCAACCCAACATGGTTTCCATCAACAGCGCCATCGGCGTGGATCTGCACGGGAATATCTGGGCCGACTCCATGAAAGCCAGGCAGATCTATAGCGGGGTGGGCGGTCAGTGCGATTTCATCCGCGGCGCCAATCTTTCCAAAGGCGGGGTGCCGATCATCGCCCTTAAATCGATCACCGCTAAGGGTCTGTCGAAAATCGTAGACATGTGTCCGGAGGGCATCACCACCACGGCTATCGCGGCGGATCCTGTGGTTATCGTGACTGAAAACGGGGCTTTCGACCCCCGGGGATTGAGCCTTTCCGAACGGGCCGTGGGCATGGCCCACCTGGCAGCGCCCCGGTTCAAGGAAGGCCTGTTGAAAAAAATATACGACAGCCCTGAATTCCACCACGCGAAGGGGGCACTGAGCGATGGCGCTCCCAAAGGATACCATCCATACGAAACGGTATGAAGGTGAATCTGGTCAAGCGCGCCGCATTGAGATGGTGCGTTCCGGAGATCGGGCCGGCATAAAGGAATGAACGAGAGTGGATCAGCGCGTGCGGTGAGAAAAAAAGAGGGCGCCCCGGATAAAGGGGCGCCCTTTCAATCTGAAGTGAACCCTATTTGGCAGGCCTCAGATTCACGGCCTGCTTCCCTTTGGCCGTTTCCCTGATTTCGAATTCCACCCGGTCATCGCGCTGCAGGCCGAAATGGCCGTATTCCTTGATGCCCGACACATGCAGGAAAATATCTTCGTTTTCCTGGGTGGTGACAAACCCGAAACGTTTTTTTTCGTCGTACCATTTAATGTGACCTTCCATCAGAAGCCTCTTTCTTTTTGGTGTCCTTGCACAGTGACTCAGTCTATATACTGAGACATGCACAAATCCGAGGATTAATCCGTTTTAGCGTTCACCGGTCTTTCGGCGGCGAACCCTCCGGTGTTTTCTCCGACGTGTCCGGCTGCCGGTCTATCGATTTGGTTCACGTCGCCGAACATGATTGAATATAAGACCATCATAGGCCATTTTCCAGTGGATTGCACGCGGTTTTCCTGATGGACCGCCGGTTGGTTTGCCATTTCACCCAAAGGGAGGTATGACTTCCGTAAACCTTTTTCAAAGTGGATGGACGGTAATGAATCTGGACGATACCCAAAAGGCCACGCTGGACGGTGAGCGCGGTGTGGCGCCCCAAAAAGCCATGGAACTGATCGTTCGATATGCCGGGGTGCTGGGGGCCGAACGGCTGTGCCGAGTCTCCTAGGAGGACCTGTTATGTGGCGCCTACCACTATCTGGATGTGGCCGGATCCGATGACTTCGACCGGGTTTTTTCGACCATGTCCCTGTGCACCGGACAGACGGCCGAATTAAAACAGATGAATCGGGGTTGCATCTGCTACAGCGGGGTGGAGGTGGAATGCACCGAAGTCCCGGAACAATTGCTGGCAGGGCAGGACCGACAGGCGAAGAACCTGGCTATGCTCTCCCGATTCGTGGATTCGGGCGTCGTCCTCAGCGGGTCCTGCGTGCCCTATCTGCTCGGATTCGTTCCACTGGCCGGGGAGTATTTCGTCAGCTGTGAATCCAGTGCCGTGCTTTTCCTGAACAGCCTTTGGGGGGCTTGTGGCAACGGGGACGGCATCGAGGCCAGCTTCTGCGCCGCCGTGTGCGGATACACCCCGCTGTGGGGCAAGCACCTGCCGGAGAACCGCAAAGCCACCCACGTGGTAACCATTCAGTCCCTTCCTGAATCGGTTCACGATTGGGATGTGTTGGGGCACGCGGTGGGTATGCGGCTGCCCCCCATGGCGGTGCCCGTAATCGCTGGTCGCTATTCCCGCCCCGATGCCATTCGGCTCAAGGCTTTTTTCGCTTCACTGGCTTGTGCCGCCGGTACTGACAATGTGCCATCTGGAAGGCATTTCCCCTGAGGCGGCCACCATCCAGCAGGCCCTGACCGGCAAAGCGGATCATTCGTGCATCACCGTCTCGGCCGTTGATGCGGCCGAATCCGTTGAACAACTCAACGGCAACGACCGGCAGCGGATCGACTATATTTCCCTGGGTTGCCCCCACTATCATATCGATGAAGTCCGGTGCATCGCCGAGTTTCTGGATGGCCGTCGCATTCATCCGGACACGCTCGTGCACGTCTGGACCGCCGGGCCGTTCAAATATATGGCCGATCGATGCGGATATACCCGGACCATTGAAAAGGCAGGCGCCCACCTGCTTACCGGCAGCTGTCCCTCTACACGCTGGTATCCCGCTGGCGTGCGCACGGCAGCTTACGATTCGGCCAAACAGCGCATGTCTGCGGCTCAGGAGACCGACGCACGCCTCTATTACGGATCGGTGGAGCAGTGCCTGCAAACCGAAGCCAGCGGAATATGGGAGGGATGCTGATGGAACCGATCGTCATTCGTGGCAGGGGTGCTCTGGGCGGTGTGGCCGAAGGGCCGGCCTTGATCAGCCGGCGTACCATCACCGGTTGGGGTGGGGTCGATGTCCGCACCGGCAAGGTCAAGGAGCCCGGCCATCCCCTGGAAGGGAGCCGCGGTTCCAACGGCTGGTCCATCTTCTTCCACGCGGCCCAGGTGTCCGGGTTCGGCCCGGCCGCCCTGGTCTTTCCCCACCTCGACTCCCGGACGGCGGTGACGGCCGCCGTGCTTAACGTACCCATGCTTACGGATCTGGAGGATGATCCCTTTGCCTTAATCCGCGTCGGTGATCGGGTGAGGGTGGATGGGGATCGGGGAGTACTCACTGTAATCAAAAGCGTGAGGGATTTAGCGATCCTGAACGGTGAGGATTGAGATTGATGATGAAGGTGGATATCCAAACGCTCGAAAAGAAGCTGGCCATGACCGCACGTCGGTTTGTCTCTCCAGAGGAGGCAGACTATTTTGCCAGCCTATACCTGGAAACCCACCTGAAAAAATCGCCGCGCATGAATCCATTGGCCGAAGCCGTGGCCGACCTGACGGTCTGGGATAAACAGGCCGGACATGACGTGACCCTGCTGGTGGATCAAGGGGCGGTTACGGTGATGGATTTCAATGGCCTGGCACCGTCCCTCAAGATCAAGACGATTCACGACACATTGACCGACCGGGCCCGGCAGTTTGGAATGGCTGCCGCCGGTTTCCGCAACTCTTCCGGGATCATCACATTGAATATGTGGGCCGACGGATTGGCACGGCGGGACCTGATCGGCATCGCCATGTTCAACGGCGGTACAGGGTGTACAGTCCCCTTCGGCGGCACCCGCGGCGTGCTAAGCACCAATCCCCTGGCCTACGCCATTCCCACCGCAGGTGACCCCATGGTTCTCGATATGGCCACCACGGAGATTCCCTTCTTTGAAATTAAAAACGCCAAAGAAAAAGGAACGCCGCTGCGCCGCCATGTGGCCGTAGACAGCCGTGGACAGCCAACCACCGTTGCCGGCGACGCCCTGTCTGAGGACGGCGTGGCCAATCTGCTGCCCATCGGCGGCGGTTTCAAGGGCTTCGGTATCACGCTGCTGATCGAGGTGCTTACCGGCGCCCTGGTACAGAGCCTGCTCAGCACCAACCAGACCCCGGGATGGCATCCGCACGAATATGGCTGTCTGGTTTTGGCCTTTGACATCGCCGGTTTCACGGGCAGGGACGCCTTCAAGCTTGCCGTTTCCGACATGTGTCGGCAACTGCGCAACGAGACACCCGCCGATGGGGTCGAGCGGGTTGTCATTCCGGGAGATCGGGGCCATGAAAAGCTAAAGATGGTCCGCAAGGCCGGTAGAATTGAAATCGAGGACACATGGATCGACGCGTTAAACCGTCTTAATGCGTAGGGTCGCATCCTCTCGATATTCTCCATGATGTGTAACAATTTTTCATATGCGTCATGCGGCGCCACAAGGTTAACACGCGTCGGAACAGGGTCGGGGATTCGGGCAAGACAAAGGGCCGCCCATCTGCTGGCAGGCAGCCCTTTCTTCAAACATTGAATTTGATTTTTTTTACCCTTGAGAGGATAGGGCTTCATTCAGCCGTGGTCAGATGTCCAACCAGATATCCGCCTCGCCACCGCAGTGGCTGCAAACGGCATGACCTTCGGTTTTACCTTCACTTTTTGCCACGACACGAGGCGCCGCTTCGGTTGTTTTCTCTTCTTCCAGGGAGCAGGTGATGACCATTTCGGCCTCGTTCCCGCAGTTTTTACATTCACACACCTGTTTGAATTTTTTCTCGGGCATCGATGCACCTCCTGAAAATTGTGGAAAAGGGGTCTGTCCGCCCCGGTTGCTCCCGACACCATAGCATGCTATTTCATTTTCTCCAATGCCTCGCCTACACTGGCAGCCTATTCCGGCTGAACCTTTTCGAAGTGGCCCAGCTGAGCGTTCAAAACATGCGTTTTGCAGTTCAGAATACGTTTCATGAGCCCTCGGAGATGCTTATGAGGCTGTGGATAAATTGTCCACAGCCTCTTATGCTGCGATCAAGCAAGGTCGAAGCGGTCGAGGTTCATCACCTTATTCCACGCCGCCACAAAGTCGGTCACGAACTTCTCCTGGGCGTCCTCACTTCCATAGACTTCCGCCAAAGCCCGGAGCTGGGAGTTTGAACCGAAGATGAGGTCGACACGGGTGCCGGTCCACTTGCGTTCGCCGCTTTCGCGATCACGGCCCTCGAACACGTCTTCGTCTTCCGCGGTTGCCTTCCACGCCGTGCCCATGTCCAGCAGATTCACGAAGAAGTCATTGGTGAGCGCCTCGGGCCGCTTGGTGAAGACGCCGTGCGGGGACTGTCCGAAGTTGACATTCAAGACGCGCATACCGCCAATGAGAACCGTCATCTCAGGAGCGGTCAGCGTCAGCAGTTGCGCACGATCAACCAGCAGTTCCTCTGCCGATACGGCGTATTTGGTTTTGAGGTAGTTCCGGAACCCGTCTGCAGCCGGTTCGAGTACGGCGAAGGAGTCCACATCGGTCTGCTCCTGCGACGCATCCGTGCGTCCAGGCGTGAAGGGAACGGTCACATCGTGACCTGCATTCTTTGCAGCTTGCTCAACACCTGCGCATCCACCCAGGATAATCAAGTCGGCGAGCGAAACCATCTTCCCTCCTGACTGCGCGCTGTTGAACTCCTTTTTGATTCCCTCGAGGGTCTGCAGCACAGTCTTTAGTTGAGCTGGCTGGTTGACTTCCCAATCTTTTTGCGGCGCAAGACGGATGTGCCCTCCGTTCGCACC
>JAQYWF010000393.1 GCA_030145105.1 Desulfosarcina sp.
CCAGGTATCACCGGCGTTGAAATCCTCGAACATGTTGGGTGGCTCGGCTGGCAGAGGCAGCTTGGCGTAGGTGTAGAAATCCACCAGCTTGGCCCAGGCATCCTGCCACTCCTGGGTCGCCTGCAGTTCCTCCAAGGGGATACCCTTATCGTTCGCATCGGCCATGGCAGCGAAGGCGTTGAGGAAGCTGTAGGGGATACGGTAGGACGAGCCGGACCCGGCGTCGGGGCGGACGATGCCGATGCTGCGGCAATGCCGACCTGACCACCATCATCCCCGTTCTCAGCACCAAAATGAACCGGCCCTGCATCCCGCCAGACAAATTGGCCGGCCTGAAAAGCCTTTCCCGTTATGTTAGCGAGACGGCCAACATTGTTCCCTTAAACTCCCGTCCGTTCGTGGGACGCAGCGCCTTTGCCCATAAGGGCGGCATCCATGTCAGCGCCATCATGAAAGATTCCCGGGCCTACGAACACATGGACCCGGAAACCGTTGGCAACCAGCGCCGGGTGCTCATGTCCGACTTGGCCGGCAAGAGTAACGTGGAGTACAAGGCCAAAGAGATGGGCGTGGACCTGGGTGCCAACGGGAGTGACAGCAAGGCCATCGTGGCCGCCATCAAACAGATGGAAGACGAAGGCTACCAGTTCGACGTGGCCGACGGTTCCTTTCAGATCATGCTGGAGAAGTTCACCGAGCAGTTCAAGCCCTTGTTCGATCTGGAGTCCTTCCGGGTGACCATCGAAAAAGACAAGGATCTGCCCTGTTCGGCCCACGCCACCATCAAGATTTCGGTGGGTGACAGTCACGAGATCACCGCCGCCGAAGGTCTTGGCCCGGTGAGCGCCCTGGACAATGCCCTGAGAAAAGCACTGGGCAACTTCTACCCAGACCTGGACACCATGAAACTGGTGGACTTCAAGGTGCGCGTGGTAGACGGGCGCGAGGGTACGGAGGCCAGGGTCCGGGTATTGGTCGATTCGAGGGATCAAGATCAGATCTGGAGCACCATCGGCGTCTCCGAGGACATCATCGAAGCCAGCTGGCAGGCCCTGGCAGACAGCTTTCAGTTCAAACTGGCCAAGGAAGTCAAGAAAGAAGGTAACAACGCCGCGGGAACGGCCACTCGGCCCATTCCGCGGCCCATGCTCGGCATTGCCTGATGTTTTCCACCGCGCCCTTGATGAAAAGGAGCCGGTGTGGAAACGAAAACGGGTAATGGGTTCACCATCAGTCTGATCATGAAAAAAAATCGATTTTAAGGAGAAAAGCAATGACCGAGCGCATTAAAATATTCGACACCACCTTGCGGGACGGCGAGCAGAGTCCCGGTGCCAGCATGAATACCAATGAAAAGATGCGGCTGGCCGTCCAACTGGAGAAACTGGGCGTGGACATCATCGAAGCGGGCTTTCCCGCCGCCTCCGAAGGCGACTTCGAGGCGGTATCGGAAATCGCCAAACGCCTGAAATCCACCGAAGTTGCCGGCCTGGCGCGGGCCAACAAGAGCGACATCGACCAAGCCTGGGGTGCTGTCCAGCATGCCGTTAAGCCCCGTATTCACACCTTCATCGCCACCTCGGACATCCATCTGGATTACAAGCTGAAAATGTCCCGGGAGGAGGTGCTCAACGCGGCGGTGGGGGCGGTCAAATACGCCAAGACCTTCACCGACAACGTTGAGTTTTCCGCCGAAGACGGCTCCCGCAGCGACCGGGACTACCTGTGCAAGGTGTTCGGCGCAGCCATCGAAGCCGGCGCCACCACGATCAACCTGCCCGACACGGTGGGCTACGCCATCCCCCAAGAGTTCGAGGAGATGGTCAAGTATGTGATGGCCAACACCGCGAACATGCACAAGGCCACGATGAGTGTTCACTGCCACAACGACCTGGGCCTGGCCACGGCCAATACCATCGCCGCCGTCAATGTCGGCGCCCGGCAGGCCGAAGTCACCATCAACGGCATCGGCGAGCGGGCGGGCAACACCTCCCTGGAAGAGGTAATCATGGCCCTGCACACCCGCCAAAATCTCATGCCTTTCGACACCGGCATCCAGACCCAACACATCTATTCCACCAGCCGCTTGGTGAGCATGATTACCGGCATCATGGTCCAGCCTAACAAAGCGGTCGTGGGTGCCAATGCATTTGCCCACGAAGCGGGCATTCACCAGGACGGGATGCTAAAAAACCCCATGACCTATGAAATCATGAAGCCGGAGACTATCGGCTTGAGCCGCAACCAGCTGGTCCTGGGCAAGCATTCGGGCCGCCACGCCCTGTATACCCACCTGAAGAACCTGGGCTACGACCTGTCCGAAGATGAACTCAAGACGGTCTTTAAACAGTTCAAGACCCTGGCAGACAAGAAAAAGCACGTCATGGACGAAGACCTGGAGGCCCTGGTCACCGAGGGCGTACTCAGGTCCGCCGAAGTCTTCTCACTGGAATATCTGCACGTCACCTGCGGGACCACGGTACTGCCCATGGCCAGTGTGCGGCTCTCCATCAACGGCCGCTCCGTTCAGGGTGCCAACTACGGCAACGGCCCCATCGACTCGGCTTACAACACCATCGCCCAGTTGACCAATGCCAAGGCCGAACTGCTGCGTTTTACTGTCAGCGCCCTGACCGGGGGCACCGATGCCCAGGGGGAGGTAACCGTGCGCCTGCGTGAAAACGGCCTGATGGCCTTGGGCCGCGGTTCCGACCCGGACATCATCACCGCCAGCGCCAAGGCCTACATCAACGGGTTGAACCGGCTGGAGTATCTGAAGGCGCACCCGGTAAAGGCATCGCAGACGCTGTCGGTCTAAAGGCCAAGGACTGGTGTCGGACAACCGATGTCAGGAAGCTGATTTCACGGAACTGAAAATTGCTGGGGCCGTCATTGCCAGAAGGTGCGGGCCAGTCGCGCGGTCTCTTCCGGAGCGGTAAACGTGGCCATATCCCCCAGCATGACTTCGAAGCCGGTGTAGTCGCTTCGGGTCCAGGGGGCGTAGTTGGCGCGAACCACCATAACGGCCCGCAACTCAAGGGCGCTTTGGGGTGTCTCCACCGAGAGCAGGCCGAAATTGTACCCGTTGCGATTCAAACTGCGGTAAAGCTGTTGAACCCGGATCATACCTGTGGCCAGATGGCGCCAGGCGTTTTCGTCCAGCATCATCAAGGAGGTTTTTCCAGGATAGACGGCCCAGATCTCGAAAAACCCTTCCGGCGCAAAAGCCGCCATCCATACCCACGGACCGGAGCGGCCGATGTATCGTTCCCTTGCGCTGACTTCATGGGCGGCATAATCACCAAACAACCCTCGCTGCACAGCATGCCGGTGTGTCAGGGCCCGTTCGTAAAGGAACCGCTGGTGATTGGCGCCGATCCGGTCGGCATGAACCTGTAGGTGGGGGTGGACCATGGAACCTCCTGCCGATGGCAGGTGGTTCTGGGTGATCGCCATATATATCGCTGATGGATCGAACTGCTTTACCCGCTTCAAATAGTCGGCACAATTGACCAGGCAGTCCGTGTAGCTGCTTTCAGTGGCCGTGCCGATCTCCACGAAGTGGGTGTTGTCGAACAAACTCACCGCAGAATAGGCACCGTAGGGGAATAGGTTGGGAAACAGCAGCGATTCACCCCGGGTCATCCTTCCAGCCGGATGGATTTGGGGAATCAGCTGGGGGGTCTGCGCCAGCACCTGGGGGCGGCAAAAAGGGCAGCGCGCCGTATGCTGCGCATCCGGTGGTGGCATAGGCAGGCGCTCGACACCCGCCTCTTTTTCATTCACACGACTGAAGGCGATTCGGCTGGTGCGGCCCGAAATGGGGTTAATGCGAAGCTGAATGGTGCGGTCAGCCAATTCACCGGAAGGGTCGATCATTCGGGCCTCAACCGGTTCCATCGAGAACCAGCTGTCTGGAAGAACTGGGGTCTTCTGCACCGCATCCTCCTTGGTGTCGGTATAGGTAAAACCAGCCTACCACATGGCAAAGGGCACTTCAAACCGACCCACCCGGCTGTTTTTTTTACGGCTATTGATTTTTTTGTCAGCCCGTATTACATCCAATGTTCATATGATCCCCCGTTTCATCAAAAGGAGGTGGGAATGGCAAAAGCGCCATTGAAGTACCAGCTGATCAACCCGGTTAAGATCAGGACCGAGGAGCCCGATCTGGATTTTCCAGCCGCCCAGTCCATGGCCGATGAAAAAGTGAAATCACTGTGTCCGGACCCCATGCTGATTTCATGGTATAACGCCACCACCGGCGAATCGCATCCCAAGGTTGATTGCGGCGCTGCCGGAAAGCGAGGTTGGCTCAATTATGCCCAATCCCGCAATTGTGACATGACCGTCGACATCAACGACGAACAATTTGTTTTCATCTACCTGACGCAACCCTAGCCCCAACACCCCTGAATTCTCCGGCACCGAACGATTTAAGACAGACCATACGCCCGTCATACTCCCTGTGAGATCTGACCCGGAACAGCTGTGTCTAAACGAGAAAGGAGCACCATGAGTGAAATCGCATTTCAGGACAACTATCCCGACGAACTGAGCCACTGCTATGGATGCGGACGACTCAATCCGGA
>JAQYWF010000251.1 GCA_030145105.1 Desulfosarcina sp.
CCAATATCGATGTCCAGAGGCACCAATGCATCCTGAAGGGCACGAACCAGTTTCGGGTTATCGTACATGTCAGCCATGATTTCGTTGGTGCCCCTCAGCCGGGTGGCGATGGTAAAAGGGGATATGTATTCGCAGGCAATGGGGACCTCTCCCTTCAGTTCTTTCTTAAGGCTGGATATACCCTTTAAAAACCGTTCCATACGGTTGGTGTACACATCGGCTTTGGCGATGCGGTCTACGTCCTCCATTGATTTGACTGTGGTCTTCTCGATCACCGGGAAAATATCTTCAGGGAAGCTGACCTTGCAGTCCAACGCCTCGGGGATGATCCCGCCGATTAGCCCCATCCCCACTATGACCCAGTCGAACTTAAATTCGTCTAAAGCAGTCATGTGGGCGTCTACCATGGCCTTCTCTTCAAGCAGGGCGGCCCTGAAAGTGGAGCCGAAATAGGTGCAAATCGGGGCTTCATAGAACGGGGCATTGGGGATCCGGTCCACCGGACTCAGGTTGATGGCTTTATCCATTCTTTCAGTTGAATTCATCTCTCTAACTCCCACCTTTAAAACGATCACTTGTACCAAATAAAATCGATTCAAGCGACCAGGTTTAGTCTCACAAAAAGCTGAAAATAGCCGACTTACAATCAGACCAGCCCGCCTGCTCGTTTTTCCAGCGAATGCCTTTCCTTGGCTCGTTCGAGAATTCCCTCCACAATGCGGACGATTTGCTCATCCAGAGGTTCCGGTCTGTGATTGGCTAAAATGTCCTGCACTTTTTCAGTTAATTTCGTTTTCAGGTCTTTTGAGCCTGCCTTGGTCCAATTGGCATGACTATTCCGGTCCATCAGCTTGGGGTACCAGACGGATCGGAAGTGATCGAAGGTGTGCTTTTCGGCCATAAAGCTGCCTCCGGGTCCCTGCTTATGGATAAGGTCCAAGGCCAGATTTTCTTTATCGAGCGGTATGCCTTTAAGGAAATTTTTGAGGTAGTCGATGATCTCGTCGGCCATGACGATGCCTTCCCAACAGGCGGTGTAGCCCGACTCCATGTAACCGACGTCATGGATCAGGTTGCTGCCCACCAGGGCGGATTGAACGAGGGACATGGTGTAGTCGATGGTCGCGTGCTGATCGAGTGTTTTGGCGTCGGTGCAGCCGCCCGTGTTAAAGTCGGGCAGATGGTAGAAATTGGCCAATTCCTTGAGGGCGATGTGGTCCAGGCAGAATTGCGGCCCTCCGTACAGGTTGACGCTGGTCTGCATGTCCAGAGGAGAGGCTCCGCCACCATAGACTACCGGCGCCCCTTTATTTTTCAATTGGGCTATCACCAGGCCGCTGAGCATTTCGGCATTTGACAGCACAAGGCACGCGGCCAGGGTTACAGGCGCGGTGCCACCGGCCACCGGGCCCGAGACGTTCAGGAGCGGGATGGATTTTTCGGCGCAAAACAAGGCCAGTTCTAAAGGATCCCTGCCGTGGACCAAGGGGGTGGTCGGTTCGCAGTAAACCATAATGAACGGACTCTTGCGGAAGCTGCTCTCACTTCCTCCGCGCACGGCCACGGCCATTTCATAGCAATCGGCCAGGCCCTCGACGCTCCAGTTGGAGAACATCAGCGGCTTGGTGGTGTTAAGGAGCATGGCGGCAAAGTCGAACCGGTCGGTCACCACCGGGTTCAGACCCTGGGAGGGAGGATTGATTCCACCGCTCATTCCCATGGTCATGGCGTAATCAAGATTGGGCAGGTAATCGACGATCCGGGCGGCCTTGGCGATATCCTCCATGGTGGTATCGCGGCGCTGGCCTGTCTCCACGTCGATCACATACTGGATGGTCGGCCCGGTGCCGAAATAAATATTTTGTCCTTCAAGCTGCATGGCCGGACGGCCTGTGCGGTCATAGACGGTTATACTGCTGGGGGCCGCATCCAGGCACTCTTCTACCAGACGGCCGGGAATCTTGACAAGGTCTATGTCGACAACATCGCAGCCTGCGTCTGACAGCAGCTCCACCGCTTCAGGGAGAAGAACCCTGACGCCGGTTTTGCTGAGCACCTTCAGACTGGCCTGATGTATCCGCTCGATTTTGTCCCTGGTCAACAGGCGTAGCTGGGGCCTGTCCGGGTCGATCGGAATATTTTTAACGCTCATAACATCACTCCTTTTTAAGCGGAAGATATCCTGCATAGCACGTTTCAACCGGGCCGGTCATTACCACCATGCCGTCTTCTTTCAACTCAATCTCCACCGACCCGGCCGGCATGATGACGGTCATACATTTTTCTGTAGTCAAGCCGCGCCTGTGCGCCGCAGCCACGGCCACGCAAGCCCCGGTACCGCAGGCCGTAGTCAAAACTCCCGGCCGCTCCCACACAGAAAGTCGTAAGGTTTTGTGATCCAGGAACTGGGCCGCACCGATGTTGGCCTCTTCCGGAAAGACGGGATCCTTTTGCAATTCCGGGCCGTACCTGGTCAGATCGACGGCTGACAGGTCGTCTACGAAAAAAACCGCGTGGGGGTTTCCGATGTTCATGCCCACCGGGTCTTGAAGCGGCCCGGCACCGATCCCCAGGTGAAGCGTATCCATCTCCCGCGACAGTGGGATCTCCTTCCAGACGGTCCGTAGTCTGCCCATCTCTACGGCCACCTGCTTTTCCCCGGCCCGCCGACAGGAGAGCACGCCGCCGAGGGTCTCGATCCGGATTTCATCACGTCCGCACTCTTCCATAAGGAGCCAGCCCACGCAGCGGCTGGCATTTCCGCAGGCTTCCACTTCACGTCCATCCGTGTTGATGATCCGTACAAAGGCATAAGCTTTGCCGGACCTGGGTGGTTCAATCACCAGCAGTTCATCGGCGCCCACGCCCTCGTGCCGGTCACAGATGCGGACGATCTCCTCTACTGAAGGCGTGTAGGGAGTCTCGCGCCCATCCACAATGACGAAATCGTTGCGCAGCCCGTGCATCTTGACAAACGGTCTACCCTGCTGGATCAAGTCGTTTTGTGCCTCGGAAAACCATGGGTGCTTCATATATTCATATCCTTCCGTGAATTGTACTGTAACGTTTTAATGGGAATTATGCAGATGGCAGGCGCAAAAATGCCCTCCTCCCAGATCGGTTAAAGGGGGCTCCTCTTGCTCACATCTTTTAAACACTTGAGGACAGCGGGTGCGAAACCGACATCCGGAAGGCGGGTTGATGGGACTGGGTATTTCACCTTTCAAAAAGATTGTTTGTTTCTGTTCTCCCGGGGACACCTGGGGGACTGCAGAAATAAGGGCCTTGGTATAGGGATGGGCCATTTTGTCGAATACTTCGCTTGTTAGGCCCATCTCCACCGCTTTGCCAAGGTACATGACTGCCATGTCGTCAGACATATATCGCACCTGGTTCAGATTGTGTGATACCCAGAGATAGGTGATGTCCATTTTTTCCTGCAGGTCCTGCATCAGATTCAGGATTGTCGCCGCTGTGGAAATATCGAGGCCGGAGGTCGGCTCATCGGCCATTATAAACACCGGATTCAGGGCAATGGCCCTGGCAACCCCGATGCGGCGTGCCTGCCCGCCGGAAAATTCGTTGGGAAACTTTACGGCTGCGTCAGGATCAAGGTTAACCGCGTTGAGGAGCTCTGCCACTTCCTTCTCAATTTCTTTTTGGCTCTCCTGTTTGCCCTGGCGCATCATGAGCGGTTCGGCAATGATCTGCCCCGCGGTCATGCGGGGATTCATGCAGCCGAACTGATCCTGAAAGATAATCTGGGCCTTTTGGCGAAATTTCCTCAATTCCTTTTGATCCATTTTCACAACATCGCGACCCTGGAAAAGAATCTCCCCTTCCAGTGGTTCCACCAGGCGAAAGATGGTGTTACCCAGGGTGGATTTGCCGCAGCCGCTCTCTCCGACAAGGCCGAAAGTGCGTCCCTTATTGATGGTCAGGCTCATGCCATCCACGGCATGGACAATCCTTAGTCCCTGTCCAAACAGTTTGGACAAAAGGCCCTTGCCCTGAAAAAAATAGGTCTTTAAATTCTTGATTTGGATCAAATCCACTTCCATTTTTGCCTTCCTCTTTTTTGATCAAATAAACAAGCGGACCAATGACCTTTATCGACTTCAATCAGGGGCGGCACCTCCTGGCGGCACACTTCCTCTGCAAAAGGGCAGCGCGGATGAAAAGAACACCCGCCGGGCAACCGGTCCAATGGCGGTACGAAACCGGGAATGGAAAGCAGCCGTTTGCCCCTGGTTTGACGGCCCGGCAACGATTCCAGTAAAGCTGTGGAATAGGGATGCCGGGGAGAACCAAGGACGGACTTGGTCCACCCCATCTCGAATATTCTGCCTGCGTACATGATCATGATGCGATCCGCCATTTCCGACAGTACCCCCAAATTATGGGTGATGTACAAAATAGAGGTTCCGTACTCAGCGGCAAGCTCGGTGATCAGCCGGTTAATCTGGGCTTCAATCGTAACGTCCAGAGCTGTGGTCGCCTCGTCGGCAAGAAGCAAAGATGTGCCTGACGACAAAGCCATTCCAATCATCACCCGCTGTTTCATGCCGCCGGAAAATTCAAAGGGGTAATTGGAAACGCGCACGGCCGGATCAGCAATCCCAGTACCCTTTAGACGTTCTATGGCCTGCTGTCTGAAATCCTGCCGCCGTTTTCGATTCCCGGGATTCTGATATTTGTCCTGAACGCGAAGAATGTCGATCATCTGAGTTTCGATTTTAAACACCGGGTTAAGAGCGTTCTGCGGGTTTTGAAAGATCATGGCGATCTTCTGGCCTCGGATCTCCCGGTCCATCTGCGCCTCGGAGAGCTTCAGAAGATCGCGCCCATCAAAGACGATCTCACCCCGTCTGATCTCAGCGACTTTGGGAAGCAGTCTGATGATGGCCAGGCCCAGGGTGGATTTTCCACAGCCGCTTTCTCCGGCAACCCCCAGCACCTGTCCTTTGTCCAGGCTGAAACTGACCCGATCCAGGGCCCGCATTTTACGACTGCCCAGGTTGTAATCCAGGGTCAACTGGCTTACTTCAAGCAAAGGTTCAGACATTATCTTTCCCGTTCCTTAGGATCCAGAGCAACCCTCAACCCTTCGCTAAAAAGGGAGAAGGCAACCATCGCCACGGCAATGGCCACCGAAGGCCAAAGTATCATCAATGGCGAAGTCAGGATGTATTTGTAACCGTTGCGAAGCATGATGCCCCATGAGGCGGTGGGCGGCCTGACCCCTAATCCAAGGAATGAGAGACCCGATTCCCAGATGATCATGGTGGCCATGTCCATGCCCAGGCAAACGATCACCGGGGCCAGGATGTTGGGGGTAATATGCCGCAATATAATTTTAATTCGCTTCAGCCCCATGGCCTCGGCCGCCTTAACATAATCGGCTTCCTTTACGGAAAGAGTCTTCGCCCGGGCCAACCGCCCGTAGAAGGGAAAGGCGGTAAAGGCCAGTGCGAAAACCACGTTGAGCAGCGATGGTCCCAGCACGGCCACAATGGCCAGGGCCAAAATGATCTGGGGAAACGAGCGAACGATATCGAACAGCCAGATAATGAAGTAATCGATCTTTTTCCCCTCGTTGTATCCGCCCATCACCCCAAGAAATACACCGACAATGGCCGAAAGCGTTACCGCACCGAAGGCGACCATCACGGCGATGCGACAGCCGTAAATAATGCGGGAGAGGATGTCGCGTCCCAGGTAATCGGTTCCCAAGAAATGCTTAAGGCTGGGGCCTGCGAACCGGTGGACGATGTCCTGGGCGTTGGGATCACTTGGGGATATCCATTGCGCGCCGATGGCGCAAACGAGCATGATGCCGACAAAAATGCCGCCCCACAAGCCGCCTTTGACCTTAACGACTGAACGTAAGGTCACGCGCAGCGTGTCAGACCACTTGCGCTTAAGGGTTAATTGAGTGGATTTCATTCCAGCTTTGGTTTGATTTATGGTGTCTGTTTTCACAAAACGTATCCTCTATCAATCGTACTGAATCCTTGGATCCACGAAAGCATACGATATGTCGGCAATTAGATTGGCGAAAACAAACAGGATAGTCGCCACCAGAATGCCGCCCTGAACCACGGGAAAATCCCGGGCATAAACAGCATCGACGATCAATTTGCCAAGGCCCGGCCGGCTGAAGATGATCTCCACAAAGACCGCGCCGCCCAGAAGTTTGCCCACCCCCAGTCCGATGACGGTGATGGAAGGAATCACGGCGTTCTTCAAAGCATACCGATACGCGATGGCGCGCTTGGGCACAGCGAAGGCCCGGGCGGTGCGGATGTAGTCCGAATCCAGAACATCCAGCATGGATTCCTGGTTGAGCCGGGACAGATAGCCCACCCATCCGATGCCCAGGGCCGTGGCCGGCAGAATCAGATGCACTGCAATATCGACCAGATCACCCTCGACACCGGCGCCCAATGCCGGCAACAGGGGAATTTGAACACAAAACAGAAGCATTAAAAGCAGTGCGGCCACAAAATCGGGCACGGCTACACCCAGAAGTGAAAAGATGGTCACGACACCCCCGATGGGGCTCTCCCGCCGAACGGCGGCAAATGTCCCCAACAGGATGCCGATAAGGGCCGCGATGCCCAGGCTGGTTATGGCAAGTAAAATGGTATGCGGCAGCGCATCTGCAATCAGCGAGCTGACCTTATGGCCCGACCAGACGGAAGTGCCCAGGTCACCCTTGGCAACCCCCAGCAGGTAATAACCCAGCCTCACGGGCATCGCTCTGTCGAGATGCATCCGCTTGTTGAGGTCCTCCACCAGCTCAGGTGTTGCCCGGGGGCCGAGCATGATCGAAGCCGGATCCCCGGGCATCAGGTAGGTCAGACTAAACAGAATTATCAATACACCGACTAGGGTCGGAATCACCCAGAGCGTTCTTTTGATGATGTATTTTAACATTATTTTTCTGTCTCTTTTCCCGACCGTTGGCAGATTAAACAAACGTCCCGTCAGACCCGGCTGCCGTGTCCGCTAAATACACTTACTTGAAACTTATCATCCAGGGCGCCAGGCGGCCGTTGGGATAGAGCTTTTTTAGGTCAACATTCTTTTGAGCGACTCTGACTTTTATCCCATGGGTAAGCCACACGGCCCAGCAATCCTTGTCGACCTCCTTTTGAGCGTCGATATAGATTTGGGCCCTCTTCTTGAGATCGGATTCGGCCATGCCTTTTTTCAAAAGCTCATCGTATGTCTTGTTGCTCCATTGACTGGGGTTCCACTTGTTGCCTGTTTCAAACCAGCTGGTAGCGTAACCGGGATCAATGGTGGTGGTGAAGAACTGTACACACATGTTGGGTTCGCCCTTGTTGGTCGCCTCGTTGAACGCACCGACCTCCTTGACCTGGATATCCACATCTACTCCGATTTTGGACAGATCGGCCTTAACCACTTCGGCGGTGATCTTGGCCTGTTCATCGGTCCAGACCATCAGGCTGGCTTTGAACCCGTCGGGTTTGCCCCCTTCCTTGAGAAGCTGTTTGGCCTTCTTCAAATCAAGCTTA
>JAQYWF010000026.1 GCA_030145105.1 Desulfosarcina sp.
AGAGCTTGGGTGTGGCCCAGGCAGCCTTCGATGCCGCCGTAAAATATGCCAAGCAGCGGGACCAGTTCGGTCAGAAGATCTCCAAATTTCAGGGCTTGCGCTGGATCATCGCCGACATGGCCACCGAGATCGAGGCAGCCCGGCAACTCACCCTGTCCGCGGCCGCCATGAAGGACCGCAAGGAGCGCTTCACCCTCCAGGCTTCCATGGCCAAACTGTACGCGTCCGAAATGGTCAACCGGGTCACGGCCAAGGCCCTGCAGATGCATGGCGGATACGGTTTTACTACCGACTATCCGTTGGAGCGTTTCTACCGGGACGCCCGTGTGTTCACCATCTACGAAGGCACGTCGGAAATCCAGCGGGTGGTGATTTCCAATAATATATTGAAGGACAAACGCGTTCCCTGACAATATCCAGAAACGGCATCTTTAACTCGATTTCAGCGTTGGGCGGCAAATTCAAATCCTCGAAATATTATCAATATTCCTCCGGTTTGAATCCGCCGCCCGTCTTGAACTCGAGCCAAATCTACCATTTCTGAATACCATCAGTACCTAAACAATGGCTAAAAGGAGGACAATCATGGTCAGAACGGAAATCTCCCTGTTCCTGAAAAACGAGCCCGGAGAGCTGGGCCGGCTGGCGACGCTCATGGGTGAAGCCGGCATCAATATCGACGCGTTGACCATCCAGGATGCGTCGGCCTATGTGCTGGAGCTATTCAAGGCCAGGGGCAAATCCCTGAAACGCATCGCTTCGGCCGCCAGCTACAACTCCATGCGCAAAGATTCAGCTCAATTTGCCCTGATCCGCCTGCTGGCCGAAGACGGCAAGACCAACGCGGCCATCGATCTGCTTTCCCAGCATGACTACACCTTCGACATCATGCCGGTGATTGCCGTTCAGCTGGATAACCAACCCGGCGAACTGGCCCGGCTTTCCTCCAAATTCGGCGAAGCGGGTATCAATATCAACTACGTTTACGGCTCGGTGGCCGGCCCGGAGGCTAAATGCCTGTTTGTCTTCTGTCCCGAGGACATCGATTTGGCATCCAAGATCTTTACCAAGGGGAAAACAGAAAAATAAAATATTTCTAAAGAACGTTTCGTCGCATGGGTGAACTGGCTTCAATTGGAAGTGTCAATTCAACCTGCCTAATCCCCGGCCCTCTTCCTTCAATGGATTGAAACAGGCGTGTCATATCAAGATATTTCATAGGAAAATGAAGGTATTGCCAACGTTCCCTCGACCCATCGGGGAGAGGGACAGGGTGAAAGGTATGTTTTAATGGTTTTATGAAGTGCCATTATTGAGGCATCGCATCCTGCTCACCAATAGGTTTTTCCTGCCAATAGCCGTCTACAACCCACCCATTGATATTTCCGCTATCGTTGTAATATTTTGTTGTGCAATGTGAAAATGCAACTATACACCGATTTTAAACATATCCGTATTGGAGGTTGGTTATGAACAAACAAGATTGTGTAAGTGAAAAGTGGTCGAGCCGGACCATCGGGTTGATCATTCTGCCCCTGGCCCTGGCGTTGGGTTTTCTGGGCTTTCTGATTCTTCCGGTGGTGGGACTTTTCTTTGCCCTTCCGCTGTTTATCCTTTCGTTCTTTTTTATCGCGGCGCCAGAGAGCAAGGTGTGCCGTCTGATCCTGCGCAAAGAGACTTAGTATCGGCGACACGTGGAGCCGGGTGTGGCATTGGACGTCCGTCCGGTCACGCCCGGCCTGTTTACCTGATGTCCCTCAGGTGCTGTTTTCTGACGGATCGATCGCGTACCAATATCCATTCCCGTTGCATGGCGGCTGCCTCTAAACGCTTTTGTAGAGCGTCGAACCAACACCTTTTCAACCATCCAGTCCAACGATGAAAAAGACGATTGACAGGTGCATGTTCATCGTATATCGTCGTTTTACGATAAATGTGCGCCGCCCTTATCTTCAACGCGAAATCACCCATGAACCAAAACGCTGAAGCGATTCTGGATGCCACTGCCTTTGCGGGCATCTGCAAGGCCCTGGGACATCCGGCCAGGATTCGGATCATTGAGCATCTCAAGGCCATAGACCGGTGCATCTGCGGCGAGATCGTCCAGATTCTGCCTCTGGCTCAGTCCACCGTGAGCCAGCATTTGAAAGTGCTCAAGGCCGCCGGACTGGTCAAGGGGGAGGTCGAGGGTCCGCGTACCTGCTACTGCCTGGACAGGGAGATACTGGACCGTTTCAAGAGAACTGCAGGTTCGATTTGACAGCCTGCGCAAGATCGGCGTTTTGACATGGGAGCTAAACGATGACAGCATGTTGCCCGGAAGAAAAACACCCTGCCGCCCTATCCCCTTGCAGCTGCCACGAGACGCCCTCCGCGAGTCAGGAGCCGGATTCTCCAATATCTGGCCTGGATGCAGCGCCATGCTGTGGCGGTCAGGCGCCAGAATCCGGCAGATCCTATGAAAAACCCGGCTATCGCCTCTGGGGGTTTGTGGCGGATTTTGTGCAGACGCCGGCGGGAATGGTTCCGCGGGTGCTCAGCCGATTGGACCGCGATGACCGCATGGGAAGCGTTCTTGCCCGTCTTGGCATCGGCCGGGACAGCTACAGTATCGCTCCAGGCCTCTACGGCGTCGGTTCACCGGACGCACGGTCACCGGTGATGGTGACGGCCAACTACAAGCTCACCTTTGATTGCCTGCGTGGTTCGCTCACCGGCATCGACGCCTGGATTTTGGTGCTGGACACCAGAAGTATCAACGTCTGGTGCGCAGCCGGCAAGGGAACCTTCTCGACTGGGGAGGTGGCCGAACGGGTCAACGCCGTAGGCCTGGAAAAAGTCGTCTCCCACCGGCGCCTTGTTCTGCCCCAACTTTCAGCCACCGGCGTATCCGCTCGCCAGGTGAAGCGCCTTTGCGGCTTCGAGGTGGTCTGGGGGCCAGTGCACGCCAGGCAAATTAAGGCATTTCTGGACGCCGGCATGCAGGCCACTCCGACCATGCGAAAAGTCACCTTCACGCTTCGGGAGCGGGTGGAATTGATTCCTGTGGAACTCAATCATATGGGCAAGCCGACCCTCTATCTGATACCGGCACTATTCCTGATGTCCGGGCTGGGCCAGGGCTTTTTTTCAGTCCCCGCCGCCGTTTCGAGGGGCTTATGGGCCATGCTGGCATATCTATTGGCCGTCGTGGCCGGCGCCATCCTGGCGCCGATACTGCTGCCATGGCTGCCTGGCCGGGCTTTTGCCCTCAAAGGCGCCGGGGTCGGCGCCGCCGCCGCGGCCGTGCTGTCGGCCACCTTGGCCGGCCAGCTGATCCGGTCTGAAATGGTGGCCCTGACGCTTTTTATCATGGCCCTCAGTTCGTATCTGGCCATGAATTTTACCGGATCGACGCCATTTACGTCCCCCACCGGTGTGGAAAAAGAGATGCGTCGGGCCATCCCGGCGCAGGTGGCCGGCGGCCTGGTTGCCGTGATTTTTTGGGTAAGTGCCGGATTCATGGGATAGTGCCCGTCCACAAACGGCATCTTTTGGTCCAGGCCGGCGTTCTCGCTAAGTTGAAATCCTCGACGTAGCGCTGCTACGCCTGCGGGTTCAACATCGCTGCGGCCTTGGCCTGAACCATAATCTACCATTTGTGAACGGGCACCGACGATTGTCAGCGACCAAGGAGCATGGATTCACTAAGGAGAGAACCATGGAAAATTTCAGGTACCTGCCCGGGGTGTCCACCCTCGAATATGAGGAGACGCTCTGTGTGGGCTGCGGGTCATGTGAGATTGTCTGCCCCCATGGCGTGTTCGCCATG
This sequence comes from Desulfosarcina sp., assembly GCA_030145105.1. Taxonomy (GTDB): domain Bacteria; phylum Desulfobacterota; class Desulfobacteria; order Desulfobacterales; family Desulfosarcinaceae; genus Desulfosarcina. Next base: position 3,812 of record JAQYWF010000026.1, read on the forward strand.
AACGGAAAAAAGGTGCGGCTGGTGGACAAAGATGGCTGCATGGAATGCGGTGCCTGCGCCCTTAACTGCCCAACGGCCGCCATCCGGGTCACCCCGGGGGTGGGTTGTGCAGCCTACATCATCTCCGGTTGGATACATGGCAAGGAGAATGCGAGTTGTGGGGGGGAGGGCGGATGCTGTTAGTGTCTATCAACACACGGCATATTTCGGCCCATGCCCGTGTTCTCACGATGTTGGACTCCTCGACGTAGCGCTGCTACGCCTGCGGGTTCAAGATCGCTGCGGCCTTGGCTTGAACCGAAATCTACCATCTGTGGACAGACACGATGGGTACTGAGGTTAAATGAAAATCAGAAGCATTCATTCGCCGGGGATAGAACCGCGAAAGCGAGCGCATTCCCCGTTGCTTGCCGCGGGGAGGGTTCAATGGGACAGAATACATTCATTCAAAATTAACAATTGGGTCGCAGACACCCTTACGCGTCTCCCTTCAGGCCGATGGCATCGGAAACCTCCCGCATGCCCATGATGGTGTCGGTGATCAGATCGCCTAGCTCCACGCCCAGCATGTCGGCCCCCTTTTGAATGATCGACCGGTCCACACCGGCGGCAAAGCGTTTGTCCTTCCACTTTTTTTTCACCGACTTGGCCTTCATGTCCATGACGCTTTTGGTGGGCCGAACCAATGCCGAGGTGGCCACCAGGCCTGTCAGTTCATCGATGGCAAAGAGGACTTTTTCCATGCGGGTCGTCGGTTCCACATCGCTGCAAATGCCCCATCCGTGGCTGACCACGGCGCGGATCAGATCATCGGGCCAGCTGTTTTCCCTGAGGATGGCTTCGGTTTTTTTACAGTGCTGGTCGGGGAACTGCTCGTAATCCAGGTCGTGGATCAGTCCCACGATGCCCCAGATATCCGCGTCCTCACCATATTTTCTGGCCATGAAGCGCATCACGCCCTCTACGGCAAGGGCGTGCTTGATGAGGCTTTCACTCTGGTTGTATGTTTTTAGAAGGGCCAGGGTGTCTTCCCTGGTGGGCGTTGGGTGATTCATGGCGATCTCCTGAAAATGATAAGCGTTGTCGTTGGAAGCTGCTTGTCTTATACTCAATAAGGATCTGATTTATCATATGCCCAGGCGGGCAACAAGCCCTTTGGATGGAGAATCGATGACCCACAAGCGATCCCAAAATCAATTGCACCGGCTGACATCGGCCATTCAGACGCTCAACATCCGCTGGGCCAAACGGGCGCTGTCTCTCTGGCAGGGCTTTTTGCCAGATGGCTCTCCGGAGCAGATATACGCTGGATTCGAAGCGGTGTTGACGCCGGAAACCATTGCCGGGGTGGCGGGCACCCGGGACGATCCGACCCGGGCGCGGATCCGTCACGGATTGATCGATCACTACCTCCAGCGCAAGCTGATGCCCCACGAAACGGAAATGCATGCCTGGAGTCGCGGCGCGGCTGCCCATGTTGATGGCGAAAAAATTTACTTCACCGAAGTCATTCCCTGGTGTCAGAAGTCCAGCACCCTGCTCAAGCGCCAACGGCTGCAGCAGGAGACCGGGCCACTATGCAAATTACTCAAGCCGTTTGCAGTCAACTACTGGAACATTCTATTGGAAACCCTGACCAATGAGTTGGGTTTTGACGGTTACCTCGACTATTGTGGCCAGAAAAAGGGGATCGATTACCCCCGGCTCTACCGGGAGATGAAAACCCTGATTGAGCGGACGGACGATTCCTATTTTGCCGCCATGGAAGCATGGAGCCGCCGACGCTTCCAGCGCCCACTGAAAGACCTTTCCCGGTTCGACGCCATCTACCTGCTCAGTCTCGGCCAGTGGGACCGATTATGTCCGGTGGACAATTCCGACATCACCTTAAGCTTTTTCAGTCGCTGGGGGTTTGATCCGGCCCATCATCCCGGGCTTTTTCTGAAAATCCAACCGGCGGCAGGCAAAAGTGCGCAGGCCATCTCCGTTATGGTCAGGATACCCCAGGAGGTCCACATTCTCATGCGGCCCGAAGGGGGCTGGATCGATGTGGAAACCCTCTGGCACGAGCTGGGGCACGGGCTGTCGGCCGTTACCACCGATCCCTCGCTGCCGGCAGTGGATCGTGAACTGGCCACGGCTTTCAACCTCTCCGAGGTATACGCGTTCCTGTTACAGCGAATGGCGCTGTCCCGGCCGGTTCTGGAATCGGTGATGGGATTGCCCGAGAAAACCGTTGCCATGATCGTCTACTACAAAGAGCTGAAGGATCTATCCGTTTTTCGCCGATACGCGGCCAAATTCATCAGCGAGTACGAGATGTTTGCCGGCGGCGACCTGTCCGACGGCCGGCCCTATGCCGATACCATGGCCCGCGTTACCGGCTTTTACCACCAGCCCGAAAGCCATCTGTTCGATCTGGTGCCCGAGTTATACTGTGCGGACTACCTGCTGGGATGGATGGGCGAGGCGACGCTGGCGGACGACTTACGACGCCGCTCGGGCAGCCGCTGGAGCTTGTGCGTCGAAACCGGAGCGGTGCTCAAACGGCTGTGGCGCCAGGGAAACAGCATGGACATCTTCTCTTTTTTCAAGAACAACGGCCTGGGTGAACTGACCCCCGCAGCGTTGCTGAAGCGTTGGGAACGCCTGGCCGACAGCCCCTGCCCGGACTGATCGATCCGCTGTGTGGCCGGACCGATTATAGATTGAGCTGAGTTTTTTCCAGGAGTGCGCCGTGACCCATTCACCGCTTCCAGCCGGCGGGGAAAGGAGTCATACGTAACTGCGCCCGGTATGGCTGACGGTTAACGCTTGGGGTTGCATTCTGCCTGCGGGCTGGTATGATCCTGCAGTTGTATTCACCCATCAATCCCCTATCGGAGTCCCAATTGAAAATTGTCGTCACCAATGATGACGGTTACGACCAGCCCGGGTTGGCTGCGCTGGTCGAATCGGTAAAGGCGCTGGCAGAGGTATGGGTCGTCGCGCCGGCGACCCCCCAGTCCAACGTGGGCCACCGGGTGACCATGAGGGAGCCGATCCGCGTGGACCAGCCGGACCGCCATACTTATGTGGTTCACGCCACACCAGCCGACTGCGCCCGTTTGGCCGTCAAGCAGTTGGTGCCTGATGTCGACTGGGTCATCGCCGGCATCAATCCGGGGGCCAATCTAGGCAGCGACGTCTACCAGTCGGGTACCGTGGCCGCCGCCCGGGAAGCCGCCATTCTGGGTATCCGCGCCATGGCCGTGTCCCAATACATCGCGCCTGACTGGACCGTCGACTGGCCGGCTGCACAGGTGCAGGTTGTCCGGATCATTGCGGCCATTTTAAAAAAAGAACTGTCACCGGGGCAGTTTTGGAACATCAATCTGCCCAGCCCGATCACCGCCGGATCGGTGCTCACTACCCAAACCTGTCCACTGGACAAACACCCCCATCGCTATCAATACATTGAGGATGCAAGCGTTTATCGTTACCAGGGAATCATCCACGACCGCCCCCGATCGGTCGGCAGCGATGTGGATGTCTGCTTCGGCGGGATGATATCCGTCACCCTCATGGAGATTTGACAGAATGAAATTCTGTTCCCAGTGTGGCAGACCGGTTACGCTCACGGTTCCTGTCGATGATGACCGGCCGCGCCATGTCTGCTCCTCTTGCGGCACCGTTCACTACCAGAACCCCAAACTCGTAGTCGGCTGTATACCCGAATGGGAGGGCCGCATCCTGATGTGCCGCAGGGATATCGAGCCGCGCAAGGGATACTGGACCCTTCCGGCCGGTTTTCTGGAAAATGGCGAGACCACCGCCGACGGCGCGCGGCGGGAGACGATAGAGGAGACGGGAAGCCGGGTTACCGACCTGATCCCCTACTTGATGGTCGATATCGTGCACATTAACCAAATTTATTTGATGTTCCGTTCACGCCTGGTGGCACCGGATTTTCACCCGACCCAGGAAAGCGCCGAGGTGAGGTTGATGGAAGCGGCTGACATTCCCTGGGATGACATCGCCTTCAAGGTGGTCGAGAAAACTTTGCGCTGCTTCCTGCAGGATCGAGCTTCGGGACGCTTTGCCTTCCGGACCGACCGAATCGAGAAGCGGGAGTTGGTTAAATGATGCCATCTGAAAGTGTAATGGAATGGGACTTTTCTCAATCACCACTTAGGGTCACGGAAATAAATAATTCTACAATATGGCGCCAACTGTGGGTTCGCCATCAAGGCGCATCCGCCGGCGCATATCGAGATATGTGCCGGCGGATGGAACGCAGGTGACGGGCCAACAGGCAAGCAAGATGTGGAATTATTTTTTTCTGAGGCCCTTAGATCAAAATTAAAATGTGGTATTGAAAACACAACTTCGATCGGAACAAGTCGTCCTACATCTTTATGAAATGATATCCTGAATTCTGATAAAAGGAGGACATAATGGCAATTTCGGTGTTTATCCAACGCAAATTCAGCGACAAGGAAAAAGCAGCCAAGCTGGCCCCACTGATCGTAGAACTCCGATCTCTGGCCACAGTGCAGCCTGGCTAGATTACTGGCAAAACATTCCGCTGCATAGATTGTCCCGGTGAATTCATAGTATTAAGCACCTGGAACAGTCTTGATGACTGGAACAACTGGCTGCAAAGCAAACAGCGCATGGCACTTCAAAAACAGGTCGATGATCTGCTGGGCGAAGTAACGCAGTATCGGATCTACGAACCCCTGGTTGGTGGGATTATCCCACAATTTCAGGTTGTGGCGGAATGAGTAGAAACGTCGGCATGAAGTAACGCTTTCTAAATTAATTCTTCTTCTAATCGAGTGCTGTCTCGAAATGTATGGCATGTATTCATCAAAATTATCTAGTGTCCGTCCAGAAATATGGGATTTTGTTCGAGATCAAGGCGTACGAAAAATTTTACCGGAGGCGCCCTGAAAGAAGTGCCCTTGGGGTGCATATAGTTGATATTCCGAGGATAAAATTTTTCGCGAAACGCAGAGATCGGGAAAAATAACCATTTATGGATGGGCACTATCTAATTGATGGAGGCGATGATGAATGATGTACCCTCAACGATGCGTGGTGCGTGGTTGACCGGTCATGGTGATTTGGACAAGCTGGAGATTCGTGAAGATATACCGGTGCCGTTGCCCGGACCGAACGATGTCCTGGTGCGCGTTGCAGCTGCGGGTGTCAACAATACGGATATCAATACACGAATTGCCTGGTATTCCAAGAATGAGGGTGCCAGTGAAGATGCCAGCTGGTCGGGGCAACCGCTCACATTCCCGCGAATCCAGGGAATCGATGTGTGCGGTCATATCATTGCTGTGGGGAGAGAAGTAAACGCTAACAGAATTGGTGAGCGGATTTTAATCGAACCTTGTTTGCGAGAAGCGAACGGCAAGAAACTCGACCAACCATGGTTCTTCGGTTCCGAGTGTGACGGTGGCTTTGCCGAATTCACGGTTGTGGCCACCCGGCATGCCTACAAGATCGACAGCGACTTGTCCGATGTTGATCTGGCCTCTTTCCCATGTTCCTATTCCACGGCAGAAAATATGCTGTCGAGGTCCAATGTTAAAGCGGGCGAACGCGTTCTGGTAACTGGCGCTTCAGGTGGTGTAGGGTCCGCTGCTGTTCAATTGGCCAAGGCCCGTGGTGCCAAGGTTTGGGCAGTAACTACCCCAGCTAAATCGGAGGCGTTGATCCAACTGGGTGCCGACGAGACGATATCCAGAGAAACCGATCTGATCGCGACACCAGGTGCAAACAGTTTAGATGTCGTGATCGACCTCGTGGCTGGTGACAAGTGGCCGCAGTTCATAGACGTTTTACGTCCCGGCGGTCGATATGCCGTTGCGGGTGCAATTGCTGGTCCCATTGTCGAGTTGGATGTCAGAACCCTGTATCTGAAAGATCTCAGCTTGTTTGGATGTACCATACTTGATCCTGGCGTGTTTAGTAATTTGATTAAACGAATAGAGGACGGCGACATTAGACCTATTGTGGCTCACACATTCGCTTTAGAAGAAATACGGGAAGCGCAATCCCTGTTTCTAAAAAAACAACATGTCGGGAAAATTGTTCTCAAAGTATAATTCATGGCTTCTGATGCCATTTTAACCCAAATTTTGGATGCTCCTGGAGGATTCAGCGATTGAACGATTATTCGTTTACGGGATAGCCGTAACGTACTTGCCTGGCAATTCAATTTCCCTTGGTTGGTCTGCAAACCAAATGACCCATCGTTTGATAGCTGTTCCAGTCAATTTCCATCAATGGTTGTTACTTTGCTGTCCTGTCGACTTGAAGACCTATCTGCTTGATTTTTTTCAGCAAGAATTTTTCAAAAACCTTCTCCGTTAAGGTGGGAATTTTATCCTGCAATTGAGTTAGCGATATCTGGTTTTTGATCTCCGGTTTTGAAGTTTTGATTCCAATGATTTGACCTCGTTGAAAGTCTTTACTCACTATATGTGATGCAAGGATGCCCATACCCACATGATGCTGAATTGCGGAAATGATAGCCTGGTGGCTGTCAACCGTCAAAACAGCCTGAAGATGTATGTTGGATTTCCCAAAATGATGCTTGAACCAGGATTTTATGACCTGCGCGTCTCGTCGATAGGTAATGAAATTTTGAAGTGTCAAGTGCTTGAACGAATGGTCCTTTTTTACCGATCTCTCATAGTACTGCTTTGAACAGGCAAGGATGATCTCTTCCTCTGCGACAGGGAGAAAATGATAAATGTCAAGGTTGCCTAAATAGTGGTTTTGCGTTTGAAACACATCCACCAAAGCAAAATCAATCTGACCTTTTTTGAGCATAGGTATCAATGTGGTCTGATCTCCCAGCTTAATATAAAAAGTAACATCTGGGTATCGTTTTCGAAATGCAGCCACAATTGCTGGGAGATAGGCCTTCCCAAACTCAACCGGCGATCCAATACGAAGTTCTCCAAAAGGTTGGTCCTTGGCTTGCTCGAGGGTTTTAAGACAGGTATCCAACTCCGCCATAAAAGGCCGGGTAATTGCAAATAAGCGTACTCCGGCTGCTGTGGGGACCAACTGTTTATGCAGACGGGTAAACAGAGGGCTTTTGATTTCGTTTTCCAGTTTCTGGATGCTTTGGCTCACAGCGGATTGGGAAACGTTTAAAGTTTTGGCTGCGGAAATGGCGCTTCCCTTGGAAAACACATAATAGAAGACTTTTAGTCGATCAATGTTTTGCAACATAAGTCATACTTAACCTTTGCCTTAATAAGTTTAATTTTACTTATTAAAACAACTGGCATATATAATCAACAGTTACCAAATAATTTCAAGAAAAGGAGACAACCCTATGCCAGCATATGTCGTTTCGATGATGTCGATTCACGATCCAAAGACGTATAAAAAATACACGGACCGGACCCCACCCATTGTGAAACGGTATGGTGGCAAGTTTTTAACCCGTGGCGGAGATGTGACCACTTTAGAAGGCGAGCCTTACCAGGATCGAATGGTGATCCTTGAATTTCCTTCTAAACAGTCAGTGCTGGATTGGATGGCGGAGCCAGAATATCAGGATGCGATGACCTTCCGCCATGCCTCATCCGAGGCCAGGATTCTACTGCAAGAGGGTGATAACGACAGGTACGATCCAGATCCCAAACTCTAAAGAGAGGTGGCGGCATGAGAAACAAATTTATGATATTATGGCACTTTTTATTGTTCTTGTTTGCAGCTGAAGATTCCAGTCAATGGCACGGCAACCCTCATATTCATACAGCACAAAATGAGGTCGCCAACAAAGTTAAATGCCTATTTTGGGTTTCATTGAGCATTGCTTTTTCGATCATGTTTTCTAAATTGCATTAACCCCGTAATGGCAGGTGAAGAATGTCTGATTTATTCTCGCAAGTAAATTTCGATGACCACGAGCAAGTAATATTCGTTACCGACGCTGGCGCTGATCTGCGCGGCATCATCGCCATCCACAACACCGTACTCGGCCCGGCTGCAGGCGGATGTCGAATGCAGCCATATGAGGGTGTCGATGATGCGCTAAACGACGTACTGCGGCTCTCTCGTGGCATGACACTGAAGAACGCAGTGGCCGGTTTACCGTTAGGCGGAGGCAAGTGCGTGATAATCGCCGACCCGGACGCACCTAACAAAAAAGCGCAGCTTCAAGCGATGGCCAGACATGTGCAGCGCCTTGGTGGGCGCTATTGGACCGCCATCGATGTTGGTGTCAGTTCAGAAGATGCTGATGTAATGGCCGAGGAGTGCGACTACATCTTCGCCCGGGCGAGCGAATACCCTGACGGCTTCAATCCTTCCCACTTCACTGCTATTGGTGGATTCAATGGTATACGGGCAGTTGCGAAATACCTTCGTGGGTCCGATGACCTGCGTGGGCTGCGTGTCGCTGTCCAGGGTGTCGGTGCAACCGGGGCGGAGATGACAAGCCGTCTGGTCAAGCATGGTGCTGTCGTCACGATAGCCGACGTGAACGAACGAGCTGTTGCCCAAATTGTCGATCGGCACTCGGTCTTTGCTGTTGACCCAAACCATATACATGCACAGGATGTTGACGTGTTCGCCCCCTGTGCGCTTGGCGCGGTGTTGAACGACACGACCATCCCGGAACTGAAGGCACGTGCCGTATGTGGTTTGGCTAACAATCAACTCGCGCGACCCGATCACGGCCAACAATTGTTCGACCGCAACATCGCCTACGTACCAGATTTTGTTGTGAACGCAGGCGGAATGATGGGGGCATCGACGCTGATATTCTCCAGGCCCGACCGGGAAAAAGCGCTGGATAACATCGAAGGAATTTTCACCACGGTAATCAAAATCCTGGAACGATCCCGGGATGAGGGTAAGCCTTCAGCGGTTATTGCCGAGGAGATGGCCCTATCCAGGATACGTAGCAGCGTATAATTGACAGGGCTAAAACAAAGGAGATCCAATATGGCGTATGCAATCGTATCTTCGAAACCTGGGGGTACAGAAGTTCTGCGCAAAATCGAAATTGTTCTGCCAGTTCCCTCGGCAACCGATGTTCTTATCCGTCAGACCGCCGTCGGTGTTAACTTCATTGATGTTTACTTTCGGTCCGGACTGTATCCATGGCCGGTGGATAAAGACCTTATCTTAGGAAGTGAGGGGGCCGGCGTTGTCGAGTCTGTTGGGTCAGAGGTCTCAGGTTTTTCAGTGGGTGATCGTGTAGCGTATACGGTTCCAAATGGAGGCTACGCCACACACCGGCTGGTTCCCGCTGCGAGCCTTGTCCATCTCCCCGACCACATTAATGATAAAGAAGCTGCGGCTGCGATGCTAAGGGGCCTAACCACCTATTATCTTCTTCATGACAGCTATCAGGTCGCTTCCGGCGAGATTGTATTATTTCACACTGCGGCCGGCGGCGTCGGGTACCCTTGCCGGGCAATGGCTAAGGGCAAAAGGCGTGCGCGCCATCGGCACTGCCGGAGGTCCCGAAAAATGCAGGATTGCTAAGGCCAACGGCTATGAAGAGGTGATCGACTACAAGTCCGAAGACCTTGTTGCACGGGTTATGGACCTGACGAATGGTCAAGGTGTGGCTGCCGTATACGATAGTGTCGGCAAAGACACGATTATGGTATCGCTTGATTGCCTTAAAACTTTCGGCACGCTTATCAACTTCGGCCAGTCGTCTGGCGTGCCGGAACAGTTTCGTATTTCACATTTGGCGCGAGGATCGTTTCACTTGACGCGCCCAATTCTATTCCATTTTACTGCGGACCGCAATTGGCTTGAGCGAGCATCGCAAAGCTTGTTCGATGCGGTTGGCAATAGTACTGTGAAGATTAAGATTGCGAACATCCTACCATTGATCAACGTTAGCGAAGCACATCAGAATCTTGAAGGTCGAAAGACAACAGGGTCAACTGTATTGATCCCGTGACTGCTTCCAGAATCAAAATCGGAAATCAGCAAATATCTGGACAGGTTGTCTGGATCATTCCGATAGGATTTTAAGGATATCCAACCGGAAGGGACGTGTTTGTGAAAATTAAGAAACAAGGTCTTATTTTATATAAGGCGGCATGGGGTCCATGATCATTGATAAGGGACTTCAGGGTGTAGAAGCTCCTGAACTTTAGAATCTTACCCATCTTATCCTGATTGTATCAAAAAAATCCATCAGGCCTATTTAGATGCTGGTGCCGATATCGTCAGCACCGATCCATTCGGTGCTTCTGCCTCAAAGCATGCGCAGATGGGAGTGACGCAAAGTATGGAGGATATTTACAGGGCCGGTGTTCGACTGGCACGATAGGCTAGTTCCGAAGGACACTATGTCTCAGCAGATTTCGGCGTATTAGGTGGGATGCTGGCACCCATGGGCCCTTTATGCGAAAGCGAGGCAAAAGTTGAATTTACCGGGCAGGCTGCTATCCTTCGATGCCATCGATCCAATTTAGCTCAAGACAGATCAAGGGCCTGAATGACCGGCTTTCATCCGCAATCGCCATCCGGCGCTTCAATCTTCCGGCTTCTGTTCGACGGCCTAAACCCTCCGGCTTGACAAAAAGACGACCGGTCATATTTTAACCCGCATGAAGACGACCAAAGACGACAAGCGTGCGGCCATTCTCGACGCAGGTGCTGCCTTGATGCTGCGAAAGGGATATCATGGCACCGGCATCCAAAAGATCGTGGATGCTGCTGGTGTGCCCAAGGGCTCTTTCTATCACTATTTCAAGAGCAAGGAAGATTTCGCCCTGGCGGCCATGGAGTTTACCAGCCGTGACCACATCGCAGAATTCGAAACCGCGCTGACTACCGGTTCCCCATCTCCCCAGCAGCGGATCATCGACAGCTACACGGACATGGCGGCCCTTTATGAAGCATCACGCAATTACACCACCGGTTGTTTCGTGGGCAACCTGTGCCAGGAACTGGCCGATACCAACGCAGCCGTTGCCGAAAAGGCGGAGGTCCTGTTTCGCATCTACACCTCGGCCCTGGCCCGCTGTGTCCGCAGCGCCCAGGATGCAGGAGAAGTCAGTCGGGGTGCTGACCCGGATCGGTTGGCCGAAGCGATTTTCAACAGCTGGGAAGGGGCGATCCTGCGCATGAAGTCCAGCCGGAACATTCAACCTCTGAATGCCTTTTTAGATATGCTGGCAGCGTTGTTACAATAATCTAAGGAAATTCAAGACGACCGGTCGTTGTGATCGGATTAATAATTGACCCATTGAAAGGACTATCATCATGACTGATACACTGTTTTCCCCCTACACACTGGGCGCGCTGAACCTGCCCAACCGCATGGTCATGGCGCCCATGACCCGCAACCGGAACGATGAAAACGGCGTACCCAAACCCATGGCGGCCACCCATTACGCCCAGCGCGCCACGGCCGGGTTGTTGATCACCGAAGCCACCCAGGTTTCGGACAAGGCCACCGGGTATGTGTTTACGCCTGGTATTTACACCGAAGATCAGGCCCGCGGGTGGCAGACGGTAACCGATGCGGTTCACGCAAAAGGCGGCCGCATTTTCAGCCAGCTGTGGCACACTGGCCGGGTATCGCACACCTTGCTTCAACCGGGCAGCAGCGATCCCATCGCGCCATCGGCTGTCAAGGCGGATACCATGGTGTTCACGCCCAATGGCTTCGAACCGCCCACCATGCCCCGGGCGCTGGCCACCGAAGAGATTCCATCCCTTGTGGACCAGTTTGCCCACGCGGCAAGGCTGTCAAAAAGCGCCGGATTCGATGGCGTGGAAATCCACGGCGCCAACGGCTATCTCATCGAGCAGTTCTTGAAAGACGGATCCAACCGCCGGAACGATGCTTATGGCGGAGACATCCCTAATCGGATGCGCTTTGCCCTTGAGGTGGTCACTGCCGTGGTTGAGGTGTGGGGACCTGGCCGGGTTGCATTTCGCATCTCGCCGCGGGGGGTCTTCAACGACATGCACGACTCGGACCCCCTGGCTCTATACAGCCAACTGGTGGCGGCGCTGAACGACATTCCTCTGGCATACCTGCATCTCATCGAACCGCTGCCCGGGCACCCCACGTTTACCAGTCAAGACAATGTACAGCCGGTGGCAGCGGCACTCCGGCAGATCTATAAGGGCACCCTCATGATCAACGGCGGTTACGGCAGGGACACCGCTGAAAAGGCCATTGCCGAGGACACGGCAGACCTGGTGGCCTTCGGGGTCCCCTACCTGGCCAATCCGGACCTGGTGGAACGTTATCGCCGCAACGCCCCGCTCAACGAACCGGATCAAGACACCTTTTATGGTGGTGATGAAAAGGGATACAATGATTACCCGTTTCTGGAGGGATAACTGAGCAAGGCACTTGCCTCGATATCAATTAAAACGCCGGACCAATGGTCTGGCGTTTTTTTACCACTGCGGCTGCAGAGAGCGAATAAAGGCCACTTCATTGCGGTAGCGCTCGATGGTGCGCCGGTGGGCGGGAATCGGGTTTTGGGGTGTTGGCGGCACGGCAAGCCGACATCGGCGATCAAAGGGGGTCTGGCGAACTCTCAGGTTGAAGGCGGTGACCATCAGCGACTCCAGATTGATGGCGTCCTGCAGGTTGTAGGCGAGCAGGGTTTCCAAGGCCTGTTGGTCACGGTTGCGCAGATAAGCCTTCCAGAGCACCACCGCGAACAGCCCGTCAATGTCCTCGAGATCGCCGCGGCCCATGCCCAATTGTGCCTCGCAGCGCTTGAGCCCACCCTTTAAGCCCAGTCCGGCCAGCACGTAGCGCAGATCGATATGGGCATGGTTCAGCTTCATACCAAAATACCGCTCGATCACCGGGACGTCGAAGCACTTGCCGTTGTAAGTCACCAGAAGCTGGTAGCGGCGGATGTCGTCGATGAAATCGTCCAGATTTTGCCCATTTACGTAGGTGATCATCGTCGATCCGTCGTACACGGCGATGGTAGAGATCGTGCAGTCTGCCTCCAGCCCCGTGGTTTCGATATCCAGGTAGGCGGTCTGGTCGCGGAATTCGCTGAACAAACGCCATTGCTGGCTGGCGGGCAACAGCCGAGCGAAGTAATCCGGATTCCGGCGATCCAGCTGGCGTCTGGATTCGGTCAGCACATCGGCAATGGCCGACCGTTTGGATGCTGACAATTTCAAGGATACATCGTCGAAAAAAGTGTTCCAGTCATCCACACCGGCGGCCCAAAAGCCCTGTTCGGTTTTCGGGCCGATGCCCGGGATATGCAAAAAGGTCTGTCGAAGCATGCGATGTCTCTTACCTGATTTGACCCGCAATGGAAAGGGCGTAACCGTTGGCCTCGGGATTGCCGGAACCGCTTAAAAACACAATGGTGACTGCATGTGTGGCGACCTTATTATCCTTTCTGGCGCCAGTATTGGGCAGGAAGGAAATTACAATGAATGAAAACAGCGAAAACCGGGTTTACATCGTGTGTCGATTCTGAGAAAACCAGACGGGATTCAGCCGTACTCGCAAATCATAGAATCCCCTGACGGGAAGAATTAATTTCAGCTTGGATCATGGTGGGGTGTCATGAGTGGAATCGCATTTTTGGCCTTGGCCGTTATCTTTTCCAGCGGGGTGGCTATGACCATGAAGGTGGCCAATGCCAAGGGCTTCAAACTGGGTCAATTCCTGGCTGTCAACTATCTGGTGTGCATGCTTGGTCTTTTGGCATGGGGTGTTTGGCGGCCCCCGGGCCTGGATTCGCCCTTTGTCTGGTTACTGGGCATCTTCGTGGGCTTCATGTACGTGCTGTCTCTATGGCTCTTCGACCGTGCCATCGCGTCCGCGGGTCTGGCGCTTTCCACCACCCTGATGCGTCTGTCAGCCGCACTTCCCACACTGGGCTCCTTGATGCTCTTTTCCGAACAGGCCAATCAATATCAAATTCTGGGGCTCTTTTTGGCCTTTTTCTGTCTGCCTCTGGCCAGTAAGGAGCCGTTGCATTTCGGGAAGGCCGGAAAGGCGGCGTGGAAGGGAATGATTTGGGGGCTGCTGCTTTTTGCCGTCTACGGGGTGACCGACTTCACGTTCAAGGTGCAGGCTGAACTGGCGCCTCTGGCCGACACCAACGGCTTTATGGTTATTATCTTCGGCACCGCCCTGATTCTCACCGGATCCCAGCTCTTCAAAGGGCCCCGGCCCAGCAAGCCTTGCCTTTTCTGGGGCGTCGTCTTGGGGACGACGAACATCCTGGCCACTTATTTCTGGATCCACGCCCTGGCTCATCTGCCGGGTTCAGTGGCCTTTCCCACCCTGGGGCTCGGGGTGATTGTCCTCACCACCATGGCCAGCCTGCTGATTTGGCGCGAACGGTTGCGTCTGGCTAACTACGCGTTCCTCGCCTTGGCGGGGGGGGCAGTCTGCCTGATCAACCTGGGTTAGTGCCTGTCGGCATCAATCCCCTGTTTACGATAACAGAATCCTAAGTTGCTGTAAGCCTCTGCATAACCGTCATCGGCCTTGACCGCTTTTTCATACTGCCGGGCTGCTTTTTCGTATTGGCCCTGCTTCTGATAGGACTCGCCTTTTTTGAAATGGACGTTGGCCTTCTGGCGTTTGTCATATGAGGTGTCGGATTTCGATACCGAGCTGGATGAGCTTCCGGCGGCTATGGCCGACGTGTCAAGAAACAGTAAAGCAGCTGCAACTACCGTTATCGTCATTAGAGAAAATATAAGCAATGGATTAAACGCTGATATAGCTTTTGTTTGCATAATGACCCCTATACTTCTCATTCGTGGTGAAAGACGAATGTATGTGAATTGAAGATAAAATCAATATCGGTTGGTCGTCCAAGGACGGCAACCGTACGTAAGATCAAAGTAAGCATGATTACCCCGGTTCAAAGCCCTAAAATCGTGGAGAGCGCTTTGGTCTGGTTGTGTTGCCCCCCATTCGGAGGGTGGTGCCGGTAAAATGGGTTGCCCGAAAAATTATGTAAACACATGAAGGGACACCCGGGTACCTGCAAGGATGAAAATCGATCCCCCGTTCGCTGGTTAAGCCCACTGAAAGCAGCGGGGATTGTGCTTGCTATCACAAATAATTGTGATGGAACGCTATTCAGTATTGCTGTCTGGGGCCCAAAGTTAAACAGCAAAGGGAATTCCTACAAAGAAATGAGAATGCTTGAATTTTTAACGACAAGAACCCGGTCATCCATCTTTTGATGGCATCGACGCCTTTCCCAAAGAAAAATAGGCGTTATCGAGCAGCAATAACCCATCGTAAATGATGGACTAAGAATTTCTAAAAAATTCCGGAGGATTCAGCCTGCTTTTTTTAAAAAGCCTAAAAGCAGCTAAAGACGGCCTTATATCCATGCATGGCTCGCCTATTTACCATCCTGATTTAATCATTCCTCGCAGCTTAACCCTCATATTATCGGCCTAAATCCCTAAATTTGACATATTGAGTGCAGAAAATGAATTTTAATTTAGCCGTGTGACTTTTTTTTGCACGCTGCACGCTGTCGGCTGATTCCATTTCTTAATATTTTTTTGATTTTATTAAAAAATTTATCAAAAAGAGTCATAGAATTCAGTTGATTGAAAAAAGTCTTTTTTAATCATGCTTTCTGGCATCTTATTCGCCTACACCTTTTAGTTGAAGTTCATACCGAACTGCCCAAAAATGGCAGACTATCCTTAAGAGTGGGAAGCTAAACTGCTAACCTAAACCTTCCAGCGCCTGGAAAATATGGTCATCGTGTTGCCGAATGCAACCGGTTGCATCCTTCGTGGATATACCGATTTGCCATAATCATCATAGAGCTGAAAGCATTTCATTATAGTCAATCCAGCATGGCTATTATTGATCCACAACCAATTGAAAAAAAACGACTTCAAAGAAAGATCACAATGCCAGATTATGTAATTTTGATATTGCTTGGAATAGGACTGATAGCCTTTGTCGCTTTAGGAGGAAAAAGATCTTGATAAACTGCATGTAATTGAGATCGTCTTTGTTATGCAGACCCTGCCAACTAATTTGATTCGTTGGACATCACAGGAGCGAAACCATGGCCACGCTGCCAAACCCTAAGGGAAAGACCCAACGCGCCCAGCGGTCCACAACCCGCGCCTTCTCGATGTTCCCCGTCTTGGCCATGGTGGCGGTGACCACCACCTCGATCAAGGTGCCGAACACCAGAAAGGTGGAGAACAGAATGAAATCGTCCAGGCGGGTCAGGTAGGAGACCTTGGGCAGGTCGGAACCCACCGCGAAGCGGTAGGCAATGAGAGTGAGCATGGTGGTAATTGCCACACTGACCTGTGTGCCCGCCTCGCTGGGGTCGATCCAGAACACGATCCAGGACATGATCACGATCAGCAGCAGGGGCACGATGACCTTGGAGAGGTAGTACCCCGTGTGGCGCTGGGTGTGGAAGGTGATGTGGAAACCCGGCTGAGCGGGTTCACCGGGAACCGGTTCGTAGGTCTTGGTGCCGGTTTCCGTCGCGGTTATCGCCCAGTCTGCCAGGGAGAGTTGGGAGGCGATGCCGGACTGAATCTCGGGGTCCTGGACAAAGTCCAGTTCCTCCGCCTCGAAATCAGTGGCCACAAAGTGCACTGTGAAACTCTGGGTGTCGAAGAGGAAATCCCTCAGGTCCATGGGTTGGGAGAAGGTGCCCCACACGCGGAAGCCAAATGCACCACACCCCTGCTCAGGTCGAAATAGCTGGGGTGAGATAAGAACTTGGTTTGCAACATGTGTTATACTTCTCTTTTTAATTGTCTGTGAGTCCCTATCTGGCCGTTAACTGCGTTCAACCGAGGACTATTTGCCAGAAAAACAAATATTTCGAAAGCCCATCGCAAAACTAAAATTTACGAGCATGGTGATACATTGTGATCATCTTGGTTGTTTAGCACATGCCAGAACCAATGATCTGTTGAAGATATTTCAGGTTGCGCCAAAGACATAAAGTCGCAAAAACGGGTCATCATTTTCCAATGTATTTGATGATCTCCACCTTCCATTCAGGCGTATCGTGGACAGACAACAGCGCTTGATTTAACACTTTCTATGTGTGGACTTTCATCCGGCAGTGCGAATCCGTAGTTTCGTTTTTCGAATACGAAGGCAAGAAGATAGAGCGTCTCAGATCTTCCTTCCGCTTGGGCTGTTTTGATCTTGTACCTGAAGACTGTATCGTTAACTATCATCATCTATTTCAGATGCACTATTCTTAATAGCATTCAGCATATCCTCTATCATTTCGAAACATACTGGCTTCTGGTAGGCACCATCGAAGCCAGCTTCGTCCAAAGTATTTGGACCATATTGTTCCAGGTAACCCGATAGCGCGTAAATTTGTATATTAGGGTATTTCTTTTTCGTTTTCGTGCAAAAATCAATACCGTTTACCCATGGCATTTTAAGGTCGGTTATCAGTGCATCAAAACCGGAATTCCATTCTAAAATCAATTCTGCTTCTTCAGCACTATCAACGGTAACGACTTGGCAGCCATACCTTTTAAACATACTTTTCAACGTCCGCAAGTGGCTCCGCTGATCATCAATTAGCAGAATTTTTCCATCATACATTGGTATCTTCTTTTTCTGTTTCATCGGCTTAAATATATACTATCCAGTGTTGTCCAACGTCAAAAATCAACAGCCCTCGCGGCTTTTCGCGCAGGTCTAGTGGATTGCGGGGTTAGCCACCTACATGGCGTCTTCGAATTCGCCCCGATGCCGTGCTATGCCACCGCACGCGGGCAAAGAACGCTTATTGAACACGAAAACCATGAATGCTTCATCGGGAACACCCTCCCATTGACTGAGGAGCCGATACTTGGATGCAGGCCCAAAGCCAAAGCGTGGGTAATACGCGGGGTGTCCAAAAACGACAACGAACGGGCAACAGGCCTGACGCAAGTGCTCAAGCCCGATTCGGACAAGCTGAGATCCAATGCCTTTTCTCTGATGAGAAGGTAATACTGCCATTGGCGCTAAACCCATTCCCACTTCGCTGGAACCATCAACGGTGACGGGGGTGAACAGTATGTGGCCAACAACAGCGTTCTCTTCGACGGCGACAAATGATAGATAGTGCCCATCCATAAATGACCAATTTGCCCGATATCTGCTTTATGCTCTAAATTTTATCCTCGGAATATCAACCATATGCACCCCAAGGGCACTTCTTTCAGGGCGCCTGCGGTAAAATTTCTCGCATGCCTTGATCTCGACCCAATTTGCCTATTTCTGGACGGACACTAGATAGGCTTTGCAGGCGGCCCTGAGCTTGCCTATTAGTGTTGCTTCTGGTCCGTTATCGAATGCGGCCAGATTCAGATGGTAAATGGCATCCTGATCTCCCGGTTCTTCTTTACGGATTTCGATCGTCATTGAGTGCCCGGTATCGAGGTTATGAAATTATTTTCTATGGAGGTCGATTATTTTGTTCTTTTTCTTGTCTTTTACGTTTTTCACCTTGCTGAGCAAATGAGGTGAAACATTCCACTTTTGTCCAGACGCTGTAATCACCGTGACTGTTTTCCTGTTGTACTTTACCAATGTGCCAAATTGCTTACCTCTTCCGGGTGGCGCAAAGCAAACTTGATCACCGATACTAAATTGCATCATTTCTTTATGCGCATGCATCGAGTCCAAGAACTTGAGCCGCGCAACGATCCTCTGGTTTAAATCAACAAGCTCATCATAGTTCATAGAATCAATATTAATTTTCACATTCTACTCTCATCAATAGGTCCATTACATTAACTACTCATCGGAAGGTGATGAGCAACAATGCCACTGGAACTGCAGTTTGTGCGCGTCTATCTGACTCAGGCTTCAATACTGATTTTCCTTTCTACCAGTTCCTGTTGATTAATCAAGAAAATTAAGCCATTTCCGTTCTATCTGGCTTTTTTGGGCAACGCCGATGAAAAAAGAAACGGACGGGTTCATGCCGATCTGATCCGGTGATCATCGAAACATGAGTGACCTGATTCATTTCGATGACACTGAAAGGGATTTTCCGATCAAGCCACACCGTCTGATTGATATCATATGGATGTTTGAACTACTATCCTAGTGCCCATCCATAAATGGTTATTTTGCCCGACCGCTGCGTTGCGCGAAAAATTTTATCCTCTGAATATCAACTATATGCACCCCAAGGGCACTTCTTTCAGGGCGCCTACGGTAAAATTTTTCGCACGCCTTGATCTCGACCAAAATCCCTCATTTTTGGACGGACACTATCCTAAATATTTAAGTTGATATTTCAAGGCCAGCGACGATAAGACGACTATTAACGACGAAAGGAGACCCACATGACCATACTGTTACTATTACTTGGTGGCGCAGGACTCGTGGTGCTTCTGTTGATCGTGTTATACAACCGGCTGGTTCGTCTTCGCAACATGGTCAGAGAGGGCTGGAGCGGCATCGACGTGCAGCTCAAGCGACGCGCCAACCTGATTCCCAATCTAGTTGAAACCGTCAAGGGTTATATGGGCCATGAGCGTGACCTCTTGGAAAAAGTGACCCAGTTACGTTCGCAGAGTCTTCAAACCGGCGATCTTGGGGAAAAACAGCGGGTGGAAAGTGCGCTAACCGGCGGACTGGCCCGTTTGTTTGCCGTGGCTGAGGGCTACCCGGAACTCAAGGCCAACCAGAATTTCCAGGATCTCCAGCACCAGTTATCGGAAATCGAAGACCAGATCCAGCTGGCCCGGCGCTACTACAACGGCACCGTCCGCAATCTGAACATTGCCATCGAGTCCTTTCCCGGCAACCTGGTGGCCGGATGGTTTGCATTCCAATCCGCCGAATTTTTCGAAATCGAGGACCCGGGGGATCGGGCGGTACCAAAGGTGGGATTTTAAAAGAGGTGCTGGCCTAGACCGAGGCGTTGTTGCAACGGATTGATGAATTGATCACATCCTGATCCCCTCACCCTGCCCCTCTCCCCAAGGGGGCGAGGGGACGCCGTCCAAATGCGAATGGTTGGTGGTTGGACTCACGGGAAGTGTATTGTTCCTGAGAAATTTATGCGTAAGGTAAACCAATGAACTCAATCAAAACCATTTTTTGGGTTGTCTGCCTGAGTATTTTTCTCACACCCCTCGGCATTCACGCCCAGCAGGAGCGCATCCTCTCCTTCGACAGCCATATCGACATCATGGCCAGCGGTGATGTGGTGGTTTCCGAAACCATCCGTATCGTCGCCGCCGGAAAGAAGATCCGTCGGGGCATCTATCGGGATTTTCCCACCCGATACCGCAACAGCCGTGGCAGCCAGGTAACCGTTCGCTTCGAGGTGTTGGAGGTCCTTCGCGACAACCGGCCCGAGGCCTATCACACCGAACAGCAGTCCAACGGTACCCGAGTGTATATGGGCAACAAGGACGTGTTTCTACAGCCCGGCGAATATACCTATACATTCGTCTATCGCATCGACCGGCAGATCGGCTTTTTTGAAAAATTCGACGAGCTGTACTGGAACGTCACCGGCAACGGATGGGATTTTGTCATCGAAAAAGCCCTGGCGGTGGTTCAGTTGCCGCGGGGGGGCGAGGTGGTCCAGTATGCGGCCTACACCGGCCCGGTCGGAGCGGTCGGCCGGGATTACGCGATTGACGAAACCGCTGGAGATATAGGATTCGCCACGACCCGTGCACTGGCGCCCCGCGAAGGCCTGACCATCGCGGTGGCCTGGCCCAAAGGCGTCGTGACCGAGCCGGACACGGCCGAGAAGTTCGGGTACCTGTTAGGCGACAATCGTGGGATGGCGGTGGCTTTATGTGGCCTGATCGTTCTTCTCGGATACTACGCGGCAGCCTGGTGGAAGGTGGGGCGGGATCCGGTTGGCGCTGCCATCATTCCCCGCTACGCCCCGCCCGAAGGTATCTCCCCGGCAGGTATGCGTTATGTCCAGAAGATGGGGTTTGACAAGAAGGCGCTGGCCGTTGCCGTGGTCAGCATGGCGGTAAAGGGTTTTTTAACGATTGCCGAGGACAGCGACGGCGACTATTCTCTTGAGATCACCGGCAGCCATTCGCCTTCTCTGAGTTCGGGTGAAGCCAAGGTGGCACGGCACCTGTTTCCGCCGGGAAGACGATCGATTACCTTGAAAAAGACGTCACACAACCGGGTGGGTGCTGCCGTGAAAGCCCTGCGCACCAGCCTGAATGGCGAATACGAAAAGGCATACTTTCTGCGCAACACGCGTTATTTCATTCCCGGAATCGCCATGTCGATGCTGACGCTGGGAGGGATTGTCCTTACCGCTTCCGTGGCTCCCGTGGCCATGTTCATGATGGTCTGGTTGTCCGGTTGGAGCGCCGGCGTTTATGTCCTCGGTACCACCGTAATCGCAGCTTGGCGAAGCCGCAAGGTGGCCGGGGCGATGGCCATCACCCTGTTCGCCCTGCCCTTTGTCGGTGGTGAAATTTTCGGCATCGGTGTGCTTGCCTCGGCCATCGGCTTTCCGAGCCTGGTCCTGTTCATGGGAATTGTGGTCACCAACATTGTTTTCTATCACCTG
>JAQYWF010000398.1 GCA_030145105.1 Desulfosarcina sp.
GATCAATCAGAAACGCTTCGAGTCGGTTTACATCGGTACGGATATTGTGGAAGCGGATGCCCTGGTCTCCGTGGCCCACTTCAAAGGCCATGAATTGTCCGGCTTCGGTGGCACCATTAAGAACGTGGGCATGGGCTGTGCTTCCCGCAAAGGCAAGCTGGCCCAGCACTCCGGTTTGTCTCCAAAAATATCAGGCGAGCAGTGCATCGGCTGCGGCGATTGCCTGGATCATTGTTCCCAACACGCCATCTCAATGCCGGACGAAAAGGCGCAGATCGACATCGAGGCCTGCATCGGCTGCGGTGAGTGTATCCTCATCTGTCCCAATGAAGCCATTGCGGTGCAGTGGAGCCGGTCCATCCCGGTCTTTCTGGAAAACATGGTGGAATACACCATGGGGGTACTTAAGGCAAAGGCGAACAAAACCCTATTCATCAATTTTATCACCGATGTGTCCCCGGCATGCGACTGCTACCCGGCCAACGACGCCCCCATCGTGAAAAATATCGGCGTCGTGGCATCCACCGACCCCGTGGCCATCGACCAGGCCTCGGTGGATCTGGTGAACGCGGAACCGGCCCTGTCCGGCACCCGGCTGTCCACGAACACCGCTCCCGGTGAAGACAAGTTCAAAGGCATCTATCCCAAGGTGGACTGGGAGATTCAGCTGGACTACGCTGAACGGCTGGGATTGGGCACGCGGGCGTATGAGATAGTAACCTTGTAGAAAGGCAATCATGCTGCGCACCGCTGTTCACATGGCCCTGCACGTTCTGGCGCCGGCCGCCGTTGCCCGCATTGGATTCCGCGCTCGATGGAAATGGGCCTGTATCGTCATGGTTGCCACCATGGCCGTTGACCTGGACCACCTGCTGGCCACACCCGTCTTCGACCCCAATCGCTGCAGTATCGGTTTTCATCCCTTGCACACCTGGCCGGCCATGGCGGTGTTCCTGGTGCTGGCGGTTCTCCCCAAAACCCGGTTGGTGGGACTGGGTCTGGCCATTCACATGGTGCTGGACGGACTGGATTGTTTGTGGATGGGCTGGGCTGGTGGCGCCTGAACCTGGGTTGTCAGGCAGCGCATGTGGCACAATCTGACCTGCAGGATGAACAGCGAACCGCAGAACAGCCGAATATCAAACTGCAGAATGTCGAAGGAGGGAATTTTTCTACCCGTGTGTTTACCAGATTTTTATGCTGCGGCCCTTCAGCTCCAACAGCTCTTCCGTGGTGATTCTGAGGCGATTGGCCAAAATTCCTGAAAAAACACGATAAATCACATATCCAAAGGCCAGCTTGTCTGTGCCGGTCAGCTGTTCGATGTAGTAGATGTCCGTGGCCAGGCAGACCGTTTCGCCAAAGGCGACTGCCGATGCACTGCGGGGTGCACACTCGATGGCGCCCATTTCACCGAATATATCGCCCCTTCGTTGAAGCTGGACCACCGGTTTTTTGTCCTTCATCAACCGGACTTTCCCATAGACCAGGAAATAGAGCCACGTATCGGCGCTGCCCTGCTCGAAAATGGTTTCTCCCGGACTGTACTTCCTGATTTTACTCATGGACATCAGGTGATGGAGTTCATCATCCTGAAACGGTTCGAAAATTTCAAACTTCTTGATGTCGTTCAGGACTCTCTGGTTGCCTTTTAAGAAATCGGTTTCCTGCATGGTATTCCTCGCTGGCCCGGCCGTTCAATGAAAATAGTGAAGTGATGGCGCCTGTTTAAATACGGATGAATATGATCTCATCTTAGTACAAGCACGCCTGAAGGCAACACGTTTTTTCAATCGGCCTTATGGGCTGTCGGACCGTTGTTCAATCCTTGCGAACCAGGCCTTGATGACGGCGTTGGTCAAGGTGGCCAGCGGAATGGCGAAGAACAGGCCCCAGAGTCCCCACAAGCCGCCAAACAGGAGTACCGCCACGACAATCGCCACCGGATGAAGGTTCACCACGCCGGACAGCAGCAGCGGCGCCAGCAGGTTGCCATCAAGGATCTGGATGATCGCATAGGAGACCATGGCCGAGGCAAACTGACTGCTCCATCCCCACTGGATGAAGGCGGCCAGCGCCATGACAAACCCCATGACCGTCACACCGATATAGGGAATGATCACGGACAGGCCCACGAACAGCGAGATCAACAGGGCAAACTGTAGCCCCAAGGCTTTGAACACGGCATAACTGATCCCCCAGATGATCAGTAGCTCCCACCCTTTACCCCGGATGTAATTGGTGACCTGGATGTTGGCCTCCTGCCACACAGATTCGGTAAGATCCATGTTGTCGGGCAGGAAACGCCGCCCCCAGCCCAGGATCACATCCTTGTCCTTGAGCAGAAAAAAAACCATGAAGGGCACCAGCACCAGATATACCACCAGGTGGAGGAGCCCCACGACCGAGGCCAGTGACAGGGACAGGACCCGCTTGCCCAGTGTTGATATGCCGGTGTTGAGAAAATCGATTACCTGCCTGACCTGGGGTTCAGAGATAACCTCCGGGTAGCTGGTGGGGAGTTGAAGCAGTCGGTATTGAACCGTGGCCAGCATGCTGGGCAACTGCTGGACCAGCTGGCTGATCTGCTTGACGGTCAGGGGGATCAGCCACAGGGTCATGACGATCATCGCGACCATGAAGACCGTAAAGACAATCGATACGGCAGCCAGGCGCGGAAGGCGGGAACGCTTAAGCAGGCTGACCATGCCATCGAGCAGATAGGCGATGATGATGCTGATAAAGACAGGCGCCAGGAGACTGCCCAGAAAATAGACCAGCCCCGCGCCTACCAGCAGCATGACCCCGAGAATCACCCGCTGCGGATCGGAGAAATGTCGTTCCTTCCACGTTCTGAACAGCTCAAACATGGGTCGATTCCCCTGTTCCTTGAATAAAAAAATCGGCCGGTGTCGAAAAAAGACCATCGACTCCGTTAATATCGGTATTCGTATACCAATCCTAAAGTGTCCATGCCCTCATTGGGCGAGGCCAGACCCGCATTGGAGACATGGTCGAAGGCAAGGATAATCCGATGGTGATGGTTGACGGCATAGCCGATCTCAATGGGAATCCTGAACAGCACCCGTGATCCCAGCGCCTTCTGGTTGGCCGAAGTCGTATCCAGCTGGCCGTCGTGCAGGGCCAAGCCCAATCCCGTTGAAAAAAAGAAAGCCGATTTCGGCTCCCACTGGAGCAGGAAGCCCGCATACACCTTGCTGGTGTCTCCCCGTGTGTTAATGCTGACCCCTGCGTTGGGATATGCCGTGGCAGAAAACAAGGGGAACAGCGAGCGGTTGAAGATCACCTCCGCGCAAAAGTCCGGCCCTTTCTCCTTGGATTCACCGCTCCACAGCCCGTCCACATCGTGGGCCAACGTCCCGACACGCAACGCCCTGACCGGTCCGGCTGGCGAGGGACGGTCGAAGGCGTATCCGCCAGCGGCCATCATCGAAAAAATGCCCAACGTCCAGAGCCCTGTGCACAGAAGACGGCGTCGGTTGCGGCGGTACCGATGGGGCGCATTTGAAACTGTCATTCATCCGCATCCGGAGGTAGCTCACAGGTGTCCCCCTGCACCGATTTTTTTGCCTCCACAAAATAGGCGGCGGCCAGAGCGGCCGTGCAGCCGTCAGCCGCCGAGAGGACAATCTGTCGGGCAAACTTTTCCCGCAGATCCCCGATTACATAGACACCGGGACTGTTGGTTTCACACTTTTCGTTGGTCACCACCATGCCGTCGGCATTCATGCGGGTGCCGGCGGGAACCAGCTGGTTGTTGGGGTTGAAGCCGATAAAAATGAACACCCCATCCACATCCAGTTCCCGGGTATCCGCCGTCACAGTGTCTTTCAGTTCCACGCGCTCCACGCCATCGCTGCCGGCCCTGATATCCGTGACCACCGTGTTCCACAGCATTTCGATGTTGCAGTCGTCGAAAATCCGCTGCTGGAGAATCTTACTGGCCCGCAGTTCATCCCGGCGATGGGCGATGTAGACCTTTTTGCACAGCTTGGCCAGATAAAGGGCCTCTTCCGCGGCGCTGTCGCCGCCACCGACCACCACTACCGTTTTGCCCCTGAAAAAGAATCCGTCGCAAGTGGCACAATAGGAAACGCCTTTGCCATAAAATTCCCGCTCTCCGGGCACATCCAGCTTTTTGGGGCTGCCCCCGGTGGCCAGTATCACCGCGTGGGCGTTCAGCGAATCGCCGTTGGCCAACTTCACCGTATGGTGATCCAGCCCCGGGTCCAGCGTCGTCACCTCCTGCGAAATCATTTCCAATTCATAGGACTGGGCGTGCTGGGTGAATTTCATGGAAAGCTCGGCCCCGCTGATGTGGGTGAAACCCGGGTAATTCTCCACTTCGTCGCTCATGGTAACCTGGCCGCCGGTGATACCTTTTTCCACC
>JAQYWF010000194.1 GCA_030145105.1 Desulfosarcina sp.
GAGAAAAACGCTTGCAGCCAGAATTGCCAGGTTTGCATACATGAAAACCATACTTTTTGTATTAATTTTTTATAAAACCAAAATGGGAAACGCTCAGCTTGGGAAAAAGGAAAGCAGCCCAGCCCCTACACACCGGGTCAACTCCTTTCGGTAATCAAATTGACGGCGTCGAAGATTTTTTCATGAATATGATCGTGACCGATCGTCCGGTCGACGCCAACTTTCTGCAACAGCGACATGACCACTTGCTTTGCGCGGGCAAGGTGAATCGCTACACCGGCGCCTTTCATGTTCTCAGTGATTTCACCCAGCATATCGGCACCTTCAAGATCCACATAGTCGACACCCTCCATGTCGATCAGGATTGTTTTTACCGGTGGTTCCGACCCGCGCGTCACGGACTGGACCTTGTCACGCAGGGCATTGGCGGTGGCGAAGAACAGGGGGCCATCGAAACGGATGATGACCAGTCCGGGATAGGTTTCACTGTCTGGACTGTTCTCCAGGCGATGAAACACATGGGTATTGGGCAACTTCCCCAGTACGGGAATCTCAGGATTGGATGATCTGGCCACAAGCACAGCCAGAGACATCAAAAGGCCGTTGATCACACCCTGCAAGGTGCCGAAGGACAACACGCTCAGCAAGGCGATGATCCCCACCCAGAATTCGGTGCGGTTGAGGCGATAGATCCGTTTCATCGCCTTGACGTCCATTAAGCCGAAGACAACCGCCTGGATGACGATCGCCCCCAACACGGCTTCGGGCAGGTTCGCAAACAGTGGTGCCAGGAACAGGAACGTAAGGATGACCAAAGCCCCTTGGGCCAGCGAAGACACCTGCGACTTAGCGCCGGAAGCCGCATTGACTGAGCTCTTGGACAGGCTGCCATCGACGTTGATGCTCTGGAAAATACCCGCGGTTAAATTGGCCATGCCCTGGGCCAGCATCTCCTGGTTAACGTCGATTTCGTAGTGGTACTTGGACGCATACTGCCGAGCCGCCGCCAGGGATTCCGAGAAACCGACCAGCACCACGCAGATCGCGGCGGACACGACAAGATTCAAATTTTTGGTGATCAGGCTGATAGCGGGGGTTGCCGGGGTCGGAAACCCCTGGGGGATCTTGCCCACCACGGCCACCCCCATCCCGGGCAGGTCCAGTATCGTCGATGCGCCGATGCCCAACACCAGCGCCACCAGGGCGCCCGGAAGTTTCGGCGCCATTATCTTGAGCGCAAAGAGGAGCACCAGGGCAATCATCCCGACGATCAGGGTGGTCGTATGGGCCTGGGGCAGGCTCTCTGCCAGTTGCGCCAGTTTTGACCAGCAACTTTCACCGGCGACTTTCGTTCCGGTGATGTGTTTCAATTGACCGACGGCCACATCGATACCGATCCCGAAAATAAACCCGGTCAGCACGCTCTCGGCCAGAAAGTTAGAAACCCAGCCCATCTTGAGCACAGACAAGATGATCAGAATCAACCCGGCCAGCATGGTGATAGCCGCCACCAGGGCAATCGCCTCACTGGAACCGGCATGGGCAACCGATAAAACCGCAGCGCCGGTAACCGCAGCGATAGTCGAACTGGGGCCGGTAACAACATGCCGCGAGCTGGCAAAAAAAGCGTAAACGATCAGGGAAATGGCGGCGGCGTATAGGCCGTATTGCACCGGCACACCGCTGATGGCGGCGTACCCCAGGGCCTGAGGCACCATCAGGGCCCACACGGACAATCCGGCGATGATATCGCCGGATACCCATGATTTAGAGTAGCGGGGCAACCATTGCAAAATGGGCATGGTGCGTGAAAAAAACCCGGCTTTTTTTCCAATTTGGGCTGCACTTCGGACACTTTTTAGCCCTCCTGCATGCAGTTGAATATTATATCAAGCGCCCAGCGCCATATCAGGAACAGGCGGGGCTGGAAGTACTCTATCCACGGTTTTACAATCTACCATCCGACTGTGCCGGTGACGATCACGCAAGAAATGCCAGTGGATGGCAGTCCGCCTTTCTGAATGGTGGCGTTGTCCGCCATTGTGTCGAGGTCATAGATCGTGATGTCGACCTTATTGGTTGAGCTGCTTGGTGCATATGTCACTTCTCTTTTCGATCTCAGGGAACAGGTTTTTTCCTGGCCATGAAATACACGGCTGCCGCGGCTGCCAGCACCACGATCAGAACGATCCAGAGGAATTCTTCTAAATAGGTGGCCAGAATCAGACCGCCGGCAAATATAACCCCCAGAACGCAAAGCCGCCAACCCAGGCGAAGTCCGGCCAGAAAAGTGGCCAAGGCCAGTATTAAGAGGATAACCAGCCCGGTGTTTTCACTGTCGAGACGCCCGGCGTGGAAAAGGAAGTAAACCAGTTGGACCGCGAACAGAACGCCGAGCCATCTCAAGGCCTCTTTTCCGATGATAGACGTCACGCTGAGGCCATTTTCGCGGGCGCGGGACCATTCCATAACAATACAGGCAATCCCGGTAGCCACAACCATTGCCAGCCAGTACCAGTGACTGGACAGCGGTGAAATATCGGTGATCCCGATACCTAAAATGGCGAGCAACACCAGCAGGATCATAATGGCGCCGTCAGGACCTGAATAGCGCTTTAAGGTATTGCGGATTCCTGTTTCTTGGGGTAGATTATCCGTTTGTTTGGCAGTCATGTTATTCCTCTTGAATGGTCCCAAAAATGCTCCCGCATATTAACGGTTTCATTGACCTCAGACCGGTGATGATGGTGTGAAGATGGAGGCGAAACATCTTACGAATCCTGCTGATCCAAAATTTTCTGTAATTCTTCTTCCTTATCGATGGTAAGCGAGGTCTTGATAACTTTCCCCTTGAATTTCTTGAGTCCTTCCAGCACCTTGTCCGGGGTTGCCTTGCGCACCAGAACGAAAAGAGCCGAGGTCTCCGGGGTCAACGTCTCACCGAGTTCCTGCATGAATTTGTCATCGATACCGACATCGGCCAACCTGCCGGACAACGCCCCGGCCCCGGCACCCACCGCGGCACCGACCAACGGGTTGAGAAATATCATGCCGATGAGCATTCCCCAGAAACTCCCGCCCATGGCGCCGGCAGCGGTGAGGTTCATGGCCTGGTGCAGTTTGACCTTGCCCTTGCCATCTTTGGTTACCACCACCACATCCTCCATTTCGATGAGGTATTCTTTTTGAAGTTTCACCAGTTCCGCGCGCATTTCAAACGCCGTGTGTTCATCGTCAAATCCGATTACGACCAGGTCACTCATGATGTTCTCCTTTGTTTGGTTATGGATAATTTCTGTAACCCCCTTAACCATGAACCCTGAACAAATCACTTTTGCAGCGGTTTGCGGATGAATGCGCAAGCCCCGAAAAGGGTTGAATACATTGCTTACAGCGCCTCACCATCGGTCATGATTCAAAGCACCGGCCCAAGCATGGCAATGGCGTTATTCCAGAGTCGTTGGCGCCAGGTCCAGCCATCTACCATCTCCTTGGTGACGGATTGGGATCGGCTGATGTAGTTTTCCTGCCGCTCACGCATATCGGCGGTCAACGACCGATCACAGAATAAAATGTTGTTTTCGTAATTAAGATCGAAACTTCGCCGGTCCATGTTCGCACTGCCGATCAGGGTGATTTGTGCATCCAGGGTCAGGGATTTGGTATGCAACAGGCCGCCCTGGTATTCGAATATCCGCACACCGGCAGCCAGCAGATCGTCGTAGTAACTCCGGCTGGCGGCACCCACGACCCATGAGTCGTTTCTGGCCGGGAAAACGATGGTCGTATCGACACCGCGCCGGGCGCATGCGCACAGCCCGGCCTGCATGGATTCGTTCGGGACATAGTACGGCGTCGTGATGACCAGCTCGCTCCGGGCAGTGTACATCAGTGACTCGAAAATCTCGGGCATGGCCGAAAAACGAACCGTTGGGCCGGTGCCGATCACCTGTGCAGGCAGTCCGGTCTGGGTCGGATGAATGGGGCGCCTGAGCAGATCGCTGATATCTTCACCGGTTTCGCTTTCCCAGTCGCTGGCGAACAAAAATTGGTTCTGCCTGGCGATCGGCCCCGTAAAGCGCATCATGGCATCCACCCAGGGGGCATACTTGGCCTTGATCCGAAACTCTGGATCGGCACAGTTCTGACTGCCGCAATAGGTGATGTGATCGTCCACCACGACGATCTTGCGGTGATTGCGCAGGTCGATACGCCCTTTCAGCGGCCGCAGCAGGGGATTACCGATGGGCAGGGCACTGGCCAGGTGGACACCGGCCTCTCGCATGGCCGGCCAGTGTTCCGAGTGGATCATCATGCGCGACCCCAGGCCATCGGCCATGGCCCGGCAGGTGACACCGCGCGCAGCCGCTCGCTTCAGCGAATCGACAACCTTGCACCCGTTGTTGTCGGGCAGCCAGATGTAGAACAGCAAGTGGACATGGTCGGTTGCGGCATCGACGTCGGCCACCAGGGAGGTGATGGTCGCGTTGGAATCCTGCATCAATTGGGCGCGGTTGCTGCCGACGGGATCGAATCCGTTGACCGATTTTCCAGCTTGAAACAGATGCGCATAACGCTGCGTCACCTCGGCCTGAAGCATCGCCATGTCCATCCCCGGCGCATCGGCCACGTCCGGCAGGCGTGACAGGACCTTGTGCATCCGCTCCACACGGTGCCGGCCGATGTTCGTCTCGCCCAGCAGGAGATAACCCAGGATACCCAGCACCGGAATGACGATGATGACCACGATCCAGGCAATCCGCGAAGCCGGTTCGCGGTGATGTCGCAAAAGGACCCGCATGACGAGCGCAATTTGAATCAGAACGTGCAGGATAGTTGCGACGCTTCCCATGACTGTCAGCTGACTCATGAATCAACCTCCTCTGGGTTCTGGGTTCAGGGTTTCAACTTTCAGCTTATCAGCTTATGCGCCGCCACCCGGATCAAGGATGGATATGGGGTTTTCGACTGTTTTCTTCATCAGGGTTTCCAATTCGAGGCCGACAGCCGAAGGTGCCAGCGGATATATATGAATATTTTCAGCGGTCCCTTTTATGCCCAGGGGGATGGTATCCAGGCTTTCAACTACGCCTCCAGCCAGGGGAAGCTCATCGAAAAGCCGATCCAGGGCGACCAGCGGGGTTGCCAGCAGGTTCAGGTCAAGCTGCCCGCTTTTGATATCTTGTGTCCCCGATGCGGTCAAGGTCAATGGCGCACCCTTTAAAACCGCTTCGTCGATCAGAATCCTGCCTTTCTGCATCCTGACCTTCATATGATAGGAGTGGTATTTGAATCCTTTTTTTTCCATATCCGCGATGGGTATCTGTCCGGTCAATATGGAGAGGGTATTTAAGAATTTAAATACTCTCAATAAAACAATATCATAATAAATACGGCCATTCACAGCCGTCAATGTCACCTGACCGGTTGTCGTTTCAAGCAGGCGTTCAGGACTCCCTTGGCCTTGAATCCGACCTTTTAACTGGTACCGTCCATCGGCCCTGAAAGCTTCTCCCACAAAACAGGTTTTACTGGGTTCCAGTTCCTGCTCCCTGGCAAGGGGTTCAACCTCGAAGGCAACCGTGGAAGGCGTCAGCTTGAGGGTGCCCGGCGTGGAGATGCCGCAAAGGAGCGCCTTCTCCAGGGTGATTTCCGTCATCTTGTCTTTCAGGGCAATATGGGCCTGCAGGGGATTCCATATGAATTCGCCGAATTTGAATTGGTCGGCTTTGAAACAAATCTCTCCGTTCAGTGGATGAGATGGGGATGTCGGTTTCTTTTTTTCGCCCTGGGCCGCATCAACCCGTTTCAGCGCTTGAATCAATTGATCCAGAACAACGATGTCGGCCCCAACGTCCAGATCAAGCTGGTTGTCCCGGTTCAGACTGCCGGAAATCTGTGAAAAGATCGAATCTCCCAAGTGTGCCTGAAGCCTCTTGCCCTGCCAACTGCTGCGTGAAATCACAATCTCTCCCGAGATGTTTTTGACGTCCGCACGGGTGTGTGGGATGTGAACGGTGGTGGCGTCAACCTGCCCTCGAATGACCATATTTTTCAGGTCGAAAAGATCAGCCAGAGAAGTGCTGTCAGCCGTTAACGTGATCAACGGTATCTGGCCGGATTTTAACACGTCAAAGATTTGGCCTACCATATCTAAATGACCCCCAAGGAACAGCATCATCTCCCGGGTTGCTGTGACATCGATGTTGCGTCCCTTCAGTTGTATGGCTATCCGGGCGTCCTTGGAAGATGCGAGCAGATTCCCAGACAAGTTTATCCGGGGATTGGTCAAATCCAGTTTGGTGAGGGTTGCTTTGAGGCCATCCTTGCTGAAATCGATCCGGCCCGTCAACTCGCCGCCGTTGACCGCCAGCGTCTCATCCTTGCGCGCCAGTGTTAAGGACGGCAGGGAAAAATCAACAGCGACCTGAACCTCCTCGGGGGCATGCATGTCAACATCGATGCGCATGTCTGTACGGGCATTTTTTACATGTATGGGCATTTCCGGGAAAAATGCGTTGAAGACAGACTGAGCGTTGACCTGCGCCAATCGGATGTGTGCCTGACCGGTTGAAT
The DNA here is from genome assembly GCA_030145105.1 of Desulfosarcina sp. Classification (GTDB taxonomy): domain Bacteria; phylum Desulfobacterota; class Desulfobacteria; order Desulfobacterales; family Desulfosarcinaceae; genus Desulfosarcina. The sequence continues at coordinate 6,577 of JAQYWF010000194.1, forward strand.
CCTTGGGATTGATCCGGCCCGAGATATCAAGGCTGTCGGCGATGGAGGCCTTGCCTGAAACGTTGAAGGCTAACTCCTTAGAACCACTCGCCAGATTGGCCTTCAGGCGATCGTAGACGAGAACCTTCTTTTGATCATAAACGAGTGTCACACGCCCGTTTTGAATCTGGCAGTTGAGTTGCGGCAATTGCGATGCATCCATGGCTGCAATGCGTTGAAGCCATTCGGAGATTACGGCCGGATGGATCGCCCTGTCGTCTTCACTTCTGGATTTTTCAAGCGTAACGGTCAATTCCGGATGCTGGATGTCTGTTTGGGTGATATTCACCCGGCCCAGCAGCAGAGGCAATAGTTGCGGGAAAACCGACACCTTGTCGGCAGTCACGGATAGCGTTTGAGGCCAGATTGCGCTCGGTTGGATCAAAAACAAATGGGGGGTCGGAAAAAGGGAAACATCAATGCGGTCAAAGTCGACGGCTGCGCCGACTTTGCCAGACAATTCGCTGCGAATCCGCTCTTTAACCGTCTCAGAGTCGACCAGCTTCGGTACCATGAGCATAGCGATGAGAAGTAAGCCTATTAGAATAGTCACGCAGACGATCATGCCCACAAGGAGTTTTTTGTTTTTGCTCATCCGATTTGAACCTGTAAGGTTGATGCTTACGCAAAAAGTCCGATATCTGCGTTACGCTTCATCCCTCGTCACTGCGGAGTACCCATAAGTACGCTGCTTACGGCACCCGCGATAGCGGTATTCTCGGGATGGAACATGAATGTTCGCCGTAAGGATTGATAACCATTTGCCGTTCGCTCGCCCAAGCTTGCTATCGCGGCCCGCAAGCCTTGATCTCGGCGCTTTTTACAAAACCATCTGAAATGGGACTTTTTACCGGTTCATCAAGGTTGGACCCGGCACCGCATAAGACGATAAACTGGGATGCATAGTATGGCATTTGATGCTTGTCGGCATCCCCCCAAAAGGGGGGAAAATGGGGGGGAGGTGTCATGATAAGCCCGGTATTTCGGAAGACTCCGCCAATACGCTGTCACGATAGTGACACTACCGCAGCCCTGCCGCTGCGCTCATTAAAAAGAAAACCGGGTCGTAAACTGGGTGCGAAAGTCGGTTCCGTCGGCACCGTCTTTGTCCTCGCGCTCACCCCAAAGCCCCTCGATGCCGAGCAGCCACCGTTTATCCGGCATCCAGATGAAATTCCCGCTAGCATACTGCGAGCTTTTGAACGAATCCGGCGATTGAACATCCCGGTTGTCCGCCTTGAGGAAACCATAGACCACGGTCGAATTGAACTGCCGGTTCCACCAGTGTTGATAACTGGCGAACCAACCGAAAACCGGAATGGCTTCGAGGCCCGTGCCGGCGCTGTCAAAAACGGCATCGGACGGCTGGTCATTGAATTCACTGCCAATGCCTTCGCCGTAGGTAACCGAAAAGGTCATAAAATCCTTTTCAGCGACAAACGGCACCCCCACCTTGCCGGAGACACTGCCCCCCCAGCCGAAGGCCGTTTCCGTCGGTCCGTTGTTAAGGCTGGCACGCAGATCACGCGCGACAAAGGAACCCATCAGGTGGACGGGAGTCTGGCCCCAAGCCAGGGAGAGCACGCCATCGGGCCAGGCCGTAAGGGAATCGGCTCCCTGGATGATATGATTGTCGGGCGTTTCCGCGGCAACCATCAGTTTGAGACCGTCGCCAATCCCTCGGGTCCAACGCACCAGCGGCTGGCGCGTGCCAAAAAAACTGTTGGGTCCCTGAAAGTCCAGGGTATTGGGAAACGCTTCGAGATCGGCAAAGGTTGTCCAGGCTTGCCCGGCCAACAGATCCCCACCGAGGAAAATGTCGCTCAGTTCACCATAAGCCTGGCGCATCCGTGGATCGGGGCTCACGCCAAGGGCGTCGCCGTAAAAATCCATGGATAAAAATGTCGTCAGCCGGTGTTGCTGGATGGGCGTTCGGGTCTCGACATACAGCCGGGTGGGACTGACGCTGAAATTGGTTTGCCCGTCCGCCCCATCGGCTTTGGCTGCATCATCCCCCGTCTGGATGGTTGAGGTGATAAACTGGCCTTTGCTGGCGATGGCATCGGTGTCGTGGATCACATCCAGCTCGGCAAATCCGCCGATCCTGAACCGGGTATTCAGGGATTCCACACCGAAAGAGCCTTGCCATTCCTCGTGCGGATGCGCTTTATCTCTTCGTGTGGTCTGCGTGTCCGTGCGCCGTGGGGAGGAGGCGTCCGATGGTTTGGCCGCAACCGTTTTGGTATCAGGTCGTTCCGGAGGCGCCGCAACTTGAGTCAATCCCTTAATCTTCTGCTGCATGTCTAACAGCATGGTCCGCTGTTCTTCCAACTGTCGTTGCTGTGCGTCAATCTGGCGTTGCTGTTCCTCCAGCTGTTTTTGCTGCAACTCGACCACCCGCTGCAGATCGAGGGAATCATCGGCAAATACGGGTGGGAGCAGAAGAAATAGGCTTAACCCCATACAAAGAAGAATCAGGACGTTTTTCATGGTATAATTCCTAATGGCTGGGCAATAACATCTTGTTTAGAAAGTGCATGGAGTGTTTGAAGTAACAGCATGAAGTGTTGGAGTCCTGGAGTATTGGGTGAAAACCATTCTACCCCAAACTCGGTACCGTTTCCCCCACTCCCCCACTCCCCCACTCCCCCACTCCCCC